>CAVGNU010000034.1:0-2668 GCA_963630775.1 Bacteroides fragilis | reverse complement strand
TGAATTCATCAACAGATGCAATAATATCAAAGTATCCTTTCCATGGGATATAATTTGATTGTAAAATAGCAACGCGTTTATTTGTCATTTTTTAATACCTGTTCAATGAAAGATACGTATTTGTTTTTAACAATTGTTTCTTCGTATGTTTTTTCCCAGAACTCATAATTGTCGGCGATAAGTTTCTTGCGTGCATCTGGATTATCCAGTAAATACAAAATTCCGTTTGCCAGATCAGATGCCTTTTCAAACATATACGGATAATTTGTGGGCATATATTCATGGAAAGAATATAGTGGGTTTTTACGGTTTATCTTTACAACCGTTGGTACACGCATACGCATTAAATCAATCTGGGTCATTGCCGCAGATACAGGAAAACTGTCCATAAATACATCCGCACATTGAAACAAAATTTCAAAATTACGTGTTCGTGGGTGTATAATCAGGCGGTTTAATGCATCCGTATGGTTTGCAAAAATATTAGAGATAATTTCTTGCTGGGATTCATCAAGGTCGGTAATCACCATGATATATAGTTTTTTGTTCCGCACCAACATATCGCACGCGGTTTCAAAGAATTCGGATGTGTTATTGTCAAAGAATTTATATGAAACGCCGCCACTTACCACCAATGGGGCATTCGTTGAGACGCCGATTTTACGACGCTCGGCAGCAATTTGTTGCCGTGTATAAATCTTTGTTTCGCCCCGTTTGATCGATTGCAGACCGACAATTCTGCACGGAACGCGTATATGGCGTTTGGTTATGGCAATTTGTCGTGTCGTTTCCATGCCGTGCAAAATCATGTCGGCATTACCCATCCCAACGGTTGGAAAATGGGATGCGTGATCAAAGAAAATAATTTTCATGCCGGTATTTTTCTTTACCAAATGTGCAACAGCGGCAAAAAGCAAGTCGTCCATGTGTGTATATGTTATTGCGACACGCGGACAATTAACGATGATTTTATTGTATAAATCAATTACCGCAGATACAAAATCGTGTGAGCAAAATGTTATGCCGTGTACATCCATAATGTCTGTTAATTCTTTCATGGCATCTGGTGCTTCGTGTATGGAATTTCCCATGCGGCTAAGAAACAATGCGCCTGTCTTTTCGTAGATAAGAGATTTTGCCAGATTTATTAAACATGCGGTGTGCCCGCCAACGTTATATAGTTCGGTGGCAAAATACCCAATGTCATATCTAAATCCGTTGAAAGAATCAAAACGTTTTTCGTACTTTCTATATATTTTATCAGCAAGTTGCGCGATTAATCGATCGATGCACCGCATGTCAAAATTTTGGCGTTTATACCGATGGCGGAATCGCGCACGAATAAGCATCCAATAAAGATTATATATCGTTCTTTTCATTATAAATTCTGTAAAAACTCACATGCCGTGGCAATGACGCGTTCTTGGTCTGCGTCGGTCAAATTGTAATACAATGGCAAACGCACCAATGTATCAGACACGCGGTTTGTAACCGTCATATCTGTGGCCGTGCGACAATATTTCTCGCCCGCTGGCGCGGAATGCAGCGGAATATAGTGGAATGGCGTTTGTATTCCGTTTTCACGCATATGTGCGATAAAACGACTGCGCGTGTCCAAATCATTGAATAACAAATAGAACATATGCGCATTATTTGTGCATTCCGCTGGGATAATAGGGCGACGAATGACGCCGCGGGCCTCGAACGGGGCAAATGAATCATTGTACTGGTTCCAAATTTCTTTGCGGCGTGCCTGAATTTGGTCAGAAATGTTCAGCATAGAATACAGATATGCGCCAATTATATCACTGGGCAGGTACGATGATCCCTTGTCCACCCACGTATATTTATCAATCTGGCCGCGGAAAAATTTGCTGCGATTAGTTCCTTTTTCGCGAATGATTTCGGCACGTTCACCAAATTCGGTGTTGTTTGTGACGAACAAACCTCCTTCGCCAGACATAATGTTTTTCGTTTCATGAAAACTGAAACAGCCCATATCACCGATTGTGCCCAACGGCGCGCCACGATAATATGAATCATACGCCTGTGCGGCATCTTCGATAACCAGCAAGTTATGCCGACGTGCAATGTCCATAATTGTGTTCATTTCACACGCAACACCCGCATAATGCACGGGGGCAATCGCACGTGTGCGTGGGGTGATTGCGGATTCAATCAACTTTTCGTCAATGTTCAATGTATCTGGGCGAATATCAACAAATGTTGGCGTCGCGCCTTGCAACACAAACGCGTTTGCGGTTGAACAGAATGTGTACGATGGCATAATAACCTCGTCCCCAGGGGTCAGGTTCGCACATATCGCCGCCAATTCCAATGCCGCTGTCCCCGAATGCACCAACAGGGCGGTTTCTGTCCCCATTTTATGGCGCAAAATTTCATGACACATTTTGGTATATTTACCGTCACCAGATACATGCCCTGTGGCAAATGCCGCGGCGATATCTGACAATGTTTCTGGTGTCCATGCAGGAACGTTAAAGTTTATCATAATATTATCTCCACCAAATTTTGAATAACGGTATAAATTCAAACAACTGGACCCAGTTATGTTTTATTTTTATCAATGGTATTTTCCCAAACAGACGCAATCGAAATCGGGTCGCGCATGCATCGGAATCACGCCATGCGTTATAATACGCCGGAA
>CAVGNU010000033.1:0-2791 GCA_963630775.1 Bacteroides fragilis | reverse complement strand
CAGTGGTTGATATGTATGCGCATTTGTCTAATGTGACAGACGCATCTTATGTTGACCAGAATTTTACGGATGTTATAACGGCCAATAAATATCGTTATCCAAAATACTGTGTAAAAATGGCCACAGGCACAGGAAAAACGTGGGTATTAAACGCGTTACTGATATGGCAGTATTTGAATGCAAAATATCAAACCAACAATGGTGTAAAATACACAAAAAACTTTCTGTTGATTGCCCCCGGGCTGATTGTGTACGAACGCCTGTTGGATGCGTTCTGTGGCAAAGAAATTAATGTTGGTCAACGTGATTTTGATACATCCGATCTGAAGAGCAATCAGGAACTTTTTGTGCCAGAAAAGTATCGTCAGGATGTGTTTTCGTTTATCCAAAATTCTGTGGCAGACAAGCATGAAATTGGAAATAAAACAACCGGTGGTGGCATAATTGCGATAACCAATTGGCATAAATTAAATGAAAACGATTCCGAAGAAGAACCAGAAACACAAATTATGGGGCTTGATTTTACCGAAACAACAAAAATCGCATCTGAAATATTGCCTGTGACACCGGGTGTTGCCAGTGGTAATGCATTGGACGAATTGGATGCAAAATACTTGCGTGGTGGCGTGTTGGAATATCTGTCTGAATTGCCAGACCTGTGTGTATTTAATGACGAGGCCCATCATATTCACGAGAGTAAATCCAATGGCATTGTAGCCGAGGTTGAATGGCAACGCGCATTAAATACAATTGCAGAACCAAAGGGTGATAGTTTTATTCAAATTGATTTTTCTGCAACGCCGTACATTGTGACCGGTGGTGGAAAAAACAGAACAAAACACTTTTTCCCGCATATTGTGACCAATTTTGAATTGGCCACCGCAATGAAAGCCGGATTTGTTAAAACCTTTATTCTGGACAAGCGTAAAGAATTGGGAGCGTTGTCCAATGAACAGATTGAATTCAAGGCCATTCGTGATGGAAAGAAGGTTATAGGTTTATCCGAAGGCCAGCGTTTAATGCTGCGGGCCGGTTTGTCGCGTTTGAATATATTGCGTGAAGATTTTGAAAACTTTAATGTGAAAAAATCGCCAAAAATGTTGGTTGTTTGTGAAGATACGGATGTGTCGCCATTTGTGGTGGATTTTCTGCGGTCAGAAGGATTGGAAGAAGATGATATTATGCGTATTGATTCCAATCGCAAAGGTGAAATTCCACCAGATGAATGGGAACAAACTAAACAGCAATTGTTTAACATGGATAAGTCGGACAAACCAAAGGTTGTTGTCAGTGTTATGATGTTGCGCGAAGGATTTGATGTTAATAGTATTTGCGTTATTGTTCCGTTGCGTTCGTCAGAGGCACCGATTTTGCTGGAACAGGTATTGGGACGCGGGCTGCGTTTGATGTGGCGTGAACCAGAATTTCAAGACAGTAAAGCAGAAAACCGGCATAATATATATGATCTGAAACAACAACCTGTGAATTATTTGGATACTTTGTTTGTCATAGAACACCCGGCATTTGAAAAGTTTTATGATGATCTTGATAAAAGTTTGCTGGTTGAAGAGCAGACCGCAAGACCGGGTGGCAAAGGTAAAGCACTGGGGGATATGATTTCGGTCGGATTAAAACCAAATTTTGCAGAACTAAATTTGTTTTGGCCACGTATTATAAAGGACAAAGAAGAAACATTATCAGGCGATGTTATATCTGTGGAAAATATGAAAAGCTGGGACGGGGCGCGTTTAGAAGATTTGAAACAATTAGTGCCTAATGATAATGACGAACGCTTTGTTGGCATAGAAATGCAAGTTAAAACGCGTTTCGGCGAATATAAAGTGCGCGGTGATATATTCAATGCCAAATCATACAACGAATATTTACAAAAGATGTTGAATACAATCATTGTAAATATGGCCAAAATGAGCAGCAATGGCCATAAAACTGAATTGCCATTGATGCAAATTGATCAGGCATTATTGATGTGTACGATTGATAAGTATATTCGGACGCGCCTGTTTGGGCAGGATTTTGACCCGTTGGTTGACGGTAATTGGCGTGTTTTGATATTGTCTAATGGTCAAATATTGCAACATACATTGACGGAATTGTCCAAAGCAATTTATGAAATGCACACCAATATTGATGTGGCCGAGGCAGTAGTGGAAAAACACTGGTTCTCGGAAGTTGATACAATGTTTGGGCGTGAAAACTTTGCATTAGATATCAAAAAGTCCATTTATGAAAAAACGTTTTATCCATCAACATCAAATTTGGAAAAAGAGTTCTTGGAATATTGCGATGCAGATGGGGCTGTTGAACGCTTGATAAAAATTGATGAACATAAGCACATTTTTGCACACCTGCGTTATTTGCGCAAGGACGGCATGCTGGGCACGTATCATCCTGATTTTATGGTGAAAATTGGTAATAAAATGTATGTTGTTGAAACAAAGGGGGATGATAGGGCAGACAATGTTGATGTGCGCAGCAAGGAAGTTAGCGCGGTTGATTGGGTGACAAAAATAAACGAATTGCCAGAACCAGACCGTATGGGCTGTGAATGGTCGTATGTTTTGTTAACGGGTGGAAATTTCCATGCATTAAGCGATCAAAATGCCAGTATCAAAGAAATGCTGGAACATTGCAAATTGACCCGCACACGCGCACAGGGCACATTGGTATAGAAATGTTGAATTTTCTGCACTATAGCGCCGGTTTAGTTTTTTTGTAATTGTAGCCCTGGTGTAGCCCCAATGATGGACTGCGGACATTACATGAAATGTGC
>CAVGNU010000032.1:0-3062 GCA_963630775.1 Bacteroides fragilis | reverse complement strand
GCAACCCGCAAGAAGTGCATACGTACATGTAACGCCGGATACACATCGTGGTAAAGCAAATCCCCCCACAGGTCCGACAAGGTTCTGTGGGGATTACGGTGGCATAATAAAGCGTATGTATGTCCAGAATTGCAACTAAGCGAGGAAAAAAGCGCGATGTCCAGATTCTGCGTTTTTTTGGCGTGTTTAGCGATGGCAATTTTGTCGGCCAATGCGTTTGCCGCGCCCTATTCGTGTGACGCTGGTTACTATCTGCCGGCAAATACCACAGAATGCGCGCTGTGTCCAAACAGAACAGAAGACGACCACAGATCAGGGTCCAGCACTACGTGGCTCAGCTGGTATTGCCTTGGTGGTGAATATGAATTCAACAGCACTACAGCCCAAGGGCTGACACAATGCCCTCTTTATTATCCAAATTCTGATCCTGGGGCGACACAATATTCGGAGTGTTACAGCGATGTGAAACAGCGTCCTTGGACGGGTAACTTTATCCAATGCGATTTGCCCACTGGCTGTGCAAGTAGAGAGTGTGAAACTAAAGACACAACAGATCTCGCTTGTGATTATGTTGCGTATGCCTATGGTTGGTGGACAGATGGCGACATCAAATCTGGTTGTGAAACCAACAACGCCCCCTATAAATTAAAAACCGTATCTGTAACGCCACTGGACGGCTATCTGGCCACCACAGATACCCAAGGTAACGCTTTTTGCACACCAGAGGGGGGCATAGAGTGCGAGCCGGGGTACTACCTGCCGGCAGATTCTGCAACATGTACGCTGTGTCCAAGCATATCATATATTGACAATGGGGTCAGCTACTATTGCCCCGGCGGTAAATATAAATTCAACAGCAGTACAGACCAAGGGTTGGAATACTGTCCAACGAACTATCCGCATTCGGCTGATGGGGCGAATGCAATAACGAAGTGTTACAGCGACGCCAGAGAACGCATCTGGAGTGATGGTGATGGCAAAATACTTGACTGTGATTTGCCTGACGGCTGCGACAGCAGAGAGTGTGAAAGTAAAAATCACGCCCCCGACAAGTGCTATTATTATGTATATTCCAATGCGGACGGCACGGGCGATGGTGAATTCGCATTCGGCGGGGGGTATAACGGTTGCAACGAAAACTTCTATAATGACTATCAACTGAAAATCGTATCTGTAACACCAAAGACCGGATATCATATTGCCCGCGATGCTGATGGTAACCTGACGTGCGCGAATGACGCAACGACAGAGTATTCGTGTGATCCGGGATACTACCTGCCGGCAAAGTATTCAAAATGCCTGCAGTGTCCGATCGGGTACTATTGTCCTGGTGGTACATACAAGTACAGCATTGAAGACGACCAAGGAAAGATTGGCTGTCCATACGAACGCAAGGGCTGGAATGTGTCTGGTTATCCGAATTCTGATATTGGGGCAAGTGCAGTAACAGAGTGTTACAGCAACATACAATCGCGCCCTTGGACAGGCGAAATACTTGACTGTGAACTGCCTGCTGGTTGTGCAGGCAAAACTTGTGAAGTCGCTGCCAAAGCCAGCACCCCCGACGCCTGCGATTATGTTGCGTATTCTAATGCAGACGGCACGGGCGATGGCAAAACCAAGAGTGGTTGCGAAACCAACGATGCGCCATATACACTGAAAACTATATATGTAATACCATTGTCTGGATATTATGCAACCCAAGATGCCGATGGCAACCCTATGTGCGTCAAGGACAAGTGTGATAAAGACACATGCACAGAGTGTGCGCATGGCTACTATCTGCCGGCAAACGCCACGGAATGTACACTGTGCAAGAGGGGCCACTTTTGCCCCGGTGGTACATACAAATACGGCAGCGAAGACAAAGGACTGGAACAATGCCCGCGCGTTACCTATCCGAATTCTGATGATGGTGCGTCTGCAATCACAGAGTGTTACAGCGATGCGAAACAGCGTACTTGGACGGGCAAACTACTATCATGCGATGTGCCCGACGGCTGTGAAAGCAGCAAGTGCGAAAACACACCGCCCAGCTGTACCTATTTTGTGTATTCCAATGCGGACGGTACGGATGATGGCAGGTTCAAAAGTGGTTGCACAACCAATAATGCGGATTACAAACCGGCTGTCGTATCTGTAACGCCAAAGACCGGCTATCATGTGGCCAACGACGCCACAGGTACCCTTGTCTGCGCGCTGGACGAATACACTGTAACATTTGATGCAAACGATGGTACCGGCGGTCCATCCACGCAACCAGTTCAGTTTGACGAATTGATGGCAACACTGACAACATTGCCAACACGCACGGACTATGCGTTTATCGGGTACTTTGATGCGAAAACAGATGGCACACAGTATTATAGTGCCAGTGGCGTGGCCACGCGCAAATGGGACAAAACAAGTGATACAACACTGTATGCACACTGGTCACAGGGCGATATTGTGGCATGCCAGGTGGGCAAGTATTATAACGGCACGTCGCATGTTGATTGCAACACGGGCTACAAATTTATACAATATTGTCCGGGCACAGGTACCGCAATCAACGGTGTTGCGGGGTGCACTGTCGACTGTGGTGATGAATACGACACTGCTGATATAGGCGCGTCAACAATTTATGGTTGCGCAAAGTACTGCGAACAGGCATGTACACAACAGACCTGCCCCGAGCATTCAATAAATTGCGTACACGGAACCGAAACAACCCCCGGCAGGATATACTATGGCAGCGATACTTGTAACGCAGTGCCGTCAGATTGTTCTCTGACATTTGATTGTGCGGTTGGTTACGTCAAGACTGCCGATGGCACGGGATGCGAACAGCAACAGAAATACACAGTGACATTTGATGCAAACAATGGTACAGGTGGTCCTGATAAACAGACAGTTGCATCTGGCACATTGATGGCAACACTGACCCTATTGCCAACGCGTGCGACATATTCATTTGTTGGGTACTTTGATGCAAAAACAGGTGGTGTACAGTATTATGATGCCGATGGCACGGCGGTGCGCAAATGGGACAAAACAAGTGATACAACACTGTATGCACACTG
>CAVGNU010000031.1:0-2981 GCA_963630775.1 Bacteroides fragilis | reverse complement strand
CCCGTCTTCGTTCCGCCACACCGTTACCTTGAACCCATCCTGCATCTCTTTTAATTTACCACTCAAAATAGCAATTCTGCTTTGTGATGCGGACTGACGTGATTGCGCGGGCGCGGCATCATTGCGCGATGTGGTGATTTTTGCCGTGGCCTCTATGGTATGTATACCCGTGGCATCCGTGCCGGTGGCAACCTGTGTGGCATCCTTGCCATCACGTCCATCTTTGCCGTCGCGACCCGCAGGATCAGCGGGGCCCATCTTCTGGTCGGCCTCGGTCTTGGTCGCAACCTGTTCAATGTTTCGGCAATATACATTATAGTCCGACGAGTAATACAGCATCTGGCCATCAACGCTTTCTTGGGTTGGAACATTGCTGGACGTGTACAGGCATCTGTCTTGGATTGCCGTGTACAACCATTTGTAACTGTCACTCTTGATAGAACTGTTATTGGTGCATACAAACACGTATTCGCCCGTGGACGCAACGGTCTGGTTGCCAATACCCGCACCAGCACGCAAGATTTTGGTTGCCCCCTCTGGACAGGCGTCATCTGGGGCATTGCTGCGCCCGTTACATTCATAAATCTGCACTGCCGATCCAACCGGACGCGCGCGTGACGAAGCATAAAATTCCCATGTGCCCGAATCGCGATACAGATATTCGTCCATGTCATAATCAGACGTGCCGGTAAAATCACGCGTCTGCAAATTGCAGTAACCCGCACCATTGCCCGTCGGCCGCTTTGCCGTGGCAGTTGATTTCTTGGTTGATGTGACCGCGGTCGCGGTCTGTTGCGCATTTACATTTTGGTTTTTAAGTGCTTTGTCACCACCCCGCGGATTATCCTGATTACTCTGCGATTGCGTGTCTGGTGCATATGGCACTTGTACACCTTCTGCGTGCCGATCTGTCCCTTTCCACAGATATGCATCTTTATTAAACTGCTTGGTGTTCGTATTCCCAGAATTATCATTTTGTGACGATTTTTTTGTTTCTGTTGATTTCGTATCGGCTGGTTTTGTTGGACATTTGCCGGTATCGTCCGCCGCGCTGTTGTTCCAGCATGTCTTGGCCTTGCATACCAATACTTGGTTCTTGCGGCACACTGCGGCATACATCAAACCATTTTCATCGGTAAATGTGCTGGAATATTCCGCACATTGTTCCTTGGTCAAATCACCCTCGGCTTGTGTGGCGAACGGAATAATTTCGCCATTTGCGCCCGTACAAGACACATCAACCCAACCGCCACTGGTGCACAGATAACGAACCCAGTGATCAATTACCTGACCCTCAAATACATGGCCGGCGGCCAGAATAACCGTATTATCAACCTTTATATCGCCCCAGCCACATTCGTACATATAAAATTCGTGCGAGTTATCGGCAGCATATTGATACTGCGTCTGGTCTGGGTACACATACCGCACATTTTCTGGAACATATGTGTCACTGTGCTTGCTGATTTTATGCATGCTGTTGCGCGTAACATCGCTGTCCACACAGAATCCCGCCATCGGAATCAGTGCGACAAACAAAAACGATAATAATTTTTTCATGGTGTATTTTCCCATACATTATTATGTTTAATTTTATCATACATTGGGGCATGTACCAAGTGCAAAAGCATATCAATATAAAACAAAATTATCATTTCCGCATTGTCAGAACAGCAAATTTATGATATAATCCAGACAACACGAGTGGGGATTTATACCGCCCCATCACAGAATAACGGGAGAGATATATTATGAAAAAATTATTGTCTGTGTTTATGTTGTTTGCATGTCTTGTTGTGCCCGCATACGCTGCAGAACCCAGCGCCGGTTGTGTTATCAGGGAAGATATATGTAGCAATGATGACGAATATCTGACCATTATTGGCAAACGCGGCTGTTATGTTTGCGAAACAGGTAAATGCATATCTGGCGATCTTGTTGTTGCAACGGATGCCAGATTGGCTAAAAAATCATACAAGAATCACGCATTTTTATGTCAACTGGGTGCAAAAGTGTTTGGCAACGATCGTTGGATTCCTGCACAGGTGCCTACATGTTCTGCAAAAGATTTAATCCTGCAGAATGATGCGAATGCGGTTGAAAAAATTATCAATCGAAATACTGGCGAAGCTATATCTAATGATAACGACGCCCAGGTTGTCAATGGTGCAAGTCCATGCATTGGTTGGGCATGCAAAGATGGCTTTACAGAACAAAATGGCAAATGCGTTGATAATATTCTGATTGCCACCAAAGCAAACTGTGAAAGCACCGGCGGCGTATATGCTAATGGCACGTGCCGATGCAATGGCGCAAATATGCGTACATCTGGCGATGGGAAATCTTGTGAATGCATCAATGATAAGTATGAATACGATGCAAACACAAAACAATGCAAAGAAACAGCAGCGTCAATTCAGGCACGCAACGACGCCGAGATGGCCGCTGCCACGCAGGTGAAAAAAGTCGCCTGCACAAAATCTGGTGGCACATGGTCAAATAATGCTTGTGTGTGCACCGCAAATAAAAACCTGAAAACGGAAAACGATATTTGTGTTTGCATCAGTGCTGATTTTGAACGCGATGCGTCTAATAATTGTGTTAAAACCGATTTGGCATCACGTCGTGAACGCTGTATGGCGGTAGGCAACGATGTTGCGTATTGGAAAGATAATTCGTGTCACTGTCGCGACGTTGATATGACGTGGCAAAACGACCGGTGTGTCATAAATCCGAACAAGGCAATTTGTCAAAGCATTTCTGGGACAAGGTGGTTGGCGGGCGAATGTGTCTGCAATGACAGCGACTATGAATATCGTGACAGAAAATGTGTTAAAACTGACGCCACCATTGCGCGCGAGGCCGCGGCCCAACAGGCCGCCAACGAAAACACGTCGCGTAAAAAAATTACAACACTCAGCACCAAATTAAAAGAGATGCAGGATGGTTTTCAGGTAACGGTATGGCGGAACGAAGATGGC
>CAVGNU010000030.1:0-3093 GCA_963630775.1 Bacteroides fragilis | reverse complement strand
TGGGCACGGCCAAGGGAACGACGGCGTCCAGTTGTGCGGCGGGTACGTACAAGGCGGCACATAGTGTGTATTACGGCAGCACATCAACATGTAGTGCGTGTAGTGGACGCACACAATATAGTGCGGCTGGTGCATCATCATGCAGCACGGTTGACAGGGGTTATTACACCACGGGCTGCACCAGCAATAATAACTGTACTGGTCAGAGCCAGTGCACCAGTGGTACGTGGTGCGCATCTGGTGTCCAGAACCAGTGCAGCAACTTGACGGGTGTGTCTGTATCTGGCGGTACGTATACATCTGCGGCGGGGTCGTCTGCGAATACGGCATGTAAGTACACCGCACCAAGCAAGCCCATCACGGGGTGCGAGACCGTTACGACAAATACGGTCACATACAGTGGCACAGCATGGCCTGCAACGACATACGGCGTGACTGCGAAGGGTGGTTATATCATTAGCAACAGCGGCACCGCGTCTGCAACATGCAGCCAGTGCAGTGGGAGTGAATACAGCGCGGGTGGCACAGCGACATCTTGCACGTCATGTCCGAGCGCAGAAACTGGTTGGACGGCTGGTACTGGCACAGGTTGGACGGGTTACTCGTCTTGCTATGAATACCAGACACCGGCGAATTGTGCCAGTGGGTCTGTGAAACGTGCGGCGTCCAGTGCGACAGCATACAGCAGCACAATATCGTTGCTGAGCACGTTAAAGTCCGAGGCTGGCTATTATGCCAGCACGACGGCGACATCTTGCACGATTTGCCCAGAGGGTTCGTCCTGTGCGGCATCGGCAACCGCGCCAACACCATGTGCAAACTGGACATATGCGGCCAGCACCAGTATGTCATCATGCACGGCGTGCCCTGCACTGACCAGTGGTTGGGCCAAGGCGGATTCAACCGGCACAGGTTGGAAATCGCACACCAGTTGCGTCCAGATCAGCCCGACACCGGCGAACTGTGCGGGTGGTAACCTGAAACAGGTGGCGGCGTCCAACGGCGCGACAACATGGGGCGCGTCCGCGGTCAACAGCGCGTTGAGTTCCAAGGCAGGTTACTATGTCAATGGTACAGCATGTTCGGCGTGTACGGGTGCAACATACTATGGTGGCGGTACGGCGACATCGTGCACCGCGTGCCCAAGTATCTATACCAGCAACACAGATGCGGCCAAGAGCAAGGTTGAACAGTGTCAGGTAAAGACCACAGGTGGTTACTATATCAAGACCGCCAAAGATGATACGCAGACGGAGTGTGGTAGTGGAAATTACTGTCCATCAACGACGGTCGCTTATGGTTCGACCAACACCCAGACGGCGTGTCCAGTGCCAGCGGATCACAAGCGTGCGACAATACCGGCGGAATATTACGCCAGCAGTATTGCAGGTACATCTTTGAACACGTGGTCAAAGAAATGGGCTGCGGTTACGCAATGCGAAGTACTGAATACGTATGAGGGTACACGCGGCAGTTTGTATGACTATCTGACATACAACACCACGACGCAAAAGTATGATGTTCAAGGCAGCGTTCTGTGGTTCAAGGCGAATCCGGGGTATTACCTGACCACGGCGACGGGTTGCGGTACATATGCATACTATGGCAAGGCCGTAGAGTGTGACAAGAACGCGTATTGCCCAGGGAAAGACAAGGTCGCGTGTAATTCCAGCAACAAGGCGACGGTTCAGGTCGAAAAGTTCGGTCTGGAATTGTGCAGCGCGCTGGGGAATGGCAAGTATGCGACATCTGATGGTGGCGCGGCGGCAAATTCAACCGCGGCATGCTATCTGACGACAACCGCACCGAACTTTGTTGCGGCGGCGGGCGCGGCGGAAAGTGCATGTACGGCCGGTGGTTGGTGTCCGGGCGGCGTCAAGGTTGCCTATGGCTCAACCGGTGGACGCAACACATGCCCGACAGACTATCCATCGTCGGCGGCCAGCTCGAACAGTGAACTGGATTGCTATGTCACAACCGCGGCTGGTAAATATGTCGCGACGGTTGGCGCGGGTCAGGTGAACTGTGCCGGCACAGGTTACTATTGCCCAGGTGGTACAAATGTGTATTCGGGTACGTATGGGTCACGTCTGACCACGGGTGGACGCACACAGTGTCCGGCGGGCTATCGTGACTTGGTGGCGACAGTGTCGACAACCAAAGAAGCACAGTGCACCATGAACGTTGCGGGCGGCAAGTTTGTAAAGGTTGCCAAGGAATCCGCAGCCAGTGGCACATGTGACACCGGCTATGCCAAGGCGGCGCACAGTGTAACATACGGTAATACGTCGTCATGCGCGGCATGCACGGGCGCAACCTATGCGGCCAGCACCGGTCAGGCGACATGTACGACGTGTCCAACGGCCCAGACATATGCGTCTGCGGTGACGGGTTACAGTTATTATAACTCTGGCAAAGATGGTGATCATACAACCAGCGGCGGTTGCTATGCGACCATGACAGGTACACTGAGTAATGGTTCGCTGACATCGCACGGGTGCTATCTGGGGACGGATGGCGACTATGGTAACGGTGGTGGCAAAACATGTTGGGTGCACCAAGCAAATCTGAAGTGCAATGCGGGTTACTATGCATCTGCCCTGTCCAATAGTTATGTGTGGAATAATACACGTGCAGGGTTGCTGGGTGACACTTGCGTCGGCGTGGGTGCGGGTTATTACTCGGCGGCAGATGTCCTGACACGCAGCCAATGCCCGACCGGACTGACCACCATTGGTTATGGTGCGGGTGCAGACGAAGTGACGGATTGCGGACGAATCTTGCACTTTGGCAATGACAAGTTGTATCTGCGCAGTGGCAAGAAGACCACACCGTCGCTGAATGTCAAGATTGGTGATACCACATACTATGGCAACATGACCGCTGGCACAGGCAAAGGCACATTGCGGTTAAAGAGTGGATCAACCACATATTCGGTTCACGATGACAGTATGTAAAAAACGGGGCGTTCGCCCCGTTTTTTTAGAGCATAGATAATAGAGAATAGATAATGGATTTTGGTGGCGGACCACTAGAACGTACTAAGTTCCCCTCCGTTGGAGGGGTGTCCGCAGGACGGGGTGGTCGAGAGAG
>CAVGNU010000029.1:0-3579 GCA_963630775.1 Bacteroides fragilis | reverse complement strand
TTTCAGACAAAAGACCACCTCCCCCTTCGGGTACTCCTCCACAGGAGGAGAACTTTGTCCGCAACAAGAATGACTTTTGCATTCTAGAAACATTGTCATTGCGAGGAATGAAATGACGAAGCAATCCAGTGAATAAAAAAATGCGCGCCGTCCGGCGCAAGTCAATAACCTAGATTCCGGTGTCAAGCACCGGAATGACAAGAAAGAAGTAATACGCCAGACGGCGCGCCATCTATCATCTATTATCTATGCTCTAAATAAAAATCCCCCGCGGTTGGCGGGGGTGGGAGAACACAAACTGTTTACTGTTGTTATGCCTATTGCTTGCATGCGCCCTGCGATACGGCAACCGCGTGGTTTTCGATGCACACACTGCCCGATGGGGTGCATGCAGAATTTACCAGCGTGATTGTATTCGCACCGGCGGGCTTGTAATTCACCTGTGCGGCGGCACACTGATTCAAATCGGTCAGTGTCGCGCACGCGGCCTGCCACGTTTCACAATTTGTCACGTTTGCCGTTGGCATAATTGTATCGGGCAAACGCAGATTCCATTTAACATAGAAATCTTTCAGTGTGCCAATCAAATACGATTTACCAAAACCAACCTGTTCCAGTCCATCGCCGACACGACAACTGATATTGCTGCGTTCAACAAATGCGGTAATCGCCGTGGCCAGGCCACCCGCGCCAGCACCCGTCGCCGCACCGATACTGATGCTCTTGGCCATGTTGGATTTTTCACCCGCCAAAATATCCAATCCCGACAGCGCGCGCGCCAAACGATCAACATCTGTGCGAATGTCAGTCGCGGTCTTGCAACCACGTTCGGTTGACGCACAGTAAATCAGTTCACCGTTTTCTTTGGCAATATTGATTGGGCGGAAAGAACATCTGCCAACAAATTCCGATGTTGTGCTGACATTGATATCAAATGTTGACAACGCGTCAGCATCAACATAACCTGCGCCCTGCAAATATGCCACACAGTCATCAGAATGCGCCGCACACGCGCGTGCCAAAACATCCGCGCACGCCCCTAGCGTCATATTGCGGCACTGTGGAAAATTACTGTTGATTATTTCCTGTGCAACACCCGCCGCATCCGCATCTGATGCCACATAGGTAATCTTGATATGCATCGTGTTCTGCTGGTCATATTCAGACACATCACGACAATCATCCAATGCCGTATCCAACTGTTTATACACTGAATACAAGTTCACAACATCTTGGCATTGTGCACGTGTCAATGTTTTAGCATTCGCAGTAATACGATTTGACGAATCCAAATATTCATTCAGGATTCCGACGTTGCCGCTTTGCGTCAACTGTTCGGCCAATTTTTTAACCTGTGAATTATTTGTACAATCAAAGTTACGCGCACCGTGGCCCGCAATCGCGCCAACCCCCGCGCCAACCAATGTACCACCACCAACGCCAACAACGGCGGCCGTGCTGGTATCATTCAGCAACGAAAATCCGAACAAGTCCTTGTTGCATGTAAATGTGTCGCCGGCCAGTTTCCAAACCTCTGCCACTTTGTCATCGCCCGCCGCACCAAACAACCAGCTGTTTTTGATTTGTTCATCTTTGTTATACGCAGCAACGCGCACCCAACATTCGGCCTTGGTCGCGTCCCAACGCGCATAGTGTCCACGTTGGCCATCAACCCCAGGGTTACCGTTATTGACCTGAACGCCCTGTGGATTATTTTTAACCAAAACGTTACCCTGTTGGCTGTTGTATGCACCAACACGATTGTTGTATTCGGCGGTTACTGCACCATCATTCGCCACTGCATTGAATGATGTGCCATATGTATTTTTATCCAACAAACCGCATGTATTTTCCGCCTGATTTGGTGTCAATCCTGTCTTGCGCAAGACAAAGTTGTAATATTCCGGCTGAATCACACGAGAATTAAAGTCCAACCAAACATCCGCCGTTGTGCGATATACATTTTCGCAATCACGACGAATCGTGGTGATACACTTTTCAACCTGGGTCGCACACAGGTTCATACCGTTCATAACCGCATTACGCAAATCTTCGTTAAACAAATCATTCAGGCCATTTGGCAACGCCCCATGATTCACGCACGATAACACGTCATTCATACAATTCGTGACGGTATAATCAGAATTTTTTACCCCACCATCAGGACATTCCGGCTCTGGTTCCGGGTCGGGTTCTGGGTCAGGTTCTGGGTCAGGTTCTGGATTTGGTTTGGGGTCAGGATTCGGCGTCGGTGTGGTCGGCATATCTGGCGACAAATTACCCACAGAATTTATCGGCAACGTCGGCATTGTCGGCATACGCGCGGACGATGTCGATGATGTCGCGCGCACTGTATCGTACGCCGCGCGCCCAGTTGCCGCGGCACTTGCATCAAACACGCCCATCGCAACCAGGCCCAAAACAACGCCCGACAAACCAAACTTTTTCAGAAAATTCTGCATAAAAAAATCTCCCTTTCTATCTGTGGTATTATGCCATAAAAAATACCTAAAAAAAAGCGTTTTTTAGACAATGTTTACACGCACACAACGCGCCTTGACAAAATATATTTATTGTCTATAATGTTATAACATGCAACGCATACGTGATTTTTTGAACAAACAAAAATACGCCATCGTTTGGACGGTGTGTTATTTTTGCGTGGCATATGCCTTGTTCCGTATTTTATTTGGTTTTGATATGTTGTCACACGCGCAATGGGCGCGTTTGGCAAATGCACAACTGCGTGGCTTCGCGGGATTTATCTTTGGCATAATGATTTTAACACTGTTGCCACTGTACGCATCAACCACTGCAATTATCGTGCGCACGGGTGCACCACTGTTCACAATTCCATTGCCCGCATTTCTACGTCGTGCGCCGGCCGCCGCGCCGGCCACAACCGATACGCCCGAACCCACCGACGCCGCACCCGCGACGCGTCCACTGCCCGAAGGGCTGCCAATGGAATTACGCGCGGCATATTTGCGCGTGCGTAACAACGCCGGCCGCGAACAGATATCATCTGTGGACACACGCAGCGTAGACACCGCATCAAACATTCCACCGGCAATCGATACAAAATCCGCCATTGCGGAAATTATTGCATCCGCCGCACAACCAGACACCACCACATCCGACAACGGCGCATTGCCATTGCCAACCGATTTTGATTTGGGTGACGATTTCGACAATATGGACACCGGAAACATCGCCGACATGGCCGCACCGGTATTTACAGAAATCAATTTTGACGATGCGCCCGCCGCCGCGCCCGTCCAAAACGCATCAATCCCCGAATACATGCACGACCACAATATAAAAATTGTTGCAACCGATGGTGACATACTGATTACAGACAAATTGGCAATCGCCATTCACGACGATCCAAACTTCTGGGTTACCCAAGATGACAATTGGTTTGCCGCCGGCAGTCAAAAAACATCACCCGTTTTGGAACTGGTGCGCGCCGCCGAAAAGCATAATGTCAAACCGGTTCTGTACATGGGCGCAACGAATATTATGGACTTTGACCAGATGCGTGAAAAATGGACGGCCGCCGGCATCACGGTTATCACC
>CAVGNU010000028.1:0-3689 GCA_963630775.1 Bacteroides fragilis | reverse complement strand
TTTCAGACAAAAGACCACCTCCCCCTTCGGGTACTCCTCCACAGGAGGAGAACTTAGTCCGCAACAAGAACAATGTTTACATTCTAGAAACATTGTCGTTGCGAGGAATGAAATGACGAAGCAATCCAGTAATAAAAAAGTGCGCCGTTCGGCGCACTTCATTGCTCTCTGCACTCTGCTCTTTGCTCTCTCTGTTGGAGCGTCAGCGGAGACGGATGCGCTTCGCACTCTATAAAAAAAACGCGCCGATGGCGCGTTTTTTATGGACACAGTGTCAGTTGATATAACACATTTTGGACGTCGTTGTTGATTGATGTGGTAATCTCGCGCCCCAGTCCGTCCGTATATGTGTAATTAAACTTGGTGTCTTTGAATTCTGGCACGGTCGCATACGCGTCTGTAAATGGCGCAAGCATTGCACTGAACCACTGACGGCCACGGCACAGACAACCATTGCGCACGTCTGCGGCAACCGCGGCGGTTGCGGTATTTGGATACTTGGTGTCCAATTCCTTGTCTGTCATCATCAGGCAACGCGACCCAAATCCATAGAAATTCGCGTCGTCAGACATGAATTTGTAAATCAGACCATCTGATGCGCCCGCATTCCGTAACGCGTACACCATGCCATCGGTACAGCACGCATTCGCTGAATTCATCAGCATTTTATAGCGTTCCAGCAACGGCGCGGCCGCCGGATTTGTTGCATCAATATCGGCATTACACTTGGCGGCCTCTATAAATTCAGCCATACGAAAGTTCTGAATTTTCGTGCTGCGTGGGGCAACAACCTCGTGCACAATGGGTTTGCGACGCCAAATGGTGCATTCTGTTTCTGTTTCAAACGGGCACCCATCGGCGCGACCAAATACAACCTGAACACTTTCGGTCATATCTTGGGCCGTGTATTCTGGGCGGGGCACCGCGGCATCATTTGTCCACAGGTTATCGCGTGGTTTTTGCGGGCTCAGCAATTCTTCGACGCGCGCACGTGTCGCCGCGGCATCGTCCATTGTCTGACTGTATAATGCAACCGCTGGATCAACCGTGGTGGGTACATCCGCATCACGAATGTACAATTCCGGCAGTGGTTCCAAGAACCAATCCGAAAAATCCTTGTCCCGATACGATACAATCGAATCGTCCCAAACGGGCACGCCATCGCGCCAATCAACCGTTTTATCAAACTTCTTCTGAGTGTATTTACCCTGAACGCCGTCCCACAACGCGGGGCGACTATCTGGCTCGACTGGTTTTACGCTCAGCAATTTTGTCTGTTGCATTGGAATTTGATCCAGATAGACATATTGCATCGGGGTATTCGCTGGTGTCACAGGCGCGGCCGCAACCACAGGGTTGGAAATGACATCCAACTGGGTCGGTGTACCAATCATTGGTTTAATATCGCAGCCCGCGCCGATACATTCGGACGCGCTGGCATAATTCGCCCCACACATACACAGCAGGGACGACAAAATTAAAATCTTCGTCTTCATACCACGAATAATATCACAAAACAGCGGCTTTTTGAACATAAATTTATGATATTTATTTATCCCTTGTGTGTTTTCTCCATAGCTGATACGATACAGGTATAAATTCACATTACATACCCAAGGAGGACACATATGAAACCGACCGTTTTGTATCCTTTATCAATGGTTGCGGGGCTGTTTGTCATGCCCGTATTGGCCGATGACGCGACCGCGCCCCAGGTGACAGATACCGAAATATCATCGGCCCCCATTGCTACAGATATTGTGAGTCCAGACCCCACCAGTGCGGGTAACCCACAAGTAAAATTTCCGCATGGTGTGCAAATTGGTATGGGGGCATCGGCAACCAGTGGTCTGAATGGTTTTATTGGGTATGCGAACAAGGATTTTGATTCTTTTTGGTGGAAACGATTCGGATTGCGTGTGGATTTTGCCAGCACGCGTCCGATTAAATCAACTATAAATTCAGCAATCGATTCGGCTATGGGTGATGATGGAATTGATATTGGTGATAATCTGACCATAAACGACGGGGCGATACAGGCACATCATGTGGCGGCCTTGGTGGACTTTTACCCGTTCGGCAACACATGGTTTTTTGGTGGTATACGCCTGACTGGTGGATATTATACTGGCAAACTGGACATAGATGCCAATTTGGCGGGGAAAATTGACGGATTGCCGTCCGATTCGCTTGAATTCAAATTGATGGATAATTTATACCGCTATAATGGCAACGGTGTCCGTGGCACCGCGCACGCCGATTGGAAATATTCCGGGCCATATTTGGGCGCAGGATTTGATTTGGGACTGTTTGCAGGATTCAAGATTTATATGGACGCGGGCGTTGTGTTCACAAATAAATCAGCACAACTCAGCTTGGACGTACCGTTTGATGGTCTGGAAAAATTTGATACCGCATCAAACTCTTGGGAAAGTGTGACAACCGGCACCATGCAGGACGAGGTTGACCGTGTCAAGGCCGAGGCCTTGGCCGATGCCCAGCACGAATTAGACGATATGAAATTCTATCCAATGGTGAAATTGGGCTTTATGTACCGATTCTGATGGGCGAATCGGGCATCGTTTATGTACAGGCCGCGTTTTGCGGCCTTTTGTTGCCCGACGAATCAGCATTTGGTCAAAAATCCGAATCGCAGGGCGCGCAGAAAAATAAAAAAAATCAAAAAACAAAAAAATTTTTTGAATCAAAAAATTACGAATTTTCAAGGCATTAGGAATAATTTGCGGGTTGCCGTAAGATTTTTTTTGAAATTATTTTCTAAAAACCGCTTGACTTTTCCCGAAATAGAACCCATACTATGCGGGCTTTCAAGTTGAGAACGAATCAAAAAAACTCTCAACCCCTGAAATTCTGCGGTTATCGGAACAACCAGATGAATAGGGTTCCTGATAAACTCGCAAACATTGTGAATAAAAGCAGCTCATCAAGTGATTTTTGATGCAAATCAAAAATCGTTCAAGAAGAGATATGCAGACAGTTGAATTTGGAAAAATCCAAACTTTGACTAAGTCAATGTGCATATCCTAGACAGGTAGTAGGTTTTACATATGAAACCTCGTTAAAAACTTGTCTTGCGAATATATATGTAAAGACGAACTGATATTATGTCAGTGTTGTTTGTATGCACGGGACTTAAACCCAAGTTTTTTTAAGAACTTGAGAGTTTGATCCTGGCTCAGAACGAACGCTGGCGGCAGGTCTTAGGCATGCAAGTCGAACGGGTGAAGCAGGGCTTGCCCTGTGGATCTAGTGGCGCACGAGTGAGTAACGCGTGGGAAACTGCCCATCACTGGGGAATAACGTTTGGAAACGAACGCTAATACCGCATACGCCGGAAACGGGAAAGATTTATCGGTGATGGATGTGCCCGCGTTGGATTAGCTTGTTGGTGGGGTAATGGCTTACCAAGGCAATGATCCATAGCTGGTCTGAGAGGATGATCAGCCACGCTGGAACTGAGACACGGTCCAGACTCCTACGGGAGGCAGCAGCTAAGAATATTGGGCAATGGAGGAAACTCTGACCCAGCCATGCCGCGTGAATGAAGAAGGCCTTCGGGTTGTAAAGTTCTTTTAATCGTGAAGATGATGACAGTAGCGATAGAAAAAGCACCGGCTAACTTCGTGCCAGCAGCCGCGGTAATACGAAGGGTGCAAGCGTTGTTCGGA
>CAVGNU010000027.1:0-4922 GCA_963630775.1 Bacteroides fragilis | reverse complement strand
AATCCTTTCGCCCCGACCAAAAAAATAACAAACGACCGCTTTGGGTCGTTTTTTGTTTTTTTCTGCGGGACGCGGATTCGAACTTGGTTCTCATCTTTCCCTCGTTGTGGCGTGCCACAACTGCGGGGCATTCGTGACGGTTTGGTCGTGCTATGCACGCCCGCACCTACTCATTGTCGCCCCGACCAGTAATTAGAAAGGTCGCACACAGTTGCGGCTTTTTTCGTGTGTCTGCCGCACACCGCGGGCCTGACGGATTGGAATTGACTCCGGTATTCCGGCAACATACGCAAATTCATCCATAACATACCGAAACATATACAATGCCCATTTTTGCCGAGTCAATGGGGTTGATTATCTGATTTTTTATCCTATATATGCAGTATGAAAAGGATGTAATATGGCAGAGAAAAAGTACCAAATATTTGTTAGCTCGACATTCAAAGATTTACAAAACGAGAGAATACAGGTTTTAAACGCCATCACAAATATGAAACACTTGGCAGCAGGGATGGAGTTGTTTTGCGCCTCTAACGATGAGCAATTTAAGTATATAAAGCGTGTAATTGATGATTCTGACTATTACGTATTAATTGTCGGAACGCGTTATGGTAGTGTAAATCCGGATACGGGGATAAGTTACACAGAAATGGAGTTTGATTACGCAGTAGAAAAAGGAATACCAATTCTTGCATTTATAAAGCAAAATGCCATAGATGAATCTGAAGATGAAAACAAAGACAAATTATCTAAATTTATTGAAAAAGTCCAAACGGGACGTCTTGTAAAGTATTGGAATGATTTAACGGGGTTACAAGGAGCCGTATATCCAGCACTTATAGAATCTTTTGAAAACACGCCTCGTCAAGGATGGCAACGCTTTCAAGATGCAGGTGATCGGACCGATTTATTGGAAGAAATAAATACGCTTCGAAAAGAAAATGATGATTTGAATACTAGATATAAGATTGCGTTATCTCAGTTGGAATCTAAAAACAAAATTGAAAATCTGATGGATTTTGATGATGTTGTTACAATTAGATATGAATATTATATTGATTATGCTAGAAAGGCAACAGGAAGCATTGATGTGTCTTGGGCGAATATATTTAAGTTAATTGGACCACATGTTGTAGCGCCAATCGCGTCGACAGTTTTTAAACATACGGTTAGGGAAGAATGCGTAGATAAGTTGGTTTCTGCGAGAGTTAATAGCATTAATGATGAGGATGTTCAAACAATAAAATATCAATTGATGGCGTATGGATTAATTCGAGTGTACGTAGCTCAGAGTAAGGGAGCTGGGCCGTTAGAGTATATAGAACTTACAGAAAAAGGTAAAATGGAATTGCTCAAGGCTAAGGTTGTGACTAAACCACAAAATTAGTTTAAGTAGAATTCATTGTCCTGGTCGGCGAAATTCTCATACTTACTTGCAATCTGAAATAAGGTCTGTAGGTTGATATGGGGTGGGATTTTGCTGTCCATGATGTCGTTGATAATCCGTGGCGACAGGTAGGCTAGATTCAGGTATTTATAAATCGTGCGTTGGTCGCGTTTTCCTGTGCTGGCAAGTGCTTTGACCCCAATACCGCTTTCATAGGCCTTCTTGTATTTCCAACCATACGCCAAGGCTTTGATAAGCATGGTTGCATTCTCTGTTTTTGTTAATAAATCCCGACTACATCCAGCATTTCTGTGATTTATGCATGTATGGCTGGACAGGTAGACAACCTGTTCAATAATAACCTGCTTGCCATCGGGACTCTGGCAATATTCCATCGGTGTGGCCTGCGTGTTTATATAGTCGCCTTTTCTGAATGCGCCCAATTTATCCAGGTCTGCAATATTTATAAAAATGGTCAGTTTGTGTTCGTGGTACACAATTCGGTCAATTAGCGCACGGGCCAATTCGTCACTGTATTCCAGTTGCTTTAATGATAGTCGTGTTGTATCTGGCAACGCCCCCATATCAGAATTTAAAAAGTCCCGAACATTATTACAAATGATTGCGTCAAAATCCCCAGCCGGCAGAGATATTGTGCCACATTTGTAATATTTATATTGCCGTAATCCCTTGTTTCCAGTTTTATTTTTGAACACTGCGCCATCGGCGGTATATATCATGTTGTGAAACAATAATCCGCCGCGGCAATAACTGGCGCGCCCTTTATGATTATTATTGTCGGTCAGTTTTTGCTGTACGGCGTCAAACAGTTCCTGGGTAATAATTGCGGGATGTTGGCCATCAAAGACTTCCCCAGTCGATTTATTTGGCAATTTGCCCAGATAAATTTGATTTTTCAAAATCCGTTCAATGATATTTGCGGTCATTTCCCTGCCACCACGTGTTTCGCCTTTCTTGGTCGTCCATTGCTTACCATGAATCCCAAGGGCCGCAATGCGATCCCGGCAATCTAATAAACTGTGGCTGGCCAGGTATGTATTGAATATCTTATTTACAGTTTCGCGTTCCGTTTCGTTTACAACCAGTTTTCCAAATTGTATGTCATAGCCCAATGGCGGCACGCCACCAACCCATAGTCCTTTGAACTTGGTCGCACGCATTTTGTCGCGGACGCGTTCGCTGGCAACCTCGCGTTCAAACTCTGCAAACGACAGCAGCATATTTAGCGTCAATTTACCCATTGCAGTACTGGTATCAAAACTTTGTGTAATGCTGACCAGGTTGCAATCGTGTGGTTCAAAGTCCTCTTTCATCATACGCTTAAAATCATAAATACTGCGCGACAGGCGGTCAATTTTATAGACCAATACGCATTGAATCTTGCCTGTTTTGATGTCACTTAACATTTCTTGCAGACCGGGTCGGGCCATAGTACCGCCGGAAATCGCCGCATCAGAATATGTTTTTACGTATTCCCAGCCTTGGAAAGCCTGTGACGCGATATAGGATTTACAGGTCAGTTCCTGGTTATCCAGTGAATTAAACTCCATATCCAGCCCACGTTCTGACGATTTGCGTACATATATAGCACATTGTATTTTCATTGTTTTTATCTCTTTGCGTGTGTGCATTAGTGCTTACAAAACAATGTAAATCCAGTGGTTTATTAGACTTGACTTATGGGGCAACATAAGCGGTAATTGCAACAAAAAAGAATGTAAAATGAATGAATTAAAACAAATGTCGCCGGATAAATTGCGTGAACTTTGGCGGCGGCATTTTCAAAATGATGCCCGACCACAATTGCGCCCACTGTGGCATAAAATTCAATGTACGCGCACCGGGCAAAAAATTGAGCAACGGCATTTAACACGATTGAATAAGTATGCCACGTCGCCGGAATTATGCACCACTCGCGCCAACCAGACTAAATATTACATAAAGCCCGGCACGCGCCTGATAAAGAAATACAAATGGCATGAACATATCATAGAAGCACTGGGCAATGACACTTTCCGATATAATGGCGCGATTTATAAAACCCTGTCCGCCATCGCGATGACCATCACAGGTCATAAAGTATCGGGTTATGATTTCTTTGGTCTTTATACAAAAAGGAGCAAAGAATGATTTATGGCTATATACGTGTTTCAACTGATAAACAAGATTGTGCAAACCAAAAACTGGGCATAGAAGCTAAGGCTGCCACCCTAAATTTACAAATAGACCGATATATAGAAGATTCTGGCATTTCTGGCACCAAAGAACCCGAAGAACGCGCGCTGGGTGGTATGCTGCGCCGATTGCGACCGGGTGATGTTATCATATGCAGCGAACTATCGCGTTTGGGGCGAAAAATGTTCATGATTATGCGAATTTTAGAGTATTGTATGAAAATTGGTGCACGCCTGTACACGGTCAAAGATGGCTATGAACTGGGCGATAATATTCAAAGCAAAGTCCTGGCGTTTGCATTCGGACTGTCGGCGGAGATAGAAAGAAATCTAATCGCCCAGCGAACCAAGGAGGCCCTGTCGGCCCTGCAGATGCGTGGTGTCAAACTGGGTCGACCATGTGGACAGCGTAATCCAACACATATTTTGGATGGGTATGAAAATCTGGTGCTGGATATGTATGCGGCGGGTGCTTCAAAGCGGGAAATTGCGCGTAAAATTCGCGTCAGTCCACCAACAATAACCAGGTTTCTTGTTTCAAAAATATGAACGAATAGCAGTAATAACCAATTCAAAACGAGACGCTGCCTGGAAAGATTTACCTGCTGATATAGATACTGCGAGCCGATTTGATCTTGAACAATTCAAGAAAAATTATTTTGATAAGATGGACTTTATATCTAATTTCAAGTAGTTTTTTCGACCAAAGATGCGTATATTTCTGAATTTATAAATTTGCTGTAAATATGTTGTAGACAGAGTATATTTCCTTGATGCTGTATAATAAATTCCCTGTTATTTTACGGGAATTTTGATTAGAACGGGTAGAAATTCGGTGTTATGCGTTCTTGACGTGGTCAAATTCACTGTAGATTCCCTGTTAATCCCTGAATTGGGGTATCATGTATGGGATTTTTAGCAAGTATTTCCCACCCGACCAAAAAATAACAAACGACCACTTTGGGTCGTTTTTTATTTTTCCGCGGGACGCGGATTCGAACTTGGTTCTCATCTTTCCCTCGTTGTGGCGTGCCACAACTGCGGGGCATTCGTGACGGTTTGGTCGTGCTATGCACGCCCGCACCTACTCATTGTCGCCCCGACCATGAATAAAAAATCGGTATCGTCGGATACCGTTTTTTTTATTCATCGATTGAGTGTGTGGGATTCGAACCTTCGGGGCAGAAGGTTCGAACCGCAGACACAAGGCAGACGGCAGTATGCCGGTTCCGCGCCAGCGCGAATGTGTCAAGGTCGGCGTCAGCCAATCCTTTCGCCCCGACCAAAAAAATAACAAACGACCGCTTTGGGTCGTTTTTTGTTTTTTTCTGCGGGACGCG
>CAVGNU010000026.1:1795-5126 GCA_963630775.1 Bacteroides fragilis | reverse complement strand
AAATCAACCTATGCTAGAATTTACATCAAGTTTTATAAAATACACAGGCGATTTTCTAATTTTACAGAATTTATATATTTATAGTACATAGACAGAAAACAGCCAAAAACCCCCCCACAATTCAACCACAAGTTGAATCGCAAGCATATTCCTATCATCTCACAAAACTGGTCGTCATTTCTAACAAAGGTTGTATTTGATAACAAATTCAACTTATTATAGAACGCACGCCCTATTTTATGATTGTTTACATAATTATCACACAACCAACACACATTGTTATAGGTTGCTTCTCAAATCGTCTATGGTATAATACGCGGTTCTATGATAACGATGAATGCTTGGTTATAGGTTGCTTCTCAAATCGTCTATGGTATAATCATATCAAAGTGCATGTTATGTTGCAAGATGTTATAGGTTGCTTCTCAAATCGTCTATGGTATAATAAGATTCTGCATGGACAACGCAGACCGAGTGTTATAGGTTGCTTCTCAAATCGTCTATGGTATAATATTGCAAATCTTGCCAGCAGCGCAAAACAAGTTATAGGTTGCTTCTCAAATCGTCTATGGTATAATTGGGTCTTTGCGTTTTTCTTGCATTTTAGCGTTATAGGTTGCTTCTCAAATCGTCTATGGTATAATAATTAGCGAAGCGGTTATTGTTGGATTTCAGTTATAGGTTGCTTCTCAAATCGTCTATGGTATAATCGCATCTGGCAAATTAAAGGTCAATAAGTTGTTATAGGTTGCTTCTCAAATCGTCTATGGTATAATCGGGTGCAACGAAAGTGGCACTTACATAGAGTTATAGGTTGCTTCTCAAATCGTCTATGGTATAATACAACAGCAATGATAAATGACGAAAATTTAGTTATAGGTTGCTTCTCAAATCGTCTATGGTATAATATGCAAACCTTGCTGGTATGTGTGATATTGGTTATAGGTTGCTTCTCAAATCGTCTATGGTATAATTGGCGAAATTGAAAGTGTTGCCGACATAAAGTTATAGGTTGCTTCTCAAATCGTCTATGGTATAATGGACACATAAAAAACCGCTGAAATCTGCGGGTTTTTATGTGTTTATGATAACCAAAACTATCAAATTTAGGTTTTGTTTAGCGAATCGCTATGTTTTTTTATCAAAACATCAGTAATTGTTGTGAACCGATTTTTTCCGCGGTCGGCGCATCACCAACCAAAAACAGCATATCTGCGAATTGTTTTTCCGTGACGGTTAAAACCCTGATCGAACCAGATGGCGGCGTCAAATGACGTAACCGTTGCAAATGCTTTTCCATTCCAGCCAGTCCCTTGACTATTCGGGAATAGACCGAAAATTGCATCATATAATACCCGTCGTTCAACAGGTCATTCCTGAAACGCGTGGCATATTTCCGTTCACGCTTTGTGCCAACAGGCAAATCAAAAAATACTATTATACGCATAAATTTTTCCTGACGGTTGTACAACATGTTAGTTCTGGGTATTCACTATCTCTGGGGCTGATTTTATAGATGGCAATTTCAATGCATCTAAGGTTTTATTACAAAAGCATGTTGCCACGGATTCTGCATATAGTGGCATGGCGTTCAGTACCGAATGGCGAACACCACCAAAGGCGCAACTGTGCAATAATACCGACACCAACCGTTGTTTGATATCTGGGGTTAAATGTGTGCATCCATCAAAATCAAAAGACAGTACAATAAAGTCCACAAATGGCCGCCACGGTTCAATCATGTCATCGACCATGCAGAAATTATCAAGTTTGTTACAGTGGTGCACGCCGTAAAATGGCAACAGACCCGCACCAACCGCACTGCGGGCAACACAACCACGTAATATGGCATAACCATAATTCAGTGCATGATTTCGCACATCGGCATCATCGCTGCGACTGAAATTTTCCCACAGGGCAGACCAATAAATACGAGCGGCAAGCCCCTCTATATTTTTGGAATCACCAGACGTGACATTTTCAGCTAAAATCTCCAAACGTTTATATGCGAGGTTGTCGCACAACTTTAAGATTGCCGATTGATTTCGGATTTTTTGTTTAACAATTTCTTGCCACATGCGTTTGCGAAACGGCAATGACGAAGCAATTTGCGCATGCGCAATTTCTGTATATCTGGAATTATTATGAAACGGAAAGAATGCACCATTCGGCAGGTGCGACGCATCACAAGAAAACGCAACCACTCCGTTTTCAGCCAATTCAGCCATCAGCGTAGATGTGATTTGAATCTGGGGATTTTCCAGTATGACGACCGCAATATCTTCCAATGGAATATCTTGGACACCACCGGTGTCACCAGTCCAGTGCAGTTGTTTGTGCCGAACACAAATCCGACATGGATTTGTCAGGGTCAGAATACGCCAAGACATTTAATTGTCCTTTGTTTGTATCCTTTCCCACATCCCTGATATAGTGCACTATTTTCGTTTTACAACCGGCGTGCGCTGTTCTGGTAACTTTATCGGTTTTGGTGTGCCCAGTAATGACACAGCAAACTTTTCAATGTTTGTACAACTACCCACTGATTTCTGAACCACCTTTGTTATTTTCGAATCTTGACGGTATAAAATAAAATTCTTTTCGTTACCTATTTTCAAAATATACCCTTCATACATGCCATCTGCGGTGGTCAGGCGAACATAATCGTCCTTGTGTAATGAACAGACAAATTCACCATCTGGGACTTTGAAGGCATCATCATCTTTGCCCTTGGTGTCGGTGACAAAAATCGGAACGCACACGTATTTGCCACGTGCATTGCGCCAGATATCAAATCTGAACATATCGCCACGAACGGCGCGCCCATGTCGAATTTCCAGCGACCCCTTGTCGCGATTTTTATTCATACCACGTTTTGAACGATATGATTTTGGATCGGCGTAAATTGTTTCATCATGTGCCGCACCCGTGGCGTTACAGCGTGGTGGACGTGACACAATAATACCATCCAAGTGCGAGATAACATCCGTACGGAAACCGCTCCACGGTTCTTGGATGGACGTTTTCAGTGCGTTGTACCATGCCTGACCGTGTTTTTGAATCAGCGCATATTTGTTTTCAAATCGCGCCGACAACGTTGACAAGTATTTTACCATACCCTGTGTTGCACATGCGATTACAATCGCATCTTGGGCATGATGCTTGTCTGATTCATCACGATTTTTGACCAAACCCCACTGGTGACGCAGATAGTCCGTCAGCGAACCCGTACGCACCAACACCCGCTTTTTTATATTATCAGACGCAGGCCAATTGATACCATATTCCAAATATTCCGTGGCGAATTTGGCAATTGTGGCATTATCAACAC
>CAVGNU010000026.1:0-1785 GCA_963630775.1 Bacteroides fragilis | reverse complement strand
TATCAACACCGTTACGTTTGATAAAACCGTTTTGTTCGTCATTGCTTTGGGGCAAATCTGTATTCGTCAGTTTTTTGAATTTTGCTGGATTATGCATGGCGCGTGCACGAACCGTCATATCATAAAATTGTTCAGATGTCAGAAACTCGTACGGCGTTCTGCTGCCCTTGCGTTGATTACATTCGTGACAGACCAAAACCCTGTTACTCTGTGAATTATCAAGCGAACGCGAATATGGCAAAATATGGTCAATTTCGTATGCACCCCAATCACCCGCAACCAACGTCGCGTTACAGTATGGGCACTTGCCACCCTGCTCCATATACAATTTATACTTAAAGTAATTTTTGCCGTACTCTTTGCGGGCTTCTTCGGTCGCTTGACGATTGCGTTCCTGTTCGCGGTTCATGCGCGCAATATCATCGGGCGAATTTTTTAATTCACGACCGATTTCCAAATGGATTCTGTCGGGCGCACCAAATCGATAAACCATCGCATTATAAACCTTGCGTAATTGGGCAAGGGTTCGCTTTGCAACCGGCGACGTTATACGATTACCCAGCAAGGCCCAATTTATCTGGTGCAGATAGCCCGCGGGCGCACCGTCGCCACGATTTATATACAATACGTTTTGTGCCCTGAAATCTTGGTTCAGACCGGCTGCGACCGCTTCGTTATACTTTTTGCCATTTTCCATTTCAGGAATAATTTTTTGCAATGCAGAGATAGACAGCTTTATAAATTCTGAACTGGTAATTTGTGCGATTGCGGCGGCGTGTTCTGGCAATATTTCAGACACCGCGCGTTCGATATTTTCTGGGGTTTTCTGGGTTGCGATGATGTCAAATATCTTGTCCATTGTGGCAATATCAGTTGTGTATTTTGCCAGTTTGTGCCACCCCGTAAATGCATAGAATTTCTGACCTTCAATTTTCTTGACGTCTGGTTCAATCCATACCTTGTTTTCTTTGTCGTATGTACGGGAATAGTTCAACGTTTTGAACTGTTTGTCATCGTCCCACGCCAACAGTTTACGCACGTCGGCATATTTTAGTCCTGTTTTCTTTTTATATAACTCGTCTATAACCGCCTTGGTTTCATCAACCGTAAAATCATTTTGGCGACACTTGGTCAATGCAACAAACATTTGCGCCGTTGGCGATTCCTTGGGCGCAACGGGTTCATTCGTGAACGGGCATTTGCCACGCATTTCCTCGATAGATTTGGCCAATGGCGATGCAGATGCATTAAATTTACGTTGACGGAACGCAACATCAAACCATTTTTTCGTAAACGCATCCGAAAAATCGTTACCAAAGTCACGTTGCGCACGCAAAATCATTTCTGCCTCGCGCTTGATTTGCGACCGTGGGATAGAATTAGAATACGACGATTGCACTTCTGTTTTTTGCGTGCCATCTTTTGCAATTTTGGTAACGCTTTTTCTGCCGTTGCGCATCTGAGCGTGTTCAGTGGCATACAGCATTTGACACATTGTCTGATCCGGATTTTCACGTTGCAGTTTTGCGAAATTCCGTTTTATTTCACCAATGGCCTTTAATTCCTCTTTGGACTCTGCATCATCTGTTTTTTCTGATACCTCGCTAGTCGTCACCGGATATGTTATATCATCATATCCACGATGCTTTGCCAAATGGTACAAGATACGTCCCATTTCACGTAGGGTCAGCTTTCGCGTAAACGCGTCAACCGCACGCAGTTGCCAGATGTTTACGTCCGTATCACGGTTCAGATAGAAATTATTTTGCCCATCGGATTTTGGTT
>CAVGNU010000025.1:0-5293 GCA_963630775.1 Bacteroides fragilis | reverse complement strand
GTTATCAAATGGTCGTCGTCCAACAATGTATAAATTGGGCCGATGTCACGCGGTGTGTTTTCGCCAACCTCGTGCTCGTTCTGGGGGCAACGCAGGCCGTCCAGTAATGTTTTAACACGGTTATCAATATCACGGCGCGGGACGCCCACTATTTCAGGGTGCATCATTTGAATATCAATTTCCGCCAATAATTTCAGGTTTGGCGTGATAATTGGATTCCAATCAATGCCACCCACATGGCGGGTTGTAATCGGGCTCTTGGTGGCGGTGGGTACCATATATTGCGTCAGGTTATTCCATGGCTGGTGTTCCACTAATTTTTTCAGTTGTGGGTGGAATTGCATGCGAATATCGGCAATATGCTGTGAACGCTTTTTAGGATTGATTAAAACATCACCAAAATACAATAACTTGAATTTCATGGATTATTTCTCCTTGGCCAGTAATTCTTTGAATTTTTCGTCCGCCAGCGGGTGCAAGCGGTACGCAGGAAATCCGTCCTTGGTCTTGGAATGAACCAACGGGTCAATTGTAATCATTGGGCGCGAACCGTATTTAGTCAGGATTTTTGTTCCGCGTTTGAACTGTTCGTGCATAATCTGGGCCGCGGTCAGTTTGTCCGTGCCGTACTTTTTAGCCGCCGCCGCAGGCGATAGATAGTCAGATTTTGAAAATGTCGATACCATAATTTTTGTCCCCTTTTTTCTTGATAATTATACCAGAAATTGCTATTTTTCACATAGAAAAAAGAAAGGAATATAAATGGCTGTAAATAACGAATATACCGGTGATTCAATCAAGGTGTTAAAGGGGCTGGAAGCGGTCAAAAAACGCCCAGGAATGTATATTGGCGACGTGGGTGAGGGTGGGTCTGGTCTGCACCATATGATTTATGAGGTGGTAAACAATTCTATCGACGAAGCGATGGCGGGTTATGCGGACACCGTGTATGTTTCATTAAACGCAGACGGGTCGGCGACAATTCGCGATAACGGTCGTGGTATGCCATTTGATATCAATCACGAAACAGGGCGCAGTGCGTTGGAATTGATAATGTGCGAATTGCATGCCGGTGGTAAATTTGATAACGAAGGTGGCGGTGCATACAAGGTGTCTGGTGGTCTGCACGGCGTGGGTGTGTCGGTTGTAAATGCGTTATCAACATGGCTGGATGTACGTGTATGGCGTGGCGACAAAGAGGCGCAGATGACATTTGCCGATGGTGTGCCGACATCTGATTTGAAAATCACAGAAAACAAGACGCATCACGAACATGGGACAGAGGTTACGTTCCTGCCATCACCTGATACATTTACGGGTACTGAATTTAGTTTTGATACGATGGAAACGTGGCTGCGCGAACAATCGTATCTGAATGCGAATGTAAAGATTATATTGGAAGACCTGCGTGGCCCAGACAAAAAGACACGCGAATTTCATTCTGTTGATGGATTAAAGGGGTTTGCAACATATCTGGATAAATCCAAAGAATTGTTGAATCGTGACCCAATCCAGATGATAAAGCAGATAGATGAAACGTATATTGAAATTGTCCTGCAATGGACGACAGCGTATACGGAAACATCACTGAGCTTTACAAATAATATTCCAAACCGTGATGGTGGTACACACTTGGCGGGTTTTCGTGCCGGTTTGACACGTGCGATAAACAAATACATTGGTGAAAAGGTTACCAAGAAAGATATTAACCTGTCGGGCGAAGATTTCCGCGAAGGGTTGACCAGCATTATCAGTGTGAAAATCCCAGACCCTAAATTTGGTTCACAGACCAAGGACAAATTGGTGTCGAGCGAGGTTCGCCCACTGGTTGAAAATACTGTGTCAGAATTGTTGTATGAATATTTGGAAGAAAATCCTGTTATCGCAAAACTGATTGTGGACAAGATTATAGAGGCCGCAACCGCGCGCGAGGCCGCGCGCAAGGCACGTGAATTGTCGCGAAAAAAGACCGGCCCAGAATTGGGCGGGCTGCCAGGGAAATTGGCAAACTGTTCTGAACGCGATCCAGCAAAATGTGAATTGTTCATTGTGGAGGGGGATTCTGCTGGTGGTACGGCAAAGCAGGGACGCGATCGCAAGACACAGGCGATTTTACCATTGCGTGGTAAAATTTTGAATGTTGAACGTGTGCGTTTTGATAAAATGTTGGGGTCGGACACAATCGGCGCGTTGATTACAACAATGGGTGCAGGTATTGGCAAAGACGATTTTGATATTGAAAAAATGCGCTATCACAAGGTTATTATTATGACCGATGCCGATGTCGATGGACAACATATTCAGACATTGCTGATGACGTTTTTCTATCGCTATATGCCAGAGGCGATTGAACGCGGATACATCTATGTTGCAAAGCCACCGCTTTATGGCGTAACACGTGGCAAACAGCAGTTGTATCTGCAAAATGAACGCGAGATGGACGATTATCTGATGGATCAGTTGGCGACCGATGGTGTAATTGAAACTTTTTCGGGGGCACAGATTTCTGGGGCAGATTTGAAACGTTTGCTGACACTGATTCTGAATATGCAAAACACATTGCAGGCATTGGGGCATATTATGCCGTTGCGGTTTATAGAGGCGTTGGCCCTGAATGGCGTGTTTGACAATGAAACTGTGGACGCGTTTGCGGCAACACAAAGATTACTGGATGCCCAAGAATTGGAATTTGAACGCGGTTGGCATGTGTCTGGTGACGACAATGGTATTACCGTCACGCGTACGCTGCGCAGCGTTACAGAAACGTACGTATTGCCACGTGAAAAAATCAATTCGCCAGAGGTTCGCGCCTGGTTGCGCCTGGACGGCCGCGATGAATTGATGGAAATTTTTGTTCACCCCTGCGTGTTGCGGGTCAAGGCAAAATCGCAAAAGATTTGGGGTGCGTTGAACCTGTTGAACACGGCGTTTGAATATGCAAAAAATGGATTAAAAATTCAGCGCTATAAAGGTTTGGGCGAAATGAACGCGGAACAGTTGTGGGAAACCACAATGGATCCAAACAACCGCAGTTTGTTCCAAGTTAAAATCAACGACGCATCACAGGCGGACGAGGTTATTTCCATGCTGATGGGCGATGTTGTTGAGCCGCGTCGTGACTTTATCGTTGAAAATGCGCTGGACGCGAATTTGGACGTATAATTATATGGGGGTCGCTAATATGTTCACCGCCGAATGGTTTTACGCGCTGGATAAAAAATTGCGCGAACTGGGGGTGGACAGCGACGCCCAAACTTTTGATGAAATTCGTGAAAATTTGTCGCATCGACATGTTTGCACGCCCGATGAATTCGTAGACAGTTGCACATACGTGATTTTGGCGGGTGGTTTTTCACAAAAGACGGCAAAAAAAATCTATGCACAAATTATATCTGCGTTGCATACGCGTGGCGCAGATTTTGAGTATTTGTTTTCTATTTTTCATAATAAAAATAAAATAAATGCGATTTGTAAAATCTGGGAAAATCGCGATGCATTGTGCGCGGAATATTACAAACTGAGTGACGTTGATGCGCGTCTGGGGTTCTTGTCGCGTTTGCCACATATTGGAAAAATCACGGCAAATCATTTGGCACGAAATCTGGGCGAAGATGTTGTGAAATACGATATTTGGATTCAGCGTCTGGGCGCGCTGTACAGCGGAAATCCTGCGCTGCACGCAAAAATCGATAATAAAAAACTAAACCCAGACATTCGTGTTGCGTGCGATGCAATGTTTGAAACATTGTGTGCAGAAACATCACTGCCGCGTGGGTATATAGATGTGGTTTTATGGAAAGCGCTACAAACAGGGTTGATAAAATTATGAATGTAAAAATTGAACAATCATGGAAAGACGCGTTGGCGGGTGAATTTGATAAAGATTATTTTATCAAACTGACGGACTTTGTACGTAATGAATATCTGGCGGGACATGCGGTGTATCCCGCACCACAAAATATATTCAATGCGTTTAATCTGTGCCCATTGCCAGATGTCAAGGTTGTGATTATTGGCCAAGATCCATATCATGAACCAGGGCAGGCGCACGGTCTGTGTTTTTCGGTATTGCCACCAACGCCTGTGCCGCCAAGTTTGATAAACATCTACAAAGAAATTGAATCTGATTTGGGACGTCCCAGTGCAACGCATGGTGATTTAACTACGTGGGCGCGTCAGGGGGTATTGTTGTTAAATTCTACATTGACGGTTGCGGCACATCGTGCGGCATCGCATGCGGGGCGTGGCTGGGAACAATTTACCGATGCAGTTATTCGTGCGGTGGCGTCACGTGATAATATTGTTTATATGCTGTGGGGCGCGTACGCCCAGCGCAAGGCGGAATTTGTTGACCCGTCGCGTAATCTGATATTGAAATCGGTGCACCCATCGCCATTGTCGGCGCATCGTGGGTTCTTTGGCAATCATCATTTTTCACGTGCGAACGAGTATTTGGTTCAGCATGGCAAAACACCGATAGAGTGGTAATCCGTCTCTGCTGCGCTCCGCTTGGATTCATTACGCATGGCGCACGCATATTTGAATCTCAGAAATTATATGTAAAACCCAGACCGTAAAATGCGTACGAGTAATTCTCGCGTGCGGTGTTGGCGTTGGAAAAATGCTGCATAAATAATTCAATATTTGTGCGGTCGTTTATCCTGTACCCGCCAATCATTTTCCACTGAAATAATAACTTTGCACCAAGGCGTTCGTTTTGTTGAGCTTGTAATCCGACGCCCACGCCGTTGGCATAGTACCATCGCTGGTTATGGAACAGAACGACATCTTCGCTGATAAATGCCATTGGAATGGTGTATTTATCCCAATGCCAACCGTATTTTTTGCCGAACCCCAATGTTTGCCCGATATTCAACGATTGGCGCGCTGGCACACGAAAGAACGTTGTTGGTTGGGAATACTGGAAATGCAGCATGTAAAATGGTACGGGACGCGCCGGTGGTGGAACCAAAAAACCGCTGTCAATACCCTGACCAAAATGGAACGCCAGTTGGTTTTCATATTTGCCAAAAAAAGGGTTATCGGCGGCCATGGCATTGGTTGTAAAAATAATACATAATAAAGATGCTAAGAACTGTTTCATAACGCAATATAATACACTATTTTTGCCTGCCTTTCAAACAAAATATTAAAAAATATAATGATTATGCAATCAGAATAAAATCCTGTCGTGATGTGCACGTATAATTTTGTAGACATTTATTTTTTTTATGTTTATAATGCGCGGGCGTTGGCGGGATAGCTCAGCTGGTTAGAGCAGCGGAATCATAAT
>CAVGNU010000024.1:0-5634 GCA_963630775.1 Bacteroides fragilis | reverse complement strand
TTCCCCTCCATTGGAGGGGTGTCCGCAGGACGGGGTGGTCGAGAGAGCGCGTAATTATAGATTGACGCTTTCAAACAAAAGACCACCTCCCCCTTCGGGTACTCCTCCACAGGAGGAGAACTTGCTACGTTCTTGTTGCGGTCTGAGTTCCCCTCCATTGGAGGGGTGTCCGCAGGACGGGGTGGTCGAGAGAGCGCGTAATAATAAAATGAATATTTTCAGACAAAAGACCACCTCCCCCTTTCGGGTATTCTTCCACAAGAGGAGAACTTGCTACGTTCCCAGTGAGCACTAAGTTCCCCTCTGTCGGGCTCTGCGAAATTGATAAATTTCGTGGGTGATTCCTTGGATGGGTGGCGCGAATGCGGCAGGGTGGTCTGTTCATTTGCTGTGCGCTGGTTTGTTGTATATCTAAATCGCGCCACGGGCGTGATAGATGCGCAGGCCGCACACAATAATAACATCAAATCGGGCGTCATACGGGCGGGGAAAACGCGCCAAATACGTTTCTGCTGCGCGACGCAGGCGCACGGCCTGTGCCGGCGTAATTGCGTCCCAACCAGCGGTAATGGTTGGGCGGCGTTTAACCTCTATGAATACGATGACGTTTTTGCGGCGGGCGATAATGTCAATCTCGGCGCGCCCAGTATTGCGCCCCGTAATATATCGCGACCGCAGAATGCGATACCCCCGCATGCGCAGATACATGCGTGCCCAAAATTCTGCAAACAACCCAGATTGGTATGTATTCATACCCAAAATTATAAAGGATTTTTTATGTCAAGACAAATACAATTCAGACGTGGCACCGCCACCGAACACGAAAACTTTATCGGCGCTATGGGTGAAATCACCGTCGACACCACCAACAAAACCCTGCGCGTGCACGACGGCACAACCGCCGGCGGCACAATGTTGGCCAAACAGTGTGATGTGCCAGACGCCACAGGTTGGGATTATGTCATTGCATGGCAAATGCCCACCGCAGAAAATAATTATACCTGGTACCGCAAATACAAAAGCGGCTGGGTGGAACAGGGGGGCAACCTGGCAACGGCCCCGACAAGCGAAGAATCAACGATAACATTCCCATTGGCATTTACAGATACAAATTATTATGCCAACCGCACATTAAATTATTATGCGGCATCAAATGCGTGGGTTTCATACGGCGGTGGTGTCGTTTATGACAAAACAACCACAACCATGAAATTCAGACACAAAGGTTCGGTGTCATGGTATGCATCGGGATTTTGTGCACAATAAAAATAGCGGCAAGTCCGCTATTTTTATCTGTTTGCGTTGTCCCATTCGACAAACTGTTTTATTCCGTCTAAGAATTTGGTTTTGGGTGAATAACCTAAGAGCGTTTTTGCCTTTGACCAATCACATACGGTTCTTAATACGTCACCCGGTTGCATAGGTTTATAATTGACTATCGCTTTTTTTTGTAAAACCTGTTCGATAGTTTCAATCATCCGTTTTAGGGATATTGGCTCACCACCACCCAAATTTATAATTTCATATCCAGTCTTACTGTAATATATTGATGCAATAATTCCTGAAATAATATCGGTTATAAATGTGTAATCGCGTTTTGTAGTTCCATCACCATACATATCAATTGGAGTCCCATTACGAATTTTTTCAACAAACTTCCTGATGGCTAAGTCAGGCCGTTGACGTGGGCCATAAACAGTAAAAAAACGCAGACATAAAGCGTTTATATTATACAGATGATAGTATGTATAAATTATCTGTTCACATGCAGATTTTGTTGCCGCATACGGAGAAATTGGTTCTGAAATTTTCAAATCTTCAGAAAATTGCTCCGATTTACAATTACCATATACAGAACTGGATGATGCAAACACCAATTTTTTCACATTATGTATTTTCATTAATTCCAATATATTTATTGTCCCAGTGATGTTTGTTTCTGCGTACGCAATGGGATTTTCTAACGATGGGCGAACACCAGCCCGTGCCGCCAAGTGGACAACAACGTCAATGTTATTATCTGTAAATATTGATTCCATCCTGCCTGCGTCACAAATATCACATCGGTACAGTTTGTAATTCTTATTTAATAAATTTGGTGAGACATTGCGCTCTTTTAATGCCACATTATAATAGTCATTGAAATTATCAACAGCAATTACATTATGGCCACTTGACAATAAAGTGTCAGCCAGATTAGAACCAATAAATCCTGCGGCACCAGTAATTAAAATGTTCATAAAAGTTCACCTTTTTTATTAAAGTTTTGTGCTAATTTCTCTATGTATTTAGTCATTACATCATCATATATGGTTGAATCAGCACAAATCTGTTCCAATAATTCTTTGGTGCGTGGGTGAGTGCCCGTTAAAACAGAAGCGATTTTATTGCGTTCCTTGTACCGAGCGACTGATTTTGTATAATAATGATTTATCCTTATTCTGTCATACGGCAAAATCTTGTCACTTTCCCATTGGTGGCCAAACCAGTCATACTTGTATTTTTTGCCGTCGGTATCAATGGAGTAGCAAAATATATGTGGAATACCTTGGTGTGGGCTAACCATTTTTGCTATTTTTCTGGGATTTAATATAGATTTTAATCCATAGTGTTGCAGAGGTCTGTGCGTTGTAAAATTTTTAATTACTAAACCATCTGGCTCTGTTATGTGTCCATTTGGGCCATACATTATCCACGGACAAATTATTTGTGCAACACCGGGGCGTCGTGCAATTTCACGAATCATGCTTGGTATATCTGCTACCTGTGCGGGAACTACAAATTCATCAGCATCAATAAAGGCCAACCAATTACATTTTGTTTTGTGTGATTTTAGCGCATGGTTATATGCCAATAATTGTTGTTTTTGTCCTGGCCAATAAATGTATTCCACTATGCCAGATTTAATATAAGGTTCCAAAATTTGCTTTGTAGAATCGGTACTTTCGTTGTCATAAACAAAAAAGCGTTCAAACCCAACGAGTTTATGAAACTCTAACCATTCTTTTATGTATTTGGATTCGTTTTTAACGATTATTACAGCTCCTAAAAAACATCTATTATTCTTTGAAGACATTATTTTGTCTCCTTTTTCATCGGGGTATGCTTCTGGTTGTTTGGCTTCGCCCAAGTATTGACGATAACAATTTGTAAAATGTCCCATGTCCAATGCTTGGTATCCAGCGTTTGACAAGTCATACGCCAATACCGTTGCCGTTGGGCCTGCGGCAATAAAAAATAATGTGTCGGCCGGTTGTTGCATGCATTCTGATAAAATACGGTCATAATCATCAAATGCGCTGGTGGCGGGAACATGAATTTCTGTTTTTGATTTTATGTTTCCGAAAATGCGTTCGTCATACTCAAATCGACCATTTTCTGGTACAACAAAACAGACATTGCGATTACGCCATATACTGGTTAAATCGTCAATGGCCAATTCATAAAACGCCGCATCGCGCGAGAAAAATGAATTGCCGTATTCAGGGTTTATAAACAGTGGTGACAATGTATCCCACCGTTCACGCCAATACCATTGCCAAAAAGACAGTCCATCGCGAAAGTTTGCGATATTATTATGCAATGCGTTAAATGGCGGGATGCAAACAATCAACTTTGTGTTACTTGGGTGACGCAAAATTTCCAGCAATCGGCGTGATAATTCGTCGCTGGGGCGTTGATATGGATCGTTTTTATTGCGTTGCATGGCGATATCAAATTCGGCGTCACCAAATCGCGCCAGCGATGCACCAGATTTTATCATTTGCAACATATCAGCAAAATCCATAATTTTTGGAAACTTGGCCTTTATGTCCATTAAATTACAAAAATCACGAATAAATGTATCTATGTGACTTATTTTAGAAATAGTGTTGGGATTCAAAAGGTTGCCAATGCTTTTGTCGTATTCGGTGTCTATGTTCAAAGTACCGTCACGAAATCCATTATAGAAATACCGCCAGTGCACACCAACATCGCGTCCCAATTTAGTGTTGCGCTCGAATGCAGCCCCGCCTGTAATCATTTTGTCGCGAAAACGCTGGCGACCGACTGCTGAAATGGTAAATCACAATATCATTCGCCATTGTGCGCGGGTACCAATATACAGTGTCAGCATTATGATTGCCCATGTGAATATGAACGTATTCTGATGCACGAATGGCAACCTTGGGAATTTGACGTGTAAATTGGTTGAACCGTGACAATTTGCCAGCGGCCTGTAATTCGGAAATTTGGGTATCTGACAAATACTTATCAATCATCGTGGTGTTGTCGCGCCAATCGCCACCAGTGTCCAACATATTATAAATTGGTACAAACAACATATTTGCATGTGATTCACATAATTCATTTTTCAAGTTGCCAGATTTAGCACGCCAAAACTCATCAGCGTCGGCGTTTATAATCCAATCTGCCATATATTTGTTGCGCGCCAATGTTGCCATACGATGCACCCAATTCGCTTGGGAATAATCCTGCGAGGGTTCGTCAATAATTTCCAAAATCCATCCGCGGTTTTTATATTCTTGTAATATTTCACGTGTCCCATCGGTGCTGATGTTGTCAGTGACAATAAAACCGTCAACACCCATGGCATGATGGAATTCCAGATTTTGACGAATTATATCTGCCTCATTTTTAACCAGCAATGTCATAATCAATTTCGGATTTCTTATTGCCTGGTATGATGGATGCAGATACCGGCTTTTTAATTTCTGATACGAGTTTCTGGAACGCATTAAGTGTACAAGCAATAAATGCAGTTTTCCAAACAATGGTATTCTGCGTTTAATAAACAACGGCGCATGTTTTTTATAGATATACGATTTTAATTCATGCATTTTTTCGTCGTTAATATTGCACGCATTGCGCGAATTATCTGTAATGCGATACAAGAACAGCGTTTCGGGAATGCGATAAAAAGTTTTTCCGTCTTGGATAAAATTCAACCAAAATTCCCAATCTTCTAATCCGCCGCGCATATTTATGTCATAGCCACCATATTTATTAAAATCTGACTTTCTATACATTGCGGTATTTACAACACAATTATGCTTTGTCATCGTGCGGGGTGTCGGCAAATCTACATTCAGCAAGCCATCACGTGCACCGAAATATTCAACATCGGAATAAATCACATCGGCCAGCCCCATTTCCATGGCAGTAACCATTTTTGAAACACACGTTGGCATCAGTTTGTCATCGGCATCCAATGGTAAAATATATTTTCCTGTGGCATGCGCAACGCCAGTATTACGTGGGACAATCGGCGAACCAGTGTTTGTTTTTAATGCAATGATACAAATGCGCTTATCTGATTTAGCGTATTGTTTGGCAATTTTTAGTGTATCATCAGTGCTGGCATCATCAATTATTATCAATTCCCAATCAGAAAAATCTTGTTTTAATACGCTGTCAATGGCATCACCAATATATTGCGCTTGGTTAAATGCCGTCATTATTATCGATACAGTGGCCATTTCTATCTCCATTTAATCTTGAACAGGGGGATAAATTCAAACAACTGGACCCAGTTATGTTTTATTTTCAGTAATGGTATTTTCCCAAACAGGCGCAGCCGAAATCGGGTCGCGCATGCATCGGAATCACGCCATGCGTTATAATACGCCGGAA
>CAVGNU010000023.1:0-5905 GCA_963630775.1 Bacteroides fragilis | reverse complement strand
ATCAGTTGAACTGGATGAAATGATGGTTGTCTTGTTAGACGCGTCTTCCTTGGTGCCGATGGATTTGAGTAAGTTGTTGTAGAGCCTATCAACATAACTGACCGCGGCAATTCCGCCAGCATAAACTACGTCTAATGGGCCGGCATTCGCCGTTCCTACAATACCCCCCCCCCCGTCAGAAAAAAAGACAGTAAAAACAACGCGTTACGATTCATAGCTTTACTATTTCCTACATCGTTTGTATGCGTAATTATATGCTATGTCGCCATATAGTGTCAACAATATTTGAAACAAAATCTACATTTTTTTCGCCACATAAAACAGCCCACGCCATTCGGCGGACAGGTTTTATTTACTGGATTGCTTCGGCCCCGTTCGCAATGAATCCAAGCGAAGCGCAGGTTGCGGCAAGGGCGCGGCCCGCAGGCGACACATGGGCAAGAACAATGCCGTTATCTATTATCTATTATCTATTATCTATTATCTATGCTCTAACAAAAAAAACGGGGCGATGCCCCGTTTCTTATTCAGCGTCAGCCACTGTTTCTGCTGGCTGTTCCACAGGTTTTTCTTCGGTCGCAGGTTTCTCTTCTGCAACTTCTTCAACCTTCTTGGTACCAAATGTCAGAACCTTGCCCGCAACCAATGCGTCAATTTCGTCCTGTGTCTGGGCAACATATACCTTGACTGGGACAACAACGTCTGGGTGCAGTGCAATCTTGGTATCGAACGCACCGATGGATTTGATTGGGCTGCCCAACAAAACCTGAGACGATTCAACATTGACGTTTGCGATTTCTTTTAACATACGTGCAATATCGCGTGTCGATACAGAACCATACAGTTGACCCGTATCACCCGCCTGACGAATCATGTGCAGTTTTGCGTTCTTGACGGCATCAACGTGCGCCTCGGCAGCAGCCTTGGCGGCTTCCTGACGTGCGGTCAATTCGGCCTTTTTCGCCTCGAACAATGCAACGTTTTCACGTGTCCAGCGCATTGCCTTGCCATTTGGCAACAAATAGTTGCGCGCAAAACCAGTTTTCACTTCGACTGTATCGCCGATATTGCCCAAGTGAGTAATTTTTTCTGTCAAAATAACTTTCATTTTATCTGTCCTTTTTCTATTCTGCCCCTGCGGGGAAGTGCCCAACGCCCGTTGGGCGAAGGGGGTTAAAGTTAGAGTTCAAACGAACCCAAATATCTGCTGACCTTGGTGGGAAACCCTCCCCGTCAGCAAGCTGACACCCCTCCACAGGAGGGGAATTTCAATCTTTACATAAATTGATTAGAATTGTGCAGATGCGCCGTTGTTGGCAAGCGTAGTGTACAAATGTTACACGAGCGCGCCAACAACCAGCAGATGTGCGATTATAATCAATTTTAGCCCAAGTTGTTGCGAACAAATGGCATCAACCCCAAATGACGGGCACGTTTGATGGCGGTTGCCAATGCGCGTTGGTCTTTCTGGGAAACACCACTGATGCGTGATGGGACGATTTTGCCGCGTTCTGTGATATAGTGCGACAGTGTTTTGATATCTTTGTAATCAATAACCTTGCCCTTTAATGGGTTAGATTTTTTACGATAAATTGCTGCACGTACTGCCATTATTCTGCCTCTTCGTTATTCTTTTTCATCATGATAGATGGTTGTTCAGACAATGTTTCGACGCGAACGTTCAAGAAACGAATGACGTCTTCGTCGATGCGGGCACGACGTTCCAGTTCGGCAACTTGGGCCCCTGGCAATTCGATGTTCAGCATGACATAGTGTGCCTTGCGATTTTTACGGATAACATAGGCCAGATTCTTCAAACCCCAAAATTCTGTGGATTTAACATCACCGCCCAATTCCTTGATGATATCGGTGTATTTTGCCGCTTTTTCTTTTACCTGCGGTTCGGTCAAGTCCTGGCGGAAAACCAAGACGCTTTCATAGTAAGCCATTTATATTTTTCCTATGGTTTAATCAGCCGACACCCCATGTGCCAGCAGGACATCGCCAATTATGCCGACTTTTTTAATAAAATCAAGTGATTTTTCCGCGCGCATTTTATGAATAATCCCTATTGACATTATTTTGCAAAATTTACTATCATCACATTATAAGAGAGATAGTATGACGAACCAATTTCATAGAAATCTTAACCGTATGGCGGCACTGACGGCATTGCTGGCGGCGGGGCTGATTATATTTCATGGCGAATTTTTGCGCGTGGCGGTGGCAAATATTTATCTGAACGGCATTATTATTGGAACAACACTGTTCGGGGTTGGGCTGGCGTTCGTACATATATTCAAATTATTGCCTGAATACCGCTGGTTGCGCGCGTATTTGACGGGACGTCGAAATGCGCCGCTGCCCCCAATGTTGTTGCGACCGGTCGCAATGTTGTTACGCACGCGTCCTGCGCGGATTTCCGCCACATCGTTGAATAATATGTTGGATTTGATTCTGTTGCGATTTGACGACGCGCGCGAATCCATTCGGTATATCACAAACACATTGATATTCTTGGGGTTGTTGGGGACATTCTGGGGATTGATTGTGACGGTTGGCGGATTTGCTGAATTGATTGGCGGCCTGAACTTTGCCGACGATGCGGTCTTGACCACGATGCAGACCGGTCTGTCCAAACCATTGGCGGGTATGGCAACCGCATTTACCAGTTCGCTAATGGGCTTGGCGGGCAGCTTGGTTGTCGGCTTTCTGGGGCTACAGGTTCAGTTGGCACAAAATGCCATCTTTAACGAATTGGAAGATTACTTGGCCGCACACACGCACGTGCCAGCCGTCCCAGATTGCACATTGGACGATAAATAAGAAAAAGAACGCGAGAGAGAGGAAAAATAAACATGTTAAACATTCGTTTCCGCGACAGAACTAACACATGGCCAGCATTTGTGGACTTGTTTTCCAATCTGGTCATTATATTGATTTTCTTGCTGATTGTGTTTGTATTCTTGTGGACAACCACCAGTGTATTTAACACCAAGACCGGCGCGAAAACATTGGCAGATTTGAAACAGACAAATGCCGAACAGTCACAAAAAATTCAACAGATGACCGCCGACGAAGAAGAGGCAAAACGCCTGTTGATTCTGGCGCGCGCGCAACTGGAAAATCTGGAAAATAATAACGCCCAACTGTCAAATGAACTGGTTGCGGTTGACACCAATATGAATGAACTGATTGCAGAGTATGAATCCAAGGTCGCCGAACTGCAAACACAGGGCACAGACCTGACCGCGCGCGTTGCCGAATTGTCGCGCCAATTAAATCAGGCAAAACTGGACAAGGAAAAGACCGCAGAATTGGAACAACAGCGTCGCGACTTGCAAACCCAGATGGACGCCCAGCGCGCTGAACTGTCCGACCAGTTGACGAAATTGCAATCGGCATTGGACGCCGCCGAAGAAAAATCGCATGCCCAAGAAATTCAGTACGTGGAAATGTCGGCGCGCCTGAACAAGGCATTGGCGGACAAGGTTGCTGAACTGAACAAGGTTTCGCAATATCAATCCGCATTCTATCGCGCAATCAAGGACGCATTGGGCGACCGCACCACGGTTCAACCGGACGGCGACCGCTTTATCGTGTCCAGCGACATTCTGTTCAGCAGCGGTTCATATACCCTGTCGCCAGAGGGGAAAAATCAACTGCGTCTGATTGCAAATGTAATCAAGGATTTAGAGCACAAGATTCCGTCTGATGTGAATTGGATTATTCGCGTTGACGGTCACACCGACAACAAACAGGTTATCGCTGGCACACGTGGGTACAAGAATAATATTGAATTGTCCCTGTTGCGTGCAACCGCGGTGGCAAATGAATTGGCCCGCGACGGTGTGTCAAAACGTCGCCTTGTCCCCAGTGGTTTTGGCGAAATGCACCCTGTGGAATTGGGTTCAGATGCGGCCAGTTTACAGCAAAACCGCCGCATAGAATTACAACTGACCAACAGATAAAAACACGGGGCCCCGCCCCGTTTTTTATTAGAGAATAGATAATAGAGAATAGAGCATAGATAATAGATAGTGCCGTTGGGCGCACTTGTTTATTTACTGGATTGCCACGCGTCGCTACGCTCGCTCGCAATGACAGAGATTCTAGCACGTGTGTCGCCTGCGGACTAGCGTCCTTGCCGCATCCTGCGCTTCGCTTGGATTCATTGCGAGTGTAACGAAGCAATCCAGTGATTGGTGTTGCGCGCAGTGCACATATTTGTCATTCCCGCGCAGGCAGGAATGACAATAAGAATGCGCCGGATGGCGCAACATCATAAACCAGGATTCCGTGGTCAAGCCACGGAATGACAATGCTTTTAGGGCGTTATTCTTAAACTAAATCACTGTATCACTTATTCACTTTATCACTAACCAGTAACCCTCCCCGTCCGCTACGCGGACACCCCTCCATTGGCGGGGAATTAAAAATGCGCCAATGGCGCATTTTTATTTCGTTTTTGATAAAATCTTTTTTATTTCAGTACTGCAAATATCAGGCGTACGGGGCAGATACACAACCCGACAAATATCATTCAGGTCGTCAAACTTGCCACGCCAATCATCGCCCATCACAAAAATATCGGCATGATATTTCAGAATATCATCACGCTTTTGCTGCCAATTATTTTCTGGGAAAATCAGGTCAACGTATTTCACACCCGACAGAATCTGTTTCCGCTGTTCATACGGCAAACACGTCTGCTTGCCCTTTATCGCGTTGAACGCATCGGTGGACAACCCAACACCCAGCCAATCGCCCATCGCACGCGCGCGCTGTAACAACAACATGTGCGCCCAATGAAAAGTATCAAACGTGCCGTACGTTATAATGCGTGTCATTTTGTTTCAATCCCCAAAAATTCGCGCACGCGAACCAGTTCTTCGTACGTGAATGCCGGACTGGCATGTCTTGCAAAGTCGGGTCTAAATTCGCCCCAATCACCAAATCGCGTGGTCAGCACCGCATCAACATTGTTTGGCGCGGGGAATTTTTTGCCACAAAATTCAATTTCGCCAAATGGGAATACCCATTCATGACGGAACGGTTTATTGTGGAAAAAGTGCGCCGCACGTTCCGGAAATGTTTGCCAATCAATTCCTTCAAATACATCGCCATTGACAACGTCGGGCGGGTTATCGTGCATAATCATATCGTTGATGATTGTCGGGTAATCGGTATACACCGATTCCACCACGGCATCAGGATTGGTTTCCAACAGTTTTTTGTCGGCCTCCATCTGGCGTGCGGTTTCCATTGCGCGCCAATAATCGTTTGTGAACGTGTCACGCTGGGCATCCGTCTGCATACGGGTATAATAATAATCCCACGGGAACAGATCAATGCAAACACGGGGTGTAACCAAGACCTTGAATATTCCGCCCGACATCCCCCATGATGTAAAGATTCCATTGTCCACCGTACCATCGGCGAATTTTTCAGATAATACCGCCACCGCACGATTAAAATCATCGCGCATCAGGCACAAATCAATATCATCGTCCCATGGAATAAATGTACCACCACGCGCCGCCCCCAACAACGTGCCATAGCCCAACATGTATTTGATGCCGGCATCACGGAATATACCATCCAAAATTTCCAACAGGCGCAAGCATCCATCTTGCTTTAATTTCAAATGCCCCGTTGCGGGCGCGCAAGTTTCCAACGCATCGCCATGCAACGCATACAAACGCGTCATATGATTTTTCAACATGACCACAGATTGACTAAGAGAATTTAACTTCGTATCGGTTGCCTGATAAAATCTGGAAACGTATGCAAATAAATCTGCAACTGTCGGTTCCGCCATAATTCAATTACCCCGCATAGGAACATTCACTGTCCAAAATAAAGAATCCATTGTCGTCGCAGTACACACCATCAGACCCGCCAT
>CAVGNU010000022.1:0-6164 GCA_963630775.1 Bacteroides fragilis | reverse complement strand
TTGGGGCGCACCACTGAATTAAAAAATAAAACCGGCAATCGCCGGTTTTATTTTTAGAGAACGCATTTGTTTCGTTGACGTTGCATTATAGAATTGGCTTGATTTAATTCCGTGTTTAAGTAAAATCTGTATTGATATGGCGTGTTGCTGTATTGGGCTTGATAACCCGTGTTGAGCGTCAGGACAAGACGATAAAACTCCAACTATGGTTGGAGTGTGTTGAATATATTGAATAAAACACGCAATTCTCAACATTGTTATCAAACTCCAACCATCAAGTTATTTCTTGGTGGTATTTTGTTAAACAAAAAGGAGTTAAATATGAAACGTATAATTTGTGTAATATTTGGTTTTTTATGCATACTTAATGCATATGGGGTTTATGATGAGGCAGTATCTGTTATGCATCAAATCTATGCCGGGCAATGGGGACTGGCCGCGGTGTTGTTTTTCTGTACGGCGTTCATTGTTGATGCATTGAAAACTAAAATAAATAAAAAATCTGAAAATAAATTAGGAGAAAAATAATGAAAAAATGTCTGATGGTGTTTTTTGGTGTCCTGTTGTGTTCAACGGGGGCGCATGCATTGAATTTGGATTCATTGGCAGAGATTAAAGCAAAGTGTCCGGAGTTTATTACGGCTGTTTTGCCGGATAATTTGTTGGCACAGTCAAAATGTACATGTCGTTCATTAACAGAATCTGATAGACGACAATTAAAAGACATTGATAATAAAATGGCAGAGTTGGGCAAAACCATTGCATCATTTCAATCTGGTGGTGTTGCTATTTATCCTGCTGGTTTTGATCCGGAATATGAAAAAGCGGAATTGTTGACACAATATATAAATGTGTTTATTCAACGCGCTAGAAAGTGTCAAGCTGGCCTATAAATAAGGAGTAAGAAATGAAACAGATTTTACTATCAATATCAATGCTGGCATTGGCGGGGTGCTCTGCCTACAGAGACAACATGCCATATACCACAACAGCGCCAGTTGTTAAAATAGATACAACGATACAACCGACTGTGACCGTGGGAAACAAGGTGAGTGGCAGGGCGGTATGCTCAAATGCTTTTTATATATTTCACGATGTACCGTCGGAGCAAACGTATGGTGCAACCATAAATGCGCAAACTGATGTTTTGCCAAATTCGGAATGTGCGGCGGCGGCTGTTTATGATGCGCTTAGTAATTCAAACAACGCAGATGTATTAATTGCACCCAAATTTACATCAATCACAAAAAGCTTTTTGTGTCTGCCATTGATTGGGTGCTTTATGAAATCGCAAGATGTGTATGTTGATGCGTATGAAGGTATGGTCACATATAAATAAAAATATGTATAAAAAACGCCCATTGGGCGTTTTTTATACAACAAAAGGCGCACAGAAGTGTGCGCCAAATATTTTTGCCAATGGCATTATGCCATCTTGGAAACTTTTTTCGCCAGACGAGAAATCTTGCGCGCGGCACGCTGTTTTGGCATAACCTTGCCGGCGGATTTCATAATCTTGCTTTCTGCAGAGCGGGCGGCGGCTGTTGCGGCGGCCTTGTCCCCAGATTCGATTGCAACCAATGCCTTTTTCGTGGCTGTTTTAACAGCACTGCGACGGGCGGTATTCACGGCGTTTTTCTTTTCCGTGACCAAAATTCTTTTTTCAGATGACTTATGATTTGCCACTTTATTTTCCTTTTATTTAGTCAAGTTTCCTGCTATTCTATAAAAAACAAACATAAAATCAAGGAAAAATAGAAAGATGTATGCATTTGCGATAATTATTTCTTATTTATTGGGGTCAATTCCGATGGGTCTGGTGTTCACACGTCTGATGGGCAAGGGTGATTTGCGTCAGGTGGGCAGCGGTAACATCGGCGCAACAAACGTTATGCGCGTGGGTGGTCTGCGCATGGCGGGTGTGGTTTGGTTGCTGGACATGGCCAAAGCCGTTGTGGCGGTTTTGATCGGGCGCGCCATCGGCGGTGATGCATTTGCCGCATGGTGTGGGTTCGCAGCGATTGTTGGACATTGCTATCCCGTGTGGTTGCGTTTCCACGGGGGCAAGGGGATTTCATCGTTGTTTGGTACGATTTTGGCAATCAGTCCGGCGGCATTTGTGATATGCGGGATTGAATGGCTGATTGTGGCGTTGACGTCGGGGTATTCGTCACTGGGCGCGGTGGCTGTATTCTGTCTGATGCCGATATTTGGTTTTGTTATTGGGCCACAGGCGGGATTTGCATTTTTGGCAATGGGATTGCTGTGCCTGTGGCGGCATCGTGAAAATATCAGCCGTCTGGTGCATGGCACGGAATCCACCATCAAATGGAAATGGAAAAAATAGTTTTTATTGGGGCGCGTGCGCCCCTTTTCCTTTTTATTTGGTCTTTATTTTTTATGTGATTTGTGATATAATGCGGGATAGAATTAGGAAGGGGACAAAATGAATAAAGTTCTATATTTTGTTATGTGTGGTTTGATTGCAATGCCAGCAATGGCGGCGTCGCCCGACGGTCAGGCGCGCCGTTCTATGCAGACCCAAATGGTGACAAATGCGCCGCGTCGTGCGACGACAGCGTCAACAAACCAGATTACGGCAATGGCGTCTGCGGCAAATTCGACCGCATCTGACACAACCAGCGAAAATAAATCCAGTGCGCGTGTTGAACCGGTTACGGACACCAAGACCGTTGATACCCGTGAAAAGGAAAAAAATGCATGTATCAATAATAATATTGGTATTGGCAATACGTTTGTTTGGGCATCGCGTTACAGCAATCGTGATAACTATGCGACAATGGTCGAAGATACCGAAAATCCTGAAAACAACACATGCTTTGTTCGGGTAGAGGTTAAATCCAACGATAATCGCGTCAGCACATCTGATATTCCCGCAAAATATTTTGAATGGGGCCAGAATATAACCTGTGGCACGTGGGCAGACGAAGGGACGCTGAAACAGCGTATTTTGGACGCCAAAAAGACCGCGCGTACATGGGCGACCGTTGGCGGTGCGGTTGGTGGTGCCGGTGTGGGCGTAGGTATTATGGAATTGTTTGGCAATAAACTGATTGGTGGCAAGGTTCAGGGGCAAAAAAACACGAACCTGAGTGAAGACCAAGTGTTAAAGAGCCAGTTGTTGACATTAAAAGAAAAGAACCCAACGCAGTATAATGAATTTAAGAATAATCTGCGTGCCTTGGTGGACGAATGCCAGAGAGATATCTGGACAGATGAAACCAGACCAACGGCGTGCACAGAATATGATTTCGAAAGCATGTTGAGTTTAATGAAATAATTCCGCGCGTGTGACATTAGTAATTAAAAAACGACCCACATCTGGGGTCGTTTTTTGCTTTTAATACCTATGTGAATTTTTTATAGTAATTGGTATGAATACACACCTGTTTGACAAATTATTGATTTTACGCAGTGCAGGTATCGGACCGGCGCGTTACAACGAACTGTTGCGCCGATTTGATGGTGATGCCGCCGCTGCCGCGGCATCGTTAAACGCGGTTGAATCGCATCGTGATGCTGTTATGCGCGAAATGGCACGTGCGGTCGAGTTAAATATACATTATATATGTGATGATGATGAATTATACCCGGCGGCATTGCGTGCGGTAAAAAATCACCCGCCGGTATTGGCCGCGCGTGGAAATCTGGACACTTTGCGTCGTCCCACCGTTTCAATGGTGGGAACGCGGCACGCGACCGCGGCGGGTATGGAATTTACAGCAAATTTGGCCACAGAATTTGCGTCGCACGGCACGGCCGTTGTGTCTGGTATGGCGATTGGTACAGATACCGCGGCGCATCGTGGTGCGTTGCGCGCGGCGGGGTGTGCCCAGACGATTGCGGTTCTGGCGGGTGGTGTGGATTATATATGGCCGCTTGAAAACGAATCGTTGTATTGGGACATTGTTTCGCGTGGTGTTGTGGTTAGCGAAATGCCAGTTGGATTTACGCCGGTCGCACAAAACTTTGTTCAGCGTAATCGCTGGGTCGCAGGAATCGGGGAAAAATTGATTTTGGGCGAGGCCGATATGCAATCTGGCAGTATGCGCACGGCCCGATTCGCAACCGACATGAGACGTAAAATTTATGCAATACCGTCGCACCCCGCAGATTTCCGCGCCGCTGGCCCAAATTCACTGATAAAATCAGGCGTGGCAGAATTGTGTATGGGCGCGTCTGATTTTTCAGAATTGGAAAATAATTCCCAATCGTTGCAGAAAAAAACAAAAAAAGATACGGGTGAAAATTCCTTGCTGGATAAATTGGGGACGATTCCAGTGTCAGAATCTGTATTGGCAGAAATTGTCCAAAAAAGTATTTTGGAAATCAAACGTGATTTGGTTGTCCTAGAATTGCAAGGTTTGGTGCAAAAAGTAGATGGCGGATATATTCGTATGTGAATATTTTCTTGTCTATACAGTGTATATACAAACCGCGGAAATCGGGCAAAAAAACGAATCGTTGTCAAAAAATAAATATTCAAAAAATGTTTAACATTTAGTTGAAAATCAAAATTTATCTTATAACTTATTTGACGTATCCAAAACGATTGAGACCGAGAAACTCAATCACCAAAGCGAGAGGGTTAAAAGTAGGGCTAACATAAACACTAAATTTTATGAAACAGTAAAATTTAGCGTTTATGTGCAGGTGATTTTTACACTCTTGCGCTGGCAGGAAACTCTTTTAGAGAAAGGAAAGGAGAAACGACATGCAGGCAGCGGCAACAAAAAAAATGACTGACTTGGAAACAATCAAGGGGGCCATTGCCGCAAAAATGGATTCTGCTGCGTTCTCGTCTTGGATTGCCCCATTAAATTTTGAAGTTTCTGATGACACGTTGGTCTTGACCGCCCAGAATCAATTCTCGGCTGACTTTATTTCTGGTGTACATGGTGCGACACTGAATGCGGTTGCGGCGGAATATGGTTTGGTGGTGCGTATCGCGGTGTGTGGTGCGTCGGTTGCGGCCACTGTTGCAAACGACAACAATGTTCAGTCATTTGCCCCAGCGGCAACAGTGGCATCTGATGATGTGGCGGCAAACTTTGATGAATTTGTTGCATCTGATGAAAACGCGTTTGTGTTGTCTGCGTGCAAGAAACTGGCGGCGGGCGCGGTTGCCTTCTCGCCTTTGTTTATTTATGGGCCGGCGGGGTGTGGTAAATCTTTGTTGGTGCGTTGCATTGCAAATGCATCGGCGGGTCGCACAGTTATGATGTCGGGTGGTGAATTTGTTTCTGAATTTACACGTGCGTTGCATGATCGTACAATCTTTGCATTCAAAAAATACTGCCGCAGATGTGATACATTTATCATGGACGATGTCCAGATGTTAGCGGGCAAACGCGCAACATGCGAAGAATTCTTGCAACTGATTGTTGATTTGCATAATGCCGGCAAGAATGTTGTCTTGACAGCAAACGCCGCGCCCAGCAATCTGACAGGTTTTGATCATCGTGCAAAATCATTGTTGGCATCTGGCTTGGTTGCTGATGTTGTTGCGCCAAACGCGAATGCACGTCGCGTAATCTTGATGCGCGCGGGTGTTGTATCAGATGTTGCCACAGAATTGGCATCACGCACCGCGGCGGACGGTCACTTGGTACATGGTATTGCTACAAAAATCAAAGCGTACACAGAATTGATGGGTGTGGCGGTTGATATGACGGTTGCATCACGTTTGTTGGCGGACACATTGCAGCGCGCAAAAACACCAATCGCAATGGTTCGCAATATGTGCGAAAAATTGGGTGTTTCTTATGATGCAATCTGCGGTCGTGGTCGTGCACGCGCATTGGTTATGGCGCGCCAGACAATGATGGCGGTATTAAAGGGTGCAACAAATCTGTCTTTGTCCGAAATCGGCCAGTATGTTGGTGGTCGTGATCATGCAACGGTCGTATATGCGATTGCACAGGTTGAAAAGCAAAAGCAGGGTGATTTGGTATTGGCCGCGCAAATCAATCAACTGATTGCAGAATGCAAATAACCCAACGCCCGCATGGGCGTTTTTTTAGTGGGCAAGTGATATAGTGATACAGTGAATGTGTCCGCCATTGGCAGACACATTATTTTTATTGCGGCGCAGCGTCAGCGAAGACAGATGAACTCTGAACTTTGGTATCTATACCAAAACT
>CAVGNU010000021.1:0-11531 GCA_963630775.1 Bacteroides fragilis | reverse complement strand
ATGTTACGTATTTTAAAACATCATCAAAAGTTTCTTTGGATATATTTTTTATTTTATCTCCATGCCAGTTGTTTTTATAATTTTCACGTTTTAATAGTTCGTTATCATCTGTTGTTGGTATACGCAAAAAGCGTTGGCAATTATTATTTTTTAACATGTCTAATACAGTTTTTGCTCTGTCTGGATGTACTCTTAACATTTCTATTTGTTCAACATATCCAAAATCTATAAAATCATTTCCGTTAGTATGTTTATGTTTGTCAAACCATAGTAATTGTATTTCTGCTTCTATAATTTGACTTGTTAAAGACGCGGCGACGAATATTCTGCCATGTTCTACCGCAGTTAATATTTCGGCAGCTAATGAAACCATAGCAGCGGACATACTTTGAACGCCCATTAAAAATTTATTTTTATTGGTTGCACTAAGTTTAAAATTTTGAGCGGTATCAACAAACATTCTCAATTTTTTTATGAGAGTTTCTTGATCATCGTTAGCAAAAGGAATTTCTTGAATATTCTGTTCCATGTGTTGGCCATATATTAGAGCTAGAATTTTAAGAATTTTTATCAAGATAATCAATTATAAAACTCTCTTTCCTGATCCTTAAAGGTCGAATGTTTAGCGGAAATGGCGAAGAGGTTTTGTAAATTCACCGATATGGGGACATTACCGTCCAGTATTGTCGTGATTATTTTGGGGGACAGATAGGCTAATGCCAAGTATTTATAAATTGTACGTTCCGCCTTGTGTTCTACCTTGGTAATTTGCCCTATGGTCTGACCACGTTCAAACATGGATTTATATCGCCATCCGTATGCCAGTGCGCGAATCAACTGCAGGTTGTTTTCTTTGGTTGTCATTATTGTTCGACCGCATGCGTCATATTGATTTGTTGAAACACGATTATTGATAACTATTGCCCGTTCAATAATAATTTGCTTGCCATCATTACTTTTACACACATTAAGTAGGTTGCTGTGAGCGTTGGGATTCGTATATTCTGGCGTTTGAAAGCCTATATCAATCGGTGTGATGTTTATGTATAATGTTAGTCTGTTATTATTATACACAACCTTATCCAGCATGGCACTTAATAACCTGGTTCGAATTTCGTATGTCATGTTGGCAAAATCAATGGCTTTCCAATTCTGGGCAATATCGTGTGGGATGAGTTCAGATATATTCGCATCTAACATATTTTGCACTGTCTCGCACGTTATTCGGTCTATATCGTTTGCCGGCAGGTATAGCCCCGGCCTGCAATAGTGACGTGCCTTGGATTTGCTGGTGGATTTTGTTTTGAATATGTTCCCGGCCATATCAAAAATCTTGCCACGCAGCATATATTGCCCATAAATGCATTGGCTGGTGTTACGGTTGTTGTTTTCGGTCAACATTTCTTGCACCTGATTAAATACCGATGTTTGGATAATTGTATCATGCAGGCCAGCGTATGTTTCGTTCGTTTTCTTGTTCCTGACGCGACCAATATATATCGGGTTCTGCAGCAGATTATTTAATGCGTGCTTGCAAAATACCGTGCCGCCCATTGTTTCACCTTTTTGTGAGGTCCATTGTTTGTTGGTTATATTATTTTCAATGCACCAGTGATGCAGATTACCCAGTGATTTTAGTTCAAGGTATTTTTCAAATATACGGCGCACGGTGGCCGCCTCTGCCGCATTCGGCACAAGTTTCTTGTTCACAACATCATACCCCAATGGCGGTATTCCGCCGGTCCAGAATCCTTTGGCTTTTGATGCGCGGATTTTATCCCGAACTCGCTCGGCGGACACTTCTCGCTCAAACTGGGCGAATGACAGCAACATATTTAACGTTAATTTGCCCATGGATGTACTGGTATCAAATGCCTGGGTGATGGATACAAAGTTGCAATTATGTCGGTCAAATTCTCGCATCATATTATGAAAGTCCATAATAGAACGCGACAGTCTATCAACCTTGTAAACGACCACAACTTGAATTAATCCGGCGCCAATATCGTCCAACATTTGCTTTAATGCGGGTCGCTCCATCGTGCCACCAGATATGCCACCATCTGTATAGGTTTTATAATGTTCCCAACCCTGGAAAGATTGAGACATAATATAGTTGCGACAGGCTTCTTCCTGGTTGTGCAGGGAGTTAAATTCTAACTCCAATCCCTTTTCGGTGGATTTTCGCACATAAATCGCGCATTTAATTTTGGTCATTTGGCACCTTTATTAGTTGTCACAATTACTGCTTACAAAGAGCCAGAAGTCAAGTTGATTTGAACATAAATTGACCTATAGCATTTATAGGTATATACTTATGAAAAATATGAAGGAACAAAGATGAATCCGATAATTTGGTTAAAAGATAATCTACCTCAAATGGATGCAGAAAAAAGAAAAGTTATAGAATTTGTTTTTTTGTGGCAGGAATATAACTTCAGATATCAAATGGGTTATGAAGATAATTTGCATGATAGGGAAAGAGCTTTAGAATTAAAAGATAATCAAGAAGCTCAGACTAAATATGCAGAACTTAAAAATGAGTTTATAGACACATTTTCAAATATTGATTCTTTAGTGTCAGATAATAAACCGCGCACAAAATTATTCATTGATTATACAAGTCAACATGCCAAGGAATATCATCGCAATGGTAAAGATTCTTTGGAGGATTTTTTAGATGTTGTTTATCAAATTCGATGCAATTTTTTGCATGGCGAAAAACTTAGAAGAGAAGATGAGCCTATAGATGTAAAATTAATATGTTGGGCAAAAGATTGCTTGGAAAAACTCTTAAACGAGATTCATTACTTTAACTAGTGGTCACAGATTTGTTGTTCAGTCCAAAGAAATCCGTGCCAGACACTTTCATTCCGATCATTGCGTATGCGGCGGCGGATAAACTGGGGTACGTTTTTCCATTGTATTCAAATTTATGGTCATCTATCACGCGCAGTATAAATAATTGGCCTTTATAGTTTTTTCTGATAACGGTTCCGGGCTTAAGTTCATATTTTAATCTGCGCGTAGATTGCAGATATGTATCTGGATCTTTGGCATACTTATTTAGGCGGGTTATATATTTTTGCTCTAAATGACATTTGTTGCGTTTACACTGAATTTGGTACCATAAAGGTCGTATCATATGCTTTGGCGTAATATTTGTTGGGGTTCGTACAATTTGCAGCCACAGTTGTTGTAATTGCTCTTTTGGAACTTTTTGTAATTCATCATAACTTTTCGGAATTTCCATGTGTGAACCTTTTGCGTGGTTGCGCAATGAATGATTATGTTTTTGCATAAGTCAAATGAAATAGATTGAAAATAAGGCAGTTTTAGCATATTATAGGAATAATAGACATCAAAAGGGCTTATTATGGCAAAAGAAATTGTTTACATTTTAACAAATCCAAGTTTGGACGGATGGATAAAAATTGGTATGACGTCCAAAAATGATATTGCTCAACGGCTGAAACAGTTAAATGATTCTGAGGCAATTCCGTTAGATTTTCGCGTTTATGCATTGCTGTATTGTGATAGTGCACATAAAACAGAAGGCCTAATTCATAGATTATTTGATGCAATAAATCCAGAAATTCACGCAATTGAACACCGAGCAAATGGTCGTGTTAGAAAAAAAGAATTTTTCCAGATAGATCCAGAAAAAGCATATGAGGTTATGGAAACAGTTGTTGCATTGGCGCCTGATAGTTATGAATTAGTAAAGCCGGAAGCAACAAAAGAAGAAAAATACATAGAAAATATTGTAAAAGAAGTATCTCAGAAAGATAGAAGAGCACGTACAACATTTAAAATGTTGAATATACCTGTTGGGACGGAATTAGAGTTTGCGAAAGATGCAAATATAAAATGTATAGTGGTAGATGATATAAATACAGTTAAGTATAATGGCGAAAATTTTTCGATTAGTAACCTTGCATGGAAACTATCGGGTCGCTCAAGAGATACTGGCGTTAACGGTTTCTATGAGTTTTTATATAAAGGTGAACGCTTGTGGGATCTGCGTATGCGTTTAGAAGCAGAAAATAACTGCAATATTGATATGGCTTGAGTTATTCCACATTAAACCATTTTTCGGTGGTGGTGGGCAAGTTGTCTGCGCCACCGTTTTCAATATCTTGAATAAAATTTTCTAACTCGTTGCCCAGGTTGTTAATCTTTAAAGCCGTTAAGCACGTCATTATAATTTCAAAATTACTGGCATTTTTGGATAAATTTATTGTTATTTGTGGGTATTTCGGCATTTGGGCCTCCTTTGGTTGTATTACTGCTTATGTTTCAGTATATGTCAAATTGTTTCTTTACCCCATAATTGTGGCGCGGGGTGGACCCCATTTTGCGCGTGACCACGCATAATGGACGCCGTGTGCAAATGCATCGCATTGGTCTTTGAATGTGACACTGGGAAAGCCCAGTAATTCGCGTTTAAAATCTGCCCACCAAGGCCCCGTCACAGATGGAAATAAAACGGTGCCATTTTCAATGTATACGGTTATGCCGTTAAATCGTGTTATTTTATCGGTGTCTGCCACCACCGGTTTTACATGGCCCATGTATTTAGACACACTTTGCAAATGTTGTATCAATTGTGTGCCAGATGATGCATCCTCTATCACAAAATTTGTGGGACATTTTGGATATTGTTCGCGCGTCATATCGTATAATTCTTCTACCTTTTTAACAAGGTCCGGAAACGATAGTCGCCCGCGATAAACATCCAGCAAATATATCTTTTTGTTAGTGCACTCCACACCAAATATTGTAAATGCGGAATATGCGTTATTGGGACTAGTCTTGGATGCTGTGTCGCATGCGATAACAATTTCATTAAAACTTGGTAATTCGCCGTTATAGTAATGCAACCAATCCTCGGATACCAAATTCCCCGTGGCTGGCGCTGGTAATTGCTGATACTGGCCGGCAAAGGCGTATTCGCCCATATCACTGCGCATATTGCAGATTGTATCCATGTTTTCGCGCGAAGAATGCAGTGGTTCGCCAACCGCTCGTGTAACGGTATTCGTTTCCTGGCGTATTCGGTCGGTATAGACCCATGTTTCGCCCGTATCGGCAATTGCAGGCAGGCGGATATGCTTAAAACCTGCTTTTGATTCCAATAAAAAACCAGTTAAATCATTTTGGTGCAGACGTTGCATAATCAAAATGATTTTACCGGTCGCTTTATTGTTCAGGCGTGAACACAGGGTTGTTCCATACCACTCATTGACTTTCTCGCGTTGTGTGTCGCTCATTGCATCTGTGGGTTTTAATGGGTCGTCAATTATAATCCAATCTGCACCACGTCCGGTCAATGTTCCACCGATTGATGTGGACATGCGTCCACCGCCACGTGTGGTTTCAAAGTCAGATACAGAACGGCGATTTTGTGCCAATTGTGTTGCAGGAAACATTTCCATATACCACGGCGACATCATAATACGCCGGCAATCGTTGGCGAATTTTTCAGCCAATTGGTCATTATAACTGACACAGATAATATTGAGTTTCGGGTTATGACCCAGCAAGAATGCGGGTAACGCCACCGAGCAAATTATGGATTTTAAATGACGTGGTGGAATATTTATAATAAGTTTATTATTTTTACCTTCCATCATATCCATAATTTCGCTGCATATAAGATTTATATGCCAATTGTCACTAAATTTATCACCTGATATTTCGGTGAATACTTTGTGAACAAATGGCTTAAAGTCTGTTCGCAAAATGGCGTGCAGTAATGCAATTTTATTCATTGTCGTGGATGCCTAAATATTTATTTAATATTTCACGGTCTGTGGGGGTAATATCGTCTGCCTGCATATGTGCGCGTGTGGCTTTCTTTTCGTCAATCTGTAATATATATGGCAATAATATTTGCATGCTTTTCAGGTCGCCCGATGCGGCACTGTTTGCCAAACGCAATAACATTGCCTGTTTTTTGCTGATGCGGATTGGGGCGCCATCAATCGTGGCTGATACTTTTTTACTGATTATTCCATCAAGCAGGCGAAGCGTGTTCATTGCGCCTTTGGGACGTCCCTTGGGATTACCAGATTGCCCAGGCTTAAAGCGGGTTGCTTTTGGTGGGCGGCAATATCCAACTTTGTCTTTATCGCTGTTATTCATTGGATTCTCCTTTGGCTTTTAATAATTCGTTATATGTTTTACCCGATTGAATATGTACAGCATCAATCCTAAACAGATTTTGAAACCGCCGAATGGTTGTATCTATGTACAGCGGTTCATATTCAATTCCGCGACAGATGCGATGTGCCTTGTGCGCGGCGATAAGCGTGCTGCCCGAACCCAGAAAAGAATCAAGTACAATTTCGCCGCGCCGTGTGACGTCAAGTATCGCATCTTGCAGCATTTCAACAGGTTTTACCGTTGGGTGCATGCGTATGTCGCCTTTGTGGTGGCCAAATGCATTTACACCAGCATATTGCCATACGTTGGTGCGATAACGACCGTGACGTCCCAGTTCTACGTTATTTGTATGGCCGACTTTGCCGTTGCGAAATATAAAGCATAGTTCATGCTGACTGCGATACAGGCTGCCCATGCCGCCGGATGATTTAACCCATACGCATATATTTATAAAATCAGTAAATGTTGCGTGACCGGCGGCCAAAATTTCGCCCATGTGGCGCCAATCCATAAAATTATAGTATAATGCGCCATTGCGCGAGAATTTCGCACACAACGCGAAGTTTTTGCGCAAAAATTCTGTAAATTCATCAGGTGACATTTCGCCCGATGCCATGGCAAATTCTTTGTGTTTTACAGTGCCGGTGCCACACACATGACCATTGACGGGCACATTGAACGGCGGGTCCTGTAAAATCATATCAGCCAAGTCATTGCCCATCAGGTTTGTAAAAAACTCGGCGTCCAGACTATTGCCACAGATAATGCGATGTGGCCCCATTTGCCAAATGTCACCGGGGCGCGTGACAATTTCATTTTCAGGAATATATGGAATGGCATTGGTTTTTGCGTCTGCCGTCTTTGTGGTATCGGCATTAAACATCGTGTCTAATTCAATACTATCAAATCCCGTGACAGATAAGTCCATATCTTCACAACTGGATTCTATTTTTTCAAGTTCCAGTTTCAGCAGTTCAATATTCCAGCCACCATTTTCGGCGATTTTATTATCGGCCAGACGATATGCCATTTTTTGTGCATCAGAAAGGTGGGAAAGACGAATTGTTGGCACTGTTTCCAGGCCCAAAATTTGTGCCGCCGCCATACGGCCATGACCGGCAATGATTTCGCCAGATTCATCTATCAGTATGGGATTATTAAATCCAAATTGCCGGATAGATTCAGCAATCTGAGCAATTTGTTTTTGCGAATGTTCTTTCGCATTGTTTGCATAGGTTTTGATGTGGCTTATATTGATTTTTTCAATTTTTAGATCCATATCGGTCTCCTTTGCTTTAAATTAAAACAGCAGGAGACATTGATTACAATTTCGTACGTTTTTGCGCGCAATTACGAATGTGGAATATATGCACGCAACCAATCCACAATCGTTCGGTCGGATGGGGTAAGTTTGCCATGCTTATTAGGCTCTTGCAATGGAACTCCATGGATTTGTTCATACAAATCTTTCAATTTTTGTAAATTATCTTGGGCAGAATTACCATTTCTGGCATTAATTCTTTGAAATAAATATTTGGGGGACTGAAGAATAGATATACAGGCATCGCGTTTTGTTGGGCGATTTAATCTGCCAATTTCTCCCTTTTTATCTGCAATGTAAGATTGGGCTAATAAATAACTTAGTTCCCGAATATATGTTATGCAACTGATAACACTGTATTTATACACGTCAGTAGATTGTTTGTCAGATTGTTCCAATAAAGTCCAAGCTTTATCAATGTTTAAAAACATTTCCCCAATTAAAAATTGTTTCTGGGTCAGGTTTAATTTTTTGAGAAACCAGTCAGATGGCATAGGGGATATTATATGTAATTCAGCTTCTGTTGCAGAAAACATATTGCCAGATTCTTCTAAAACGCGGTTTTCTTCTTTGAAGCATATGCCAGAAAATTGATGACATTCATCAAGTGGCGCTACCTTAGATACCAGTTCATTTATTTTAATTTTCAGTGTTTCAAAATCTTGTATTTCCAGTAGTTTGGTAATTTGTACATTTTCTTGTCCCCAGACTTTGAACGCAAAAAACAGAGGTCTTGAAAAACACTTGCGAAAAAATAAATTTTTCCAACTAGTATCAAAAAACAAATTAATATATTTTATCTGTATTTGTTTAGCCATGGTTCGTTCCTGTGTATAAGAGGTAACATAGCAAACAATTCGTTAGAATCAACGGAAATGGTATAGTAAGGGAGCATGTATCCCTGTTGTTAACATTTGCTCTGTACTACTGCCAGAAGTCTGACCATTGCCATAGTGTCTTGTCCGCAATAGTCATGCAAGTTCTGCATCATGGTGGCAGTTTGCTCTGCGGTCTGGCGACCTGTCATAAAGTCCATGAATTGTTCGCTGGCCTCGGTCCCGTTATGAATACCCATATGTTCATACGACATATCTGGCACAAATGCGGGCAGTGTTTGTTTTATAGATGCGTTGCCATTTTGGCATGGACGGTATAGCCCGCGATTGCGGAATGGCGAAAGTAAATCCAACATACGTTCATTGATTGCGACCAGAGGCTCGGCATATTCTGGGAAATCACGTGCCATTTCTGCATTGCGCCCTTGCTCAAAGCCCCGGTTATATACAATAACAGAACCTGTATCACCAATGGTTTCAATTAAGCGTTTGATCAATCCAGGGCGTGGGTCTGTCCCCGCCACATTATGCAAATATTCATAGTGTTCTAATTCACTGCCCGGTGTGCGTTGAACATGCAGTGAAAACTGAAAACATATTTGTTGATATGGACGCGAGTTGTCAAACATTGGCACGGCTGGCATTATGGATTCATAGTCCAGAAAATACAGTGGCCACTGCAATTGGTTCATAAATTCACGCAATATATCTGTATTAATTGTTTCTGTGTCGTTCAGGAATGCTTCTATATCCCCGGTGTGCATTTGTTTTTGATAAAATGTACTCGGAACATTATGCAGGTCTGAACCATATGTTGCATATACTTCGTCCGCCAGTGCGCCCCTGAACGCATCAAATACGGAATAGGGCGGAACATCGCGCCAGCAATGGCATTTATATCCACATTCATAAAACTTGTTGCATTTTGTTTTTGATATTGCAATTCCGAGTTCCGGTCCATTTAAGATATTGCGGATACGTTCAACCTCTGTCGTGACGATATCAATATCTTGCAATTCTGCTGTGACATCATGTTCTGTAAACAGTTCCTGGATATCTAGTTCACCATGACGAACATATTCAGGATTCAAGGTTAAAATATAACAGTTTCTGATTATTATATCGCATTTTGTAAAGACATATCTTTGAAACGAGGCGTCCAGATAATGATAATCATGCGGGCGGGTGGTGGATTTAACCTCTATTATATCCCATGTACCATCATGGTTGTTTCGTAAAATATCGACCGCGCAATATTCACCGCTGTCGGTTGCTAATGTTGCCTCATAAATATATGGGGCGTTTTGTTCCATAGCATACTTTGTTTGGGTGATTGCGTCATCTTCCCACGGTTTGGCGGTAATGCGTTTGCCACCCGAGTATCTGGCGCATGCCAATTCACCAACGGCGGTTCCGCGTTCCAATGCGGCGGTATTTAGTTCCTGTTGTAAATCCTTGCGAAATTTTTTGAACCATATCGCATTTGGACATTTTTGCCCCAATACATAATCGGATTTAGAAATTTTCATACCAACCACCTTTTGATTTATTATACCCAGAAAATTGCTATTTCAAAACCCAAAATCCCAGATGTTTCTGGGATTTATAATTTACAGGTTGTTCTGGAATTCTTCTAATGTGCCTAAGAATTCATTGCGTTTATTTGGATCGGTAATAATGCTGTTATCCAAGAAATAGAATTTCGCATAATCTTCGTATGGCGGTGTCCGTTGATTTTTGGATAGCATTGGGCGCCATGCCTCAAACATTTGCTTGGCTGAATCAGTTGGCAACCCAAGTGTTTCCATTCGGCGCAACAGTCGGACCGGAACAAAGCAGGGGACAGCCTTATTCTCGTCTTTTGCTTTTTTTAGATTGGTTTTACCTGGAATAAAGAATAACTGTATATCTTTATTTAATGACTTAACATGGCAATATACACTGGCATTTAGTGGGGTGTATTTTATTATTAGTCCCAAGTCAGTTAAATCTTCCATAAAATCGTCAATTTGGGTTTGGCTAATTTTATTTTTGTTTCGCGCAACAAAGCCACTAATCAATTCTTCACGGGTAATTGCATCTTTTCTTGCATTTGATTCAGAGGTTTCATCTGACTCGTTAGCATCATCAAAGTTGACTTTTATGTTCCCCTTTTCAATACGAATAATACCACGTTCTATAATCGTGGTCTTGGTGGTCAGGTGCGGCACAATTAAACGGTAATTGTCGCCTAAGTCATAAATATCCAGTTCGCACAATGCCAAACGGTGGTGCATTTCAGGTGACGTGTTCATATATTCTGCCATTTTTTCAACACCACTGCGAATGCCATCGCCAACAATCATCAGCAAGAATTGCGCGCTGCGAATATTGTGATTTACGGTGTCTATAAAATCGGCTTCTTCGTCAGCGGTTCTGAATCCCGTCGCCACAATGGCATCAAATACAGATTTTTTTGTTTTATGATATGATTGATAAATATTATTCAGTTTTTCATAGTCCCAATCTTTGACTTCTTTTGCATAGTCTAATATTTGTGCAACTACGGCGCGGCGTGCTTCTGGATTTTTCCATAACTTGGTTTCAACAATAACCAAGTGACCATACTTGCTGATATACAGATTATCAATACGACCAGAATTGTTATCATCTGTTTTTAATCGTACTTCGCGTGCGATACTAATCAGTGGTGCAAATATCGGGGCAATTTCCGCGGTCGGCAAAATAGATGGTGTTTTTTCTAATGCAGATTGCAACCAGTCTTCGTTTAACGTATCATCTGTTAATGGAATTTTCTTCAGTTTTTGTACGCCCTTATCGCCAATGATAACAGGTTGCTTGCTGATTCTGTCCGACATACTGATTTATCCCTCACTTTAATAAAAAGACCGCCAGGAATTTTGACGGTCGGGGAGTTCACAAATCAGACTATTATTGATTCTGCAGTTTTCGGGCAAGCCCTGTTGTATAACATACAGCCCCCCGACCAAGTATGGTCAGGGAAAAATAACGATGCAAAATTCTGGAAAAATCGGATTTACGATGTTCCTTTTTATTTCGCACCGAATAGTCTAGGTCTGTGACAACCCCGAACCCAATTCCCATTGGATTCACAACGAATTTTACCACGGAAGTTGCTATAAATCAAGTTCGTTTATAAAAAAAGGTGGCTATTTACAATATGCTGGTGTAATATGCCTATCAGC
>CAVGNU010000020.1:0-15560 GCA_963630775.1 Bacteroides fragilis | reverse complement strand
ACGTTTAACACGACGCGTCTGGCATCTGATTCTATTGCGGCGGTTGTACTGGGAACAACAGGTGGTCTGGTAACCAGTCACGTGGTAAAAAAGAATCAGGTGGACAAAGGATTTGATGACATACAATGCACAGTTGGCGGTCAATCGGTAGCCGGCTGGGGTGACGAGTTCCGCGTCGGTATCCAATAAAAACCATAAGATGCGAGAAACAAAACTGCGCCCATCGGGCGCAGTTTTGGTATAGATACCAAAGTTCAGAGTTCATCTGTCTTCGCTGACGCTGCGCTGCAATAAAAATAATGTGTCCGCCAATGTCGGACACGTTCACTGTATCACTATATCACTTGCCCACTAAAAAAAACGCCCATGCAGGCGTTGGGTTTTATTTCTGTTTGCTTTTAATCTGTTTATCAATCAACTGTTCGCGGATTTTTATCTGGTGTGTTAAATCCTGACGCGACGCGTGATTCAGATGCGCCATATAATCTTTTTCATAGCCATCGTGCACGTATGCCGATGTTGGGAACAATGTCAGAACAGGGCGGCCTGTGTCTTTGTCCAGATATTCAATAATCATAGACGCCATTTTTTCGCCCATAACTGGTTCTAAGGAATCAAATTCGGCCTGCATCAATGCCGCCGCAGGATTTGGGAAATTAGTGCCACGCATCCATGCGCCCGCGCCATTTTGCATGCGTTGTCCATTCAGTACAACGACCGGCAGTGGCGTATTCTTGCACATGCCAAATGCAGACATATCAGCCATCAGGCTGTTCACCTTGACAATATATGTGTTTTTCTTTTTATGTGTTGCACCAAATTCCATTTTTGTTCCTTTTTGTTTTTCTTTACGCTGTAAATATAGGACAAAATATAAAATTGTCAAGCATTATGGTCTGGTTTTTACAGGTGACAATAATGGTGTGCAGCGATGCATCAGACAAATAAATCTTTGACAAACTGGGCATGTTCGGTGATAAAGCGGAAACGAAACTCGGGCTTTTTACCCATCAGTTCAGAAACGATTGTGCGCGTCTTTTCGGTATCTTCTGCGCCATCGTCCGTACGTGGGGGCAGGTCAACGCGTATCAAACGCCGCGTTTTTGGCGACATGGTGGTTTCCTTTAACTGGTTCGGCATCATTTCACCCAGACCTTTGAATCGGGAAATTTCAACTTTCTTGTTCTTATATTTGCCGTTTTGCAATGCGTCCAGTTCCGCGTCAGTGTCCACATAGAACGATTCGGTTCCGCATGTGAATTTATACAGCGGTGGGCACGACAGGTACAGGTGACCCCCATAAATCAGTTGGGGCATATGCTGATAGAAAAACGCCATCAACAACGATGCGATATGACTGCCATCGACGTCAGCATCAGTCATGACAATAATCTTTTCATAGCGCAATTTGGATTCGTCCCAATCCTTGGCCGTGCCCGCACCGATAATATCAATCAGTTCATTCAATTCCTTGTTCGCGCCAAAGCGTTCGTCGGAATTAGAGATAACATTCAAAACCTTGCCACGCAGGGGCATAATCGCCTGTGTTGCGCGGTCGCGTGCCTGTTTCGCCGTACCGCCCGCGGATTCCCCCTCTACGATAAACAGTTCGGTGCCGTCAATTCCGTGCTTGGAACAGTCCGCCAATTTCGCCGGCATACGGGCGCGCTTGGTCGGGGTTTTGCGTGCGATATCTTTGACCTGTTTGGTCTTGATACGTGCGTTTGCCAAATTCACGACAAAATCCAGTAGTGCATTTGCGGTCTTTGGGTCGGACGCCAAGAATATTTCCCATGGGTCGCGCAACGCGTTTTCGGTATATCGGGCAATTTCTGGATTAGATAATTTTTCCTTGGTCTGGCCTAAAAACTGTGGTGTTTTATAGAACACGGATACAATCGCGGCGACGGAATCAAACACGTCATCACCTATGATTGTGGCGGCGGCCTTGTTATTTATCTTGTCTCCGTATGCCTTGATGCCCTTGGTAATTGCGGCCTTGAATCCGGTTTCATGTGTGCCACCATCAATTGTGGCGATTGTATTACAGTATGACGCAAAGAATCCATCGTCGGACGCCGCACCGTTTTCATCGGTCAGCACCGTCAGTGCCCATTCCACACGCCCAGTGTCATCAGGAAAGTCAACGCTGCCACTGAAAATTTTTGGTAAAATGTGTGGTTTGTCGCGGGTCTTTTCGTCCAAGAAATCGGCGACGCCCCCAGGGTAATAGAATGTTGTGTCGGCGGGGATATTCATATCCTCGGTCAATAATTCTGGATTACAATGCCAATCAATTTTGACCCCACGTGACAGGAATGATTTCGCCCGCGCCATACGATAGATTTTTATCGGCTTGAACACGGCATTTGCGCCAAATATCTGGTCGTCAATGGTAAAGCGGATTTTTGTCCCATGTGCACGTGTGGCATCGCCGCGTGTGATTGGCGATGTGGTTTTACCACGTGAAAATGTTTGGTGCCATTCATAACCATCGCGGGAAATTGTAACTATCATTTCAGATGACAATGCGTTTACAACCGCACTGCCGACGCCATGCAGACCGCCACTGGTTTTATAAACATTATTATTAAATTTGCCGCCTGAATGCAGGGTGGTTAAAATAACCTCTAACGCGGACTTGCCGGGGTATTTAGGATGCTCGTCAACAGGAATACCACGTCCGTCGTCGGTAATTTCAATGGTTTTTGCATCAATCAGGTTCACGGTGATTTTCTTGGCAAAGCCGGCCACGGCCTCGTCAATCGAGTTGTCCATAATTTCAATCGGCAGGTGATGCCACGCCTTTTCGTCTGTGCCACCGATGTACATACCGGGGCGCAGGCGGACGGGTTCCAACCCCTCTAATACCTGAATATCTGATGCGTCATATGTGTGTGTATTATTTTCTGTCATAGCACCGTATTATTAGCGCAAAATTTCATTTTTCGCAAGCGAAACAGTTTTCAGGGCTTGATTTTTTATCTAATCGGCCTATATATTCAGCATCTAGAAAATAGTAGGCCTGTGATTATGAACAAAAATCCATACGAAGTTTTGGGCGTGGCGCGTGACGCGTCCGACGCTGATATTAAAAAGGCATACCATAAATTGGTTATGCAATATCACCCCGATAAAAATCCGGGGGATAAATCCGCCGAAGAAAAGTTCAAGGAAATCAACAATGCGTTTGATATTCTGAAAGATCCGCAAAAGCGTGCGGCATATGACCGTTTTGGCGATGCGGCGTTTGCTGGTGGAAACGGTGCGTCGGCGGGTGCGGGATTTGGTGGCGGCAATCCATTTGGTAATGGTGCATTTCACTTTGATATGGGTGGTGGTGCCGGTATGGATGATATTTTGCGCGAGGCAATGCGTGGTTTCGGTTTTGGTGATTTTGGTGGTGGCGCGTCGCGTGGTGCACAGGCGACCCGTGGGCGCGACTTGTTGGACGACGTTACCATTTCGTTGCGCGATGCATATTTTGGCACAACGCATACCGTTAAATTTTCCAGCAATGTCGAATGCGAAAAATGCCACGGCAATGGCACAGATGATGGCAAGCCAGCACCCGCATGTCCAAAATGCGGTGGCACGGGGTATGTTCATACACGCCAAGGATTCTTTGCAATGGAAACGCCGTGTCCGGAATGCAATGGGTTGGGGCGCAAGATTGATAAACGGTGCAGCGAATGTGGTGGCACAGGCACAGTACACAAATCCAGAACGCTAGAGGTCAAGATTCCAGCGGGTGTTGATGATGGCACGCGTCTGCGCTTGGCAGGTCAGGGCGAGGCCGGACAAAATGGCGCGCCGGCGGGTGATTTCTATCTGGATGTGCATGTGCGGCCAGATGCGCGTTTTGAACGCGTTGGGGTGGATTTGGTATCGCGAATTGATATTCCGTTCACAACACTGGCCATGGGGGGTGAGATTGAGGTAGATACCATCGACGACAAAAAATTGTCGGTCAAAGTTCCATCGGGCACACAGGTTGGTGAAAAATTGCGTGTTCGCGGGCATGGTATGCCATCGCGTCGCGCCGGCAGTTTTGGTGATTTGTACATTTTGGTAAATGTTCAAATTCCAACCAAGTTGACCGAAAAACAAAAGAAGATTTTGACCGAGTTTGCTGAAACAAAATCCGGAAAAAAAGGTTGGTTCTAAAAATCGCGCTATGTGCATGAAATCGTGCACATAGCGCATATTTTTATGAATTATTCAATAATAACATTTTTCGGTAAATTGAAATGTTCCGGTGGTATCAGAACTGGTCGTGCCTGCGGGTATATAACATTCCGATATTGATGTCGCACCAGTTGATGCAGTTGTGCCATAAACGCCGTAGTTTGATGGCGGACACTGAGTGCAATATGAACCATTTTTCCAATACCCCTTGTTACATGTAAATGAAGTTGCGCTGGTGCACGTACTGTTTGACGGACACACGCCACTGCAATCGCAATCAGAGAAGCAGTTATCAGTGCCGTAAGTTACTTTGGCGTAGTAACCATCGTCGCAAGTACAGTAGCCGCTCTTGGCGCACAAAGAGCACGCACAGGCGGGGTCGGACGAACAGTTGGGTGACACGTATGCGTATAGCGTTGTCGTTTTTGTGCCGTTGTCAATTGGTAGAGGCGCTGATGTCAGATCCTCGAGGCAGGTAGGTTCTATTATCTTGGCGTGTGCCGATGCTATACCCATAATGGTTGCTGTGATGATTGTGATAAATGTTTTCATAGTTTTGACTCCCGTGTTTTTGTTATAAAAACACCGCCTGTGTTTGTGGGCGGTTGGAGGTTCGAAACTATAAATCGGTATAGTGTGCTTATTTTGCGCGTACGCATTATTCGCAGCCCCCCAACCGGTTTAGAGTCAGTTGGAGTTTTTTCTGTCCTGGGTTCCACACCAGAACACCGATTTCAGGGTTTCGACACCCCGAACAAGAAACTCTCTTGTTCAAGAAAATATTAAATCAATAAATGTTGGAAAAAGCAAGACAGTATTTGTATGGAAAAAACACACCGGCAATTTTGCCGGCGTGTTTGTGTTGTTTTGATTATTTTACCTGTTTTAATTTCTGGGTAAATGTGCGTGTGTATTGTGCCGCACTGATCAGAGATGCCGCCAGTGATACCCACAGACCGTACATGCCAACCTGGGGTAATATGTATAACATGTACATGATTGCACGGCTGGTTGTGTCGGCGGTGATAATTGAACCGATTGCAAAGACGCCCAAAAATGCCGCGATTGTAATCATTTGAAATGTTGTTTTGATTTTGCCTATTGAAAAGCGATATTTTGGTACGGGCATTTCAATTTTTTGTGTGCCCAAGAATTCGCGCAGACCACTGATATACAATTCGCGCGCAATCATCAATATAATTGGAACAACTACAAACCAAACCGGCATCATGACCGCCAACATAATCAATGTATTGCATACCAATAATTTGTCACCGATATGATCCATTACACCGCCCAGTTTGCTGCATACATCATATTTACGCGCCAAAAATCCATCAAACCAATCAGATGCCGCCCCCAGCACATACAGCACAAATGTTGTTTTGTACATACCGAACATAATTGTTGGGATTATTGCGAATGCCGTAGCAATGCGAAACGCTGATAAAAAGTTTACAAAAAATTTCATGGTTATACTCCTTTGTGTTTATAAATCATGAACACCCATATTATAGCATCCCAGAGTGAAAATAGGCATAAATTTTTTCAGCTGCGCTGCGACCCAAATCTGGGACGCGTAACAGGGCGGCCATATCGGCATCGGCGATTTCATGAACAGAACCAAAGTGGTTCAGTAATGCGCGCTTGCGCTTTGGCCCAATGCCGTCAATGTCGTCCAGCACAGACGATGTCATTGTTTTGGCGCGTACAGTGCGGTGATATGTGATGACGAAACGATGTGCCTCGTCACGGACGGCACGCAACAGTAAAAACAGGCGTGAATCCTTTGGAATATTACGATTTATTGTGCCGTCGGGCATAATAAAGTGTTCATCGCCGTTGCGAACCGTGCCTTTGGTAACCCCCAGAACAGGAATATCTGGCACGGTTTTGTGTGCAATGCGCCATTGGGTAATGCCACCATCAACAATAATTAAATCCAGTTTTATGTTTTGCTGGTGCGCGCGATTGACAAATTCCGCCATCATGGCGATATCGTTTCCGGCGGCGGACGCATTGCGCAATTTGAAATGACGATAACCGTTTTTTATAAATCCGTCGTGGCCGAATGTAATCATTGCACCAACGGGACTGCGCCCGAATAAATGAGAGTTATCAAATACGCCCGCGCATTCTATTTTCAAGCCCGTCAATTTTTCCAAATCATCGGTTGCGCCCGACCAATCAAAATTTGCGCTATGTACACGTTTCCGCTGTATACCGCGATTTGCGGTGTGTGTCAATTCGGCAATTTTATCACGCGTGGCGGCGGCGGATTCAAAGTCCATTTCGGCGGCAAATTTTTGCATTTGTTTTGTTAAATCCGCAATGATTGGTTCACTGTCGCCGGTCAAGATTTTGCGCGCCAACGATACGCGCGTGGCATAATCTGTTTGGGGCAATATGCAACATGGTGCGCTGCATCGACCAATCTGGTGCAACAGGCATGGACGCGCGCGATTGCGCATAAAGGTATCGGTGCATGTGCGAATCTGGCAAACCTTTTGAATTGTTTTGATTGTTTCGTTCAGTGCGCCAACAGATGGGTATGGGCCATATACGTCCCGTCGCTGGGAAATTTTGCCGCGGAATTTTAACAGGCGTGGAAATTCAGAATTGGTCAATGCCAACATTGGGTACATTTTCCCATCGGTCAACATGATATTATATTTCGGTCGTTGGGTTTTTATCAATTCCTGTTCGCGTATCAGCGCGTCCGATTCGGTCGGAACGATTTCCCAATCCACGCGGGTAACCAAACTGCGCATGACCTGTTTATGTAATTCCAGTTTTGATACGTCCACGTACTGGCGCAGGCGATTGGCCAAATTCTTGGCTTTGCCGACGTACAACAGTGCGCCATCGGCGTCGTACATTTTATAGACGCCGGGGGCATTTGGACTGTTGGCGATTAAATCTGAAAATTGAATATTCATGATAAATATGATAGAATAAAAAAGACAAATAGCAAATGGGGGATATAAATATGAGACAAGAATCCGGACGTTCTATGATTGAAATGTTGGGCGTATTGACCATTATGGGTGTTTTAACCGTTGGTGCGGTTGGTATGATTTCAACTGCAATGCGTACGCAAAAACGCAATGCCGTCAATGACGAGGTTATTCAGATGACAACACAGGTGCGAACACTGCTGGGCGAATATGATGATTTTTCCCATATCAATAATTCAACCATATTTGGTGCAATCGGCATGACGAACAAGAACCCATATGGGGGAACGTATGAACTGTCGGTTGATCCGTCAAATTCGCGCCAGTTTATTGTTTCTATTACGGGGCTGAATCAATCCGATTGCGAATATTTTGTGGCCAAGGCGTGGTCTGATTCGATTGGTCGTATCAATTCTAATAACAAAGCAGGTGGTGCAACTGGTGATTGCCGCAATGCCACAAATAACACGGTTCAAATCACATACGGCGAATAGTTCAAATGGCGGCAGAGATAATTACAATTCCAGAAACCGAAGATGGTGTACGACTGTTGCGCTGGTTTTTGCGTAATTTTCCATCTATGCCCCAGCGCGAGTTTTATCGCCTGTGTCGTGGTGGGCAAATCCGTGTAAATTCGTGTCGTGTTCATGGTCAGGAAATGTTGCGTGCGGGTGATGCCGTGCGCGTACCGCCCACGATTTCGGGGTATGCTGTGCGACCAAAGAAAACTGAAAGTGGCGATAACTTTTCGCTGGCCGACTTGGAAGAATTACGTAAATGCATCGTTCACAACGATGATGACATCGTTGTGTTTAATAAACCCGCTGGTCTGGCAGTGCAGGGTGGCAGCGGTATTCGCAAGTCAGTTGATAAAATGGCGGCGACGTTATTCCCATATGATAAAATATCCTTGGTGCATCGTTTGGACAAGGAAACATCGGGTTTACTGGTGGTGGCGAAAAATCTGCGGGCGGCGCAAAATCTGGCATCTGCATTTCAGGCAAAAACCGCATACAAAGAATATTTGGCGTTATTAAATGGCAATGTTGTGCCAGATCATGGTTTGATTGATGATTATATGATCAAGGGTCAGGTTTTTGATACGCCCGCCCGTACGAATGGCGGTACGGGGCAACGCCCGCAACGTGCGATTACTGAATACAGGGTTTTGGCACATGCCGGCGAACATTTATCGTGGGTAGCGTTTTCACCAAAAACTGGTCGTACGCATCAATTACGTGTACATAGCGCGTTTGTATTGAATGCACCAATCGTGGGTGATGCGCTGTATGGTGCATGTGTGGGGGCGCCCGATGCGCTGGCAACAGTTACGGCGACGAACAATCTGTTTTTATTTGCGTATCGTTTGACGTTTCAGCACCCAACGACAGGACGTATGATGACGTTGCGTGCCATACCGCCACAGTTTATGAAAGTTGTAATGGAATTTTTTGAATTTCAATTACCGTAAAAGGGTTTATAAAAATTGGTCAGACGTAAAAAAGGTTCTTTTCTGGCAATCGCGCGAATCGTCATGCTGTTTTGCATGGGGTTGATTGTTGCATTTATAATTGCACTCAGTCAAATTGATTTAGAAAAAATGCGTGGCAGCATATTATCTGTCTTGCAAAATGCTGTGGGATTACCGGTTGAAATTGATGGCGCGGTATCGTGGAAATTATCATTGCGACCACGTATTGAATTGAACAAGGTGCGCGTTCCAAATGCCGAATGGGCAAAACACAAAGACGCATTTGCCGCCGAAAAAATTGACGTAACATTGGATTTATTTTCGCTGTTTCAGGCACGCCCGACAATTCAGAATGTCAAGATTTATGATGCGACGGTGTGTCTGGAAAAAAATTCAGATGGCGCGTATTCTGTGTTGTCTGCAAAGTTAGCAAAACCGACCACAGTGTCTGATTCGCAATCCGTGCATATACCATCAAAGTTTCCATTCGAAGACCCTGGGCTGGGCGGGGTAGAGGTTCGTAATTTAACCGCGCATATCATGGACGAAACATACAAATTGACCGGATTTCAGATTCGATATGTTCCAACATCTGATTCCCGTGAATATTCGGGCTGGATTAAAAACAAGACAGATGTATTCCCTTTTATTTTAACGTATTTGCCATATAACGCGGAACGCAAAGTGTACCCCGTACGGGTGGCGTTTAGCGCGTCGGGCGATGCGTTGATTGCAAATATCGCGTTAGAGGGCACCAGTCATGCACCGATTGATTTTATTATCAAAGGCGACATTCCTGATATAGCAGCGGTGGGGCGTTTGCTGAATATGAATCTGTCGACCATACCCACGGTCAAGGTGAATATGGCAGGCGGTTTGGACAGGACAAAATTGACGTTGCGCAAATCGTCAATCGCGGTGCGTGGCAATGAATTGACCGTGTCAGGCAGTTGGGATTTCGGTACTGCGCGTCAGGCGATAAATCTGGACATTTCGTCCAAGTCAATCAATCTGGTTCAGGTTTTCCCGACATGGTACGATGGCAAATGGATGCGCCCAGATAGGGAACTGAATGCATTTAAAGATACGCCACTGTTTGGGCGTGAACTGTCGCAATTTAATATAAAAGTGCATGCCAAGATAAATAACCTGATTGTATATCGTGATTTAGATTTGCGTGATATTGATTTGACGGCGAAATTGGTTGACCATGTTGCGCGTGTTGATGGCACGCTGTCCATAGGGGGCGGGCAAATAGAATTGGCGGCCGATGGTCAGGTTGATGGCGAAGGGCGCATATTTGCCAAGGCCGCGGGCCGTGGTCGCAACGTATCAATTGGTCAGATTTTGACAGAGGTTCGCGAAACAGACCTGATTTCTGAATTACCAACAAATTTTGATATGTACTTGGAAGGGAACGGTACAAATCTGTCAGAATTGATGTCCACGGTAACAGGGCCGGTACAGATTAAATCTGCCGATGGCGGATATGCGTATTCGACACTGGTGTCGTATATGTATGGGACGGATTTTCTGACGACATTGCGCCATGCGATTCAGGATTCGCTGAGTTCGGAAAAGAAACATAATCGTATAAAGATAAAATGCGTTGCGCTGAATGCAAAGTTGCGCAATGGTGTTTTTGATACCCAGCAGGGCGTGGCTGTTGAAACAAATGCAATCAACCTGCGTTTAGCGGGCCAGTTGAATTTGGGGGCGGAACGGTTAAAAATGGCGTTGACAACCGTGCCGGTACGTGGGCTGAAACTGTCGCTGACAGGCAATGTTGTAAATTCCATAGAAATAACTGGAAATTTAGCAGAACCTGATATAAAAATAAGCGGTGCGGCTGTCGCGGGCAAGGTTGCATCGGCAACTGGACTGGGGCTGCTGCTGGCGCCATTGACTGGTGGTATTGGGTTGGTCGCGGGTGCAGGTGTTGGATTGCTGGCGGGGGATTTGTTGGAAAACTGGCTGGCTGACGATCATCCATGCGAAACGGCGATGCAACGTGGTGCGCCATCATTGCGTGATGATCCAGAATGGCTGGGGTTGCCAGTTAGCGACTTGCAATCAACGGTTATGAAAACAGATGTAACAACACAAGAAACAAAAGGAAAGGTAGAAGAAAATGTTTAATTGGTTGGGTTTGATTCAGATTTTAATTATTGCGGTAATTGTATGGTTGTTTTATCGCAGTTTTATTGAAAACACATCATCAGAAAAATTGGTGCGCGGGCTGTTGGGTTTGGCGGGCCTGTGGGTGCTGAGTTTTGTTTTAACGTGGGCGCATTTGGATTTGTTGGGCGCGTTTTTGCATTGGACAGCGTTGTTCTTGTCATTGGGCTTGATTGTTATTTTTCAGCCAGAATTGCGTAAGTTTATGGCGTTGCTGGGCAATATTGAGGGGTGGTCACGCATGATTCACAAGGGTGGCGTTGCCACGCGTGATACGGGTGCATTGGACGCGATTTGCAGTGCGGTTGAATATATGTCAAACAAGCATACGGGCGCGCTGATTGTATTTCCAACCACGTTGGACGAAAGTGCGATTGATAAAAAGGGTGTGCGTGTTGATGCTGTAATAACTAGTGAATTATTGCTGACAATATTCTTTAACAAGACGCCATTGCATGACGGTGCGGTTATTATTGAACATGGGCGTATTGCGTATGCGGGGGCGATTTTGCCACTGTCGCAGAATAATCTGAATTGGAAATATGGCACACGTCATCGTGCGGCATTGGGACTGTCAGAGGTTTCACGCGCAACCGTATTGGTGGTATCCGAAGAAAGTGGTGATATTTCCATCGCAGAAAAGGGCAAGTTCACCAAGTATGACGATATCAAGAAATTACGTGCAAAGTTGGACAAGGTTTTGTCAAAATAAAAAGCCGCCCGTTTGGGCGGTTTTTGTTGGTTGACCGGTTTATGTTTTTGTCCATGATTCTAGGTTGTATTTACCCTTGCACCGAATCGGAATTTTTTGGTAAACTTGTAAAAAAGAGTGTGGGAAACCATAAAATACCTAGGAGCAAGATAATGGAATTTTCGGTATTTCGTCAGGTTTTAATACGTGCGCTGGGGCATATGCAGTCCATCGTGGAAAAGCGCGCGACATTGCCGATATTGATGAATGTAAAGTTAGATGTTACAGATGATTTGGTCTTGTCTGCGACAAATGTTGATTTGGAATTGGTTGAACATGTTACGGCCGATATCACATTGGGTGGCAAGACAACAGTTCCTGTCCAGATGTTGTACGACATCGTTCGTAAATTGCCAGATGACGCGGAAATCACATTCAAGCAAAATGGTGACCAGTTGGTTGTATCCAGTGGGCGTGCGGTGTTCCGTTTGCCAACATTGCCGGCGGAAAATTTCCCAGCCATGGCGGGCAGCAATTTAACCACCAAATTCCAGATGACAACGGGCGATTTGGCACACCTGATAAATCAGACCAAATTTGCAATTCCAACAGACGATGTCCGTTATCACTTGGGCGGTATATATTTCCATATCGCGGACGAAGGCAAAGAAAAAATGTTGACTGCGGTTGCAACCGATGCCCAGCGTATGGCCTTGTGTGCGATGCCAGCCCCCGCGGGCAGTGCAGAAATGCCAGCGGTTATTTTGCCACGTCGCGTAATTGGTGAATTGTCAAAATTATTGGAAGATGCAACTGTTGATGATGTCACGGTTGAATTGTCGGATACCAAGGCACGTTTCACAATTGGTGCGGCAATTTTGACCAGCAAACTTGTTGATGCCCAGTATCCAAACTATCGTGTTGTAATTCCCAAGGGCAATGACAAGATTGCCGTTCTGGACAGAAAACAATTCTTGAATGCTGTTGACTTGGTATCTGTTGCCAGTGTTGATAAAACAAAATCTGTTCAGTTGACATATTCCATGAATAAATTGGTCGTCAATGCGTCCAGCCCAGATGCCGGTACGGCGACACAGGAATTAGACATTGAATACAATGGCGATGCATCGTTCACGGTTACATTTAATGTAAAGTTCTTGATGGATGTTGCCGGTCAGGTCGAAGGGGACAAATTCCAAATGGAAATGCAAGACCCATTGTCGCCGACAATTATCAAATCGACAGACAAGAACACCGATGCGTTGTTCATCTTGATGCCGATGAGAATGTAATCAAAAAACACAATAAAACGCCCCGTTTGGGGCGTTTTTTATTGCCCGATTCGTTTGCAATGCAAATTTTTTCTGATAAGATTTCCGCTTGAAACCCAAGGATATAGAAGATGACAATAGCAGAAATTGCGCCGGGGAAATTACCCCCAAAGAAGATGAACGCAATTATAGAAGTCCCAGAAAACGGATTTGTAAAATACGAAATTGATAAAGAAACCGGATTGCCACGCGTGGACAGAATTTTGCACGCGCCAATGGCGTATCCCGCGAACTATGGATATTTCCCAGGGACACTGGGCGATGACGGCGACCCGTTGGATTGTGTGGTTGTATGTAATGCGCCACTGCGCCCTGGTGTTTTGATTGAGGTTCGCCCCATCGGTGCACTGATTATGGAAGATCAGGCGGGCGGTGATGAAAAAATCATCTGCGTGCCACTGGACAGAATTGACCCGTTTTATACCAATACGGAATATGTTGAACAGTTGCCGGAAATCTTGCGTTCCAAGATTGAATACTTTTTTCAGCACTACAAGGATTTGCAACCAAATTCTTGGTCAAAGGTATCTGGTTGGGCGGATCGTGATGCGGCCGACAAACTGATTATGGACAGTATTGACCGCTATTGGGCGCACAAGCGTACGGCGCAATAAAAATCTTGCATCGGCGTGGTTGCGTTTTTATAATTCAAACGCAAAAATCAAAGAGGTATAACAATGGCATCATATATTGCAAATGATATGCGCGTTGGTTGGGTGATTTCACACAACGGACGTCGTTATTCCGTTACATCAATCACCAAGGTAAAACCGGGCAAGGGCGGTGCTTTTGTTCAGGCCGATTTGCGTGATATTGATTCTGGCAACAAGGGCGGCGATCGCTGGCGTGCCGAAGACAAGGTTGAAAAACTGATGGTCGAAGATTTCGATTGCCAGTATTTGTATTCTGATGGTACAGACGCGTTCTTTATGAACCTGTCTGACTATGAGCAGTTCACGATGCCGGTTGAATCGTTGGGCGAACAGATGAAATTCTTGGCCCCAGAAATGGAGGTCAAGGCGAACTTCGTAGAAGGCAAACCTGTATCGATTTCATTGCCAAAGACCGTTATCGCAACTGTCGAAGAAACAGAACCAGCGTTAAAGGGTCAGACCGCGTCCAGCAGTGGTGGTAAACCAGCCGTATTGGACAATGGTATTCGCGTCCAAGTTCCATTGTTTGTTGAAACCGGTGAAAAAATCGTGGTCAATACTGAAACTTTGGAATACGTTGAACGCGCCAAATAAATTATAACGGCACATCTGTGCGCGGTGCGTTTTGCTCGTGTACGTCTTGTACACTTCACAATCCGCACTACGCACATCTGCGCTGTTCTAATTCATTTTGAAATAGGAAAAAACACGCGCCATTCGGCGCGTGTTTCTATTTGAAATTATCATTCCAAATTTTTTGCAAATCAGAATTTATCTCTGGCCCTTGGGTCAGAATTGATGCCGGTGGGGTAAAGAAATCTTTTGTGGCGTTGATGATATCTGATTTTGTCATTTTGTCATTTATGTACATTTCGCCCATTGGGTCGTAAAGTGCACCATATTGATGCCAATGTTCCAGCAGTTTTCCACAACGTTTTGATGCGGATTCCATGATGTCGGCAAATTGTAATTTCATCAGCATGCGCAGCCGCGCAACATCGTCATCGGAAATTTCGGGGTTCATGCGTGCAGTGGCACATTCGCGCGCGATTGTTGCAATGACGGTATCAATATTTTGTGGACTGGTTGATGTATTTATTGTATTTGCGTACACATTTGTGTGGCCAAAATGTGTGGTGGATACCCCATAGGTCAATCCTAGTTTGTCGCGTAGAATTTCGTACAATTTTTTTCCCAACAAGAAACTGAATCTGTTCGCAGCCAGTGTTTGGGGTCTATGTTGTAAATCAGTGGGAATTGTATTTTCAAACGCAATGCGCAATTGAATGTTTGCCTGATTGTTTTTTGGATTATGTGCAACGATTGGTATAATTTTTTGTTGTGTGTGATGCACTGGGAATGATGGAATCCATCCGAATAATTGTTCCAAATGTTGTAATGTTTTTTCTGAATCAATGATTTTCCCGGATATGCAGATGGTCATATTTTGTGCAGACAATATTTTATAAAAATAATATACCAGTTGTTCGCGTGAAAATGATTTTATAGTATCTGGTGTTCCAAGGAGATTGGACGCGCCAAATAGTTTTTCGTAGCAAAATATGTTAAACGTGGACACATTGTCCATCATTTTGCGTCTGTATTCGTCCAGAATGACGCCACGTTCAATTTCAATCTTGCGCGGGTCAAACAGGGAATCGCGCAACTGTTCAGAAAATAGTTCTAATAATTTATTCAGATTTTCGGCCAGTACGCGTCCAAATAAACACAGTTTGTCGTATGATGTTCCTGCGTTGCGTGATGCGCCGATAGAGGCGGCGATATTGGTGGTTATGTCGTTAGTGTCTGGGTGTTGGCGTGTTCCCTTGGACAGCATGTGTTCAATGAAATGCGTGATGCCAAATTCTGTACCGGTAGTTTCGTCATTTGCCCCAGAATGTATGTCGATTTGAACATTGGTTGTTGCAATGTCAAAATCGTCCAGAATAACATTCAGACCATTTGATAATTTGTGTACGATTGGCACAAATTGCATTGTTGCCTCTTTTTACAACTTGTTGTCAGAGCCCATGATGTTTTTGATTTCGTCTATGCAATTATCATAGATGTTTTGGCGGGCGGGTTTCAAAA
>CAVGNU010000019.1:0-15944 GCA_963630775.1 Bacteroides fragilis | reverse complement strand
CACCGCGTGACATCGGCCCAATTTATACATTGTTGGACGACGACCATTTGATAACGAAACTGTCGGTCAACACCAGCCACTTGCTGGGCACAGAATTATTCAGCGAAAGCATTCCAAAAACGCCTGATGCGGTATTTATAATGCTGGACGTCAATGTCCGTGTCGCCGAAGGCACACTGGAAAACCTGCCGTTTATGGTATAAAAATGCCCCGATGGGGCATTTTTATTCTGGTACAGGCAAACCAAATTTTTTCAACGGAATATATTCAAAATAATACGAACACCCAACAGACACTATATAATCCAATACGTCTTGGTAACATGGCTGTTTGAACCAATCACTTAATAAATATATATATTCAACATCCATGTTTAATTGAGCTAATAATTTTTTATATTGTTTTTTCTTAAAATCACATGTTTGTAATTTCTCGTCAACAGAACCAGCAACATGTTGAAATTTACATTCTATTACAAAAAAAGTATTATTTATAACAACATAAATAGAATCATCTGGCAATAATTTTTTAGACAATATTGAACGCCAATCAATGTTTCTAAAATCCAAAAATTTATACAATGCGTTTTTTTTGAAAATAGATGCAATCTCTTCATCTTTATACAAAACAGAAACCCAACCACGTTTATCATCAACGCATTTATAACCCGACTGTGTGCATAAAAATGTACGCAAATCTGTTTTTCCTTCAAATACCAAACCTGTCTTAGTATTCGCTCCACCTATTCCGTTTGCTTTCATTTCAATCCTCTTTATTCGTTATATCATAAATTCTTTTTTCAGATAATTCAACAAATTGCGCCTCTTTATCAATTCCAACAAAGCGTCGCCCCAACGCAACCGCTGCAACACCTGTCGTGCCACTGCCCATGAACGGGTCTAAAATTAAATCACCTGGATTTGTTGATGCCAAAATAATACGTTCCAGCAACTCAACCGGTTTCTGGGTCGGATGCTTTCCGAACTTCTTTTCTGATTTTGTTGGTGTCCCTATTGCCCAAACACTGCGCATTTGACAATTTGGCTTTTTTATAAAATCTTTTGGGAAATCACCATTCTTCATCGCGTTATAGTTGAATGTGTGCTTAGATTTCTTGCTTTTACGCGCCCAAATCAGAGTTTCGTGACTGGCCGTGAAATAGCGACACGACATATTCGGACTGGCATTCGGTTTGAACCACGTAATATCATTTAATATATGAAACCCCAGCACCTGCATTGCAAACCCGCATGAATAAATACTGTGATAAGTGCCACTGACCCACAATGTACCATTGGGTTTCAACACACGATGGCAGGCACATAACCACTTTTTATGAAATTCGAAATCATCCATCAATCCGTGCGATTTATCCCAATCACCCTTGTTTACAGAAACTACACATCCATTTTGACACGTAATACCACCATTGGATAACATATACGGTGGGTCAGCAAAAATCATATCAAATGTATTTTCTGGAATCTGGCCCAATTGTTCCAGACAATCTGCGCAATAAAGACGATATGATTTTTTATTCATAGTTCGTTATCAATAATTCACGAATTGCATCGCGACCATCAGCTTTGGAATTAATTAAACGTTTGGCCAAGATACGATTTATTTTATACTCTTTGTATAAATCGTCAAAGAATGGGTCATCTGTATAATTCGTTGGATCAGAATTGCTTAACATCTGCAACGCGCCATTTTGATGACACGCATCAAAAACACATTTCAGACGCTTTTGTTCATTATCATCAAAATCACCAACAGCATACGAATTAAATGATGACGTCTGGCGAATTGGACGATAGGGGGGGTCATAATAAATAAATGTATCCGCGGTAACACAATCAGTTACCTTGCTAAAATCAGCTTGAACGATTGTTGCAATCTGCAAAGCTTCTGATACATTGCGCAAGTTTTCTTCGTCCAATATACGTGGATTACTGTATCTACCCATGGGAACATTAAACCTGTTTTTACTGTTCACACGAAACAATCCATTAAAGCAAGTGCGGTTCAAAAATATTGTCAAGGCCGCCCGACGCACAAAAACCACCGTATACACATTCGCATCTACATTTTTATCTAAATCATTATACTCATCACGTCTGGCGTAATAATATTCTTTTTTATCCACAGTATGTTTATATTCAGCATCAATCTTTGTCAGTTCAATAATCAGGTTCTCAACATCATATTTAATAACATTATACAAAATCACCAATTCTGGATTTATATCAAACAAAAACGCTTCTTGGATATGGTAATTATTATAAATATCAAAAAATACCGCCCCACCACCAACAAATGGTTCAATATAACGCTTTATGCCACCAATTTTCAGTTTTAACGGTAATTTTTGTTCTATTTGGTCCAGCAATTGCCCCTTACCACCCGCCCATTTTAATACAGGTCTGCAATCAACGCAATTTGGCAATCTGGCTGGTACAGCGTTCATAAATCCTTTCCTTATAACAAATTATAAACAAGTATTTTTAACAAATCCAGCATATAAAACAAGTGCACCAGTCGGTGCTCTTCATTGTTCTCTGCTATCTGACTACGACAATGCTGCGGTGATTTGGTCTTGCATCTGGAATGTACCCAACACAACCCACGCAATAACCACGGATACCAGCAAGATGCCAACACTGTTCAATACATTGGAAATCGATTCAATCTTGCGCACAGATTCGTCCAGATAGTCATTCGCCACCCGTGACAAATTCTTGTCGAATCCATTCATATCAGCATAAATCGTCAAATCACCAATCAGTTCTGCATTTGGAAAATCACGCCCAGAATGCGCCAACGCCATACCCAAATTATCACCGTTTGCGATATAACGCAATGTTACGTCCAATATACTGCGCAGATATCTGTTCGAATTGTCCGCCAACATACGCATTGCATCTGGTATTGTAATACCCGCCGCAACCATTGACGACAACCCCATCAGCCAACCAACAGACAACTGAATCTTGTAAATATCCCATGGCGGCAATTTATCAAACACACGACGCAACGGGCCAGACCAGTATGGTAAACTGATCCACACAATCAAAATCGCCGAACAGAACACAATCACAAACACATACCAGTATTTAATCGAAATTTCCGACAGCGCAATCAACGATGCTGCCCCTGATTGCCACACAACTGAATTACCGGCAACCTCTGCCAATGGCGGAACCAGATACAAACCAACCATAATAATTATACCAAACGTCAACACCAGCAAAAACAACGGGTATGCAAATGCACCTATCATCGCACGCTTGATACGCTGTGCACCATCAACAACACGACTGATACTTTCCAACGCAATCACCAAATCAGATAGGTTTCCTGATGTCAGTAACAGCGTTTCGTTCGCAGGCACCCAACCACGTGTCGCGTCCGAAAAACTCATACCACGTTCCAGATTTTGCTGAAATTCACGCATTGCAATAGCGAATGGTTCATTTGGCTTTGCACCATTGTTGGATTCGACCATTTCCAAACGCCCCAGCGCGTCCATCAACGAAAAATCATTACGCAACAGCGACGCCAACTTGCGCGCAATCGCCATACGTTTTTCAGTATTCAATTTGAACACTAGTTTTGCGTAAATCTTGTCCAGTTTGGTTGTCATATCAATACACCCCTGGTCTGTCCAGCAATCCAACCCAACGTTCCAATTCATCAACACCGATGATACCCTGTAACATCAGCGACATTGCTGCCTCTTTCAATGTGCGACCATCCATATCTTCCAACCAATAACGCACCGCGCCATCAGTATTTCCTGCCAACGCCAGACGTAAAAACTCGCTGTTTGTAATAATAATTTCACCGGCCTTGATACGCCCCAGTGTGCCAGTACCCTTGCATTCCTTGCAACCTGCACCACGAATATAAACCTGACGCAGTCCCAGTTCCCCAAACGCGTCCAACACACGCTGGTACGCGGGGTGTTCAGGGTGATCAATCAAGCGTTCACGACAATACGGACACAGTTTTTTGAACAAGCGCATGGAAATCAATCCGCGCATCAGTGTTTCTTCTTTTAATTTGAATGATTCAATACCCAAATCCAACAAGCGCGTCAACGCTGCCATCGCAGAATTAGCGTGCAATGTCGTCCAAACATTATGTCCCGACAACGCACCACGCACCGTCAGTTGTGCCGCCGCCAATGTACGAATTTCGCCCACCATCAATGTATCAGGGTCGCTGCGCAATGCGGCCGCCAATGCCTCGGTATACTTATCCTCGCGCTGTTCTTCGTTGGTGGTGTTGACAACTGGCATCTGGTGCGCGCCAAAAATCTTTTGTTCAACGGGATTTTCCACTGTAATCATATTGATTTCATAATTACGTTCTTTCAGCATCAATGACATATTGCGAACCAATGTTGTTGATTTACCAGAACTGGTTGGCCCCGCCACAATAACCAGACCGGTCGGAAATGCGCGCAGGCGCATCAACAAACGCTGTTCATATTCACCAAATTCTTGTTCGGTTTTAATCCCTTCGGACGGATTATCGTACAACAATCGCATCACGACATATCGCGACCCAAATGCAATTGGATTAAATTGCATACGAATACTTAAAATCCCCAACGGCAGATATAAATCCTTGGTCCCGCGCAGGGGTGTGCGCCCATCTTTCTGGGCAGATTGATATTCATTCTGGGCATAGTTCGCATTTGACATATCAGACGATGCAAACGCCGCACGAACAAATGATTCGCCCCACTGGGAATTATATTCCAAAACCGGCTGCATACTGCCATCAATTCGGAAATAGATTGTTGTTTGATCACCAACCTCGATATGAATATCAGACACTTTCTGGGCGGCCGCACGGGCAACGATATCAACAAAATCCTTTTGCATTTGGTTGTCGTAATCACGACTGACGCGTGCCGTGCCCCCCAACCGCGCATCATACGATTTATAAATCGCCGACACCAAACCCAAATCAGAATAAAATGGCACACGCATTGCACGCCCGCGCGCCTTTAATAAATCCAGAAACGCCAACACGCGCCCATCATAGCGATGTGTGCGTGAAATAATAATTTCACCACCAGAAAAATACGCAACCAACCCTTGGGAATCACGTGGCAATTCCAACGGGGCACCGGTCGCCGTCATCAAACGATTGCTGTTTGAAAACAAATAATCAACAATGTCTTTGGTTGTGGAATTTTCCAGTCCCGCCGGTACAGACGGTTTGTTTTCCACCGGAATATTGTTCAAAACATTGTTTTCTGCATCATTCATACCATGCGTCCCACGTTTAATTATTTACCACTGACAATATTCAATGTATGGGTATTTCCATCAGGGTCAGTGAACATAATTCCATCGTCCAACGATATAGATTTTACCGTGTACCCATCTATGCTGCGCCCCACAGAAATCTTTTTATTCTGCCCCGTTGTCAGATCTGCAACCGTTGCCTGTAATTGATTACCCGCACCAAATATATTCACCAGTTTGAACAATTCGGAAACTTTTTTAACCTCTGACTTACTGTCATCTGTACTGGTTGAACGTACAGATTGAGAAACAGGTTCTGCGTTTTCTTTTTCCAATGCTGCTTTTTGCTTTTCAAATTTGGCGGTTTCTGCCTCTAACTTTGCCTTGGCGTTTTCCAGTTCTTGTTGTTGTTGTTCTGCACGACCCGACAAAGTGTCAATTTCCATATGCAGTTTAATTTTTTCAGCCGCCAACCTGTCCAATTCCAAATCCAGTTGGGCGCGTTCTTTTTCCAACTGCATCAGAACCTTTTCCTGTTCCAAATCTGTAATCTGTTGAAACAACGAACCATCAACATCATAGTTTGCAACCGCATCCGCCGACTGTTGTTCCATTGTAGCATCATCAATTACACTGTCGTTTTCTGATACAGTGTCCATGATTACAATATCTTCGTCCAGAACATCGGCCATGGCATACGACACTGGCAACGCCGCAACCGCCGCCAACAACAATAAATTTACCATCAGTTTATTTAACATAGATTATCACCTCATAGTTCCAGATTCGTGCGCTGACATTCCATGTACAACGCGTCATATAAACCCCACCAAAATCGTCAAAGATTTTCATGAATTGCATCGGTGTCATTTTGGATTCGGCCCCAACCTCTACAACATTCAATGTTGCCGTTTCAACACCGTTTGTTAAAACGTCCGCGACCACGTTCACATCAACATTTGTTGATATTCCCTGAAAGATGGTCTGAATTGCACGTACAACAGTTTCAGCATCGCGTTCATCTATCGATGAATACGTTTGAATGTTTGGCAATGCGGCACGCACAGATACAGAATCCGACGATTCTTCTGATACAAACGACGCAGGCATCAATTCTGTCGCCACCTGATAAAAATCAGCCAATGTCCCAAAACTGCGCGCGAAACGCGCGGTTGCATGTGTTTCGCCACATTCGGCCGATACCTGATTCCAACCGTAAATTGGTTGCATCACAAAACCAATCGCCTGATAGCAAACGTTGGCGCGCGTCGCCACATCTGGCAGGTTATCATACGGCATCACCAATGGTTGCGGCGGCAATTTCTTTTCTATTTCAAATTGCTTGTCTAACTCTTTGTTTTTTTCTTCTATTTGACGTTTATATTCTGCCGCCAATTCAGGATTGATTTTTGCAACCTGTGGTGGTGTCATCATTTGCTGTAATGGTTCACGAAAGAATACCGACAATCCAACAATAAACAGCGCAATTACACCCTCTGACACAATTATACGGGACAGACGACTGATACGACGTATTGTCGCATGCGCAGAATCTGTTATTAAATCCGATAAATTGCGTTCAACGGCACGTGGCATTCCCCATGCCCCTGGGGCAAACAAAGCGTTCCAATCCGGAAATTCTGCCAAACGTGAATACGCAGCACGCGCATCATCGGCACGGGCAAAAACCTTGTCCTCTAAAATAATGCCATTACGCACTGCGACCAAATAGAACAGATCGCCCGCCGGAAACACACCCAAAAAAGAATTAAACTCGGTCAGAGAATCCATAACCTCTGCTGCTGCTGCGGACATACCACTGCGGTGGCCGGCACGACGCGATCCCAAACCGACCATAGACCGATATTCGGCATACAAGTTATATTTATGGTCAACCGCGCGCGACAAACTGCGTGCGTACGTGCGCGCGACAAACCCCGCCCCAATCGGCTGCCAAAACAGACCTGTGGCGTATTTTTTACGTTTAATGGTGACGGTATTCCCCTGCAATTTCTCTCTCTGCCCTAATTTGATACAGCAATTATAACACAAAACAAACAAATAACGCAATCCCAGAATGAAAAACCCGCTGAAAAATTCAGCGGGTATAAATTACACAGCAAATACATTATCTGCATTCCGCGCCATAAATGTCATTCGCGCACGGCACAGAATACTGTACCGAAATTGGTACTTGGGCCACAGATGTGCGAATTGTACGTTGTGACGGGCAATCATACACATTTGCCGTCAGAATAAACGCACGTTCTGGCCCGAAAATTACCCATTCGTTTGGACGTGTACGCTGACTGGTAATCCAGTATGCATTACCACCACGCGCCTGATCTGCAATACGATTTTCCAGATAGCGACGCGCATCATCGGAATCATAGACCGAAACCTCTGATTCAATCTTGTACAAATAAATACATCCTGTTGGTTCGCCGTCCAGTTGTGTCAACAATTCACTGCCGTTTTCATTTTTAATCATGCCACCGCATGCCGCCAGTGCCAAGACCGCCAACCCAACAAAAATCTTTTTCATTTCATAAATCCTTTTATTTATCATACACTATATCATAATTTGCGGGGTCACTGAACAATTTTTTCAAAACCAAATTGTTCAACGCATGACTGCCCTTGTATGATTCCAACGCGCCAACCACCATACCACCAGACGTAAACATATCACCAACCGCATCAATAACCTTGTGACGAACAAATTCGTCCGGCCAAATTACAGGATTCAACGTACCATCACCCGCATCGTTTAATGCGATAACGTTTTTCTCGCTTGCACCACGCCCCATGGCGTGCGCCTTCAAATATTCCCATTCGGAATACTTTCCAAACGTGCGCGCCCGCGCAACATTTTTAACAAAATCATTTACTGATTTTTTCGTGCCATCAAATCGATAAGAAAATGTCTGGCGACCAATAATTTTTTCTGGATATACCAATGTCGCCGTGATTTCCAACGATTTACCATCATTTGGACTCAGTTTTACGTATCCATCACTCTTGCGACCGGCGATTTTATTCACCACCCATAATTGCAAACGAACATGCCACGGCAATGTGCATAAAACCTCGCGCGCATGAACAATAACAGGTCTGCGCACAATAATCTTTTTCATATGACCATCGCCCGTGGTATTACCCATGAACTTAGTTAGAAATTCCGCCGCACTGCCGTCCAAGATTGGTGTTTCTGGCCCATCAATATCAATAACCGCACTGTCAATACCAGCCAAAAACAACGCCGCCATCAAATGTTCAACGGTCTGAACGTGCGCGCCATCTGTGCGACCGATTGTCGTGTTACGCATTTTGGTTTCGCCAACATTTTCCACCAATGCCTGAATCATCGGGGAATCAGGTATATCGCTGCGATGGAAATAAATTCCGTACTTTTTTGATGGCTTTACAACCATATTTACCGGTAATCCAGAATGAATCCCGACACCAGTAATTTTAATTTTTTTTGTCAATGTTGACATTTTTTATTTTCTCCTTTAACCAATCAAAAAACGCGCCATCAACCGATGTAACCAACGTGGCATATTTAATTCTGTCGCGTGCATATGCCGGTAAACGTACCCAATCTTTTTCAGTCGTAACCAGTTGTGCATTTTTACGCGCCGCCCATGCAAATAACTTTTCAATATCTTCGTCAGTGTACTGATAATGATCTGGGAATACGCGGCGTGAAACCACAACATTGTTCAGCATTCTGAAAAACTTTTTAGGATACCCAATCCCCGCAAACGCGCACACACGTTCGTTTTCATCGTATGGCGATATGGTCTGATTTGCGGCATAAAACACAAGCGCACTTTCTGGCAATTTGAAATTTTTGCGCGGACGCGCACTGCGAATAACGACCACGGCATCTGCACGTAAAATCGCCTTTTTCGGTTCACGCAACGGGCCAGCCGGCAACAAGAACCCATTACCCAAACCCAACCCTTGATCAAATACCAGAATAGAAATATCTTTTTTAATACGCGGATTTTGAAATCCATCGTCCATAACAATCGGCGTTGTCGCACCAGAACGATTATTTAACAATTTAATTGCTGCACGCCGATTACCGGTATGCACCTGCAACCCAGACCGCGCCAGCATTACCGCCTCGTCCCCAGCGTTGCCGGTATGTGCACTCTTTTTATATCCACGCATAACCACCGGTGCATCAAATCGCATTGCAATTTCGCGCACAATCGGCGTTTTGCCAACACCGCCCGCCATAATATTCCCAACACAAATCACCGGTCGACGCGATTGATACGCACCGATTTTACGCACCGATTGCACCACCAGTGACACCCAACGATAAATCACCGCCACCGGCAACAGAACAAACGATAACGGTGTTTTATGCAAAAACCACCATGGTGTTTTCATACTTATTTTCCTTTCTTTGATTTCTTGGCGGCGCGGCGAGCATCACGCGCCGCACGCATATCCTGCTTGAATTTATGCGCTGTCAAATCCTGTTCAACCTGAAACAGATTAAATTCGCCGTCCATTTCACGAACCTGACGCACCATTAAATTTTCCAAATTCTTGCGCACTTTCTCAAATTCTGCATCACTGCATTTGCGGTCAATAAATATAGGTTCGGCAACGCGACACGTAATTTTGGAAAAAGGTTTTGCAATCAGATATCTGTCCCAACGTTGTTGAAACCATGCGCGCGAACAAGAATAACACACCGGTATAATCGGCGCACCAGTCATCTTGGCAAAATACAACGCCCCATCTTGGACACGCATAGATGGCCCCCCAGGCCCATCGGGCGAAATACACATGGAATAGTTACCATCACGCAACACGCGCACCCCTTGGCGCAAGACGGAAATACCACCATCAGATGTACTGCCATAAATCGGTTTTAACCCAAACAGGCGTTGTAATTTTGCCATCATACGACCATCACTGTGCCGCGATGCAACCGCATAGGCACGCATACCACCAACACAAATAATCGGCGATAATATCATGCTGCGACCGTGCCAGAACACAAATATGGCGGGCCGTCTGCGATATTTTTTGAATATGTCATACCCCGTAATCTGAACGCGCGACGTTAAATAAATAAACCAAATACATACCGCAACCAGAGCGGCAACCAACCACTGAATCAGCGACATATGCAACACAGGCTCCCAGAACCCTTTCCATAATTTTCTGAATTTTTGATACATAATTTCTATAACCTTTACGGGAATCTTAGCAACAAAAAAAGTATATTTCAAGGCAGCATTAGGTAACAAATCATAACACGCTATGTGCATAAAACCGTGGAATTTGACAGAAATCATATTTTTTATTTGACACCGCGCCGCAAAGGTATATAATCTAAATCACTTTCGCCGCGGAGTAGAGCAGCCCGGTAGCTCGTCAGGCTCATAACCTGAAGGTCTGTGGTTCAAATCCACACTCCGCAACCAGTTAAATAAAAAACACACCAAGAATGGTGTGTTTTTTTATTTAATCTGTATTGTGGGCCATCGGTTTGTGACCCAGCAGCAAAAATGCATCTACTATTATTTTCCTGAACCAAAACAAAGGATTATAAGATGGTTTATGCATACCTGCGCGTCAGCACCGATGCCCAAGATACCGCCAATCAACGTCTGGGCGTTGATACCAAGGCAATCAAATTGGGCCTGAACATAGACAAATACATTATCGACGACGGCGTGTCCGGCACAATCGCTAAACAATATCCCAATAATAATACCTTAAAGGTGTCTGCTACATATCATTTGCCGATAATATAACAGATTATATATCTAAATGTATTTTTAATATTGGTAATGGAATAAAACTAAACCCTGAACATATTTATAAATCACAACAAGTAAAGTGGAAAAGATTAACCTCCGTGAAACAAATAACTTAAAAACATACTAAAATTATCATGACGATATAATTCCCCGTCAAAACAACTAATAATTACACATCATATTATAACAATATAATTTGCATCCAATAATCCTGATGGTATACTTAAAATTATATGAAAAGGTTGTGTAAAATGGACAAAGCAAAACGTCTTCGCAAAATAGAACTGTCTATTTTAAAAGATATCTTTAAAAACATACGTCCCGATGAAAAGACTAACGAATCGGTCAAAAGCATGCTTGTCGGCATCCAAACGAAACAATACAACGGTTGTCGTATACTATCACCAGAACACACCTTATTACTTGATTCTTTGTTAACCAAAGCAAATTCCCTGCGTCTTTTGTACCTTAATGATTTGTACAAGCGTTTTTCAGACAATCCAGAATCTGTATCTGCTTTGTTTGGAAAGTATAATGAAAAATTTGGTAAATGGAAGTTTAATGCCAACAATGCAAATGGCAAGGCGTTCAAGGAAAGTTTTGTCCCAAAAATAACTGATGCACAAATAAACACATTGGAACCGAAAACAAACAGCGCATTTACAGAAAGTGTAATGATGTCTGTTGGTAAGGATATAGCTGGATTTCTTGATAAGTACTATTCTATAAAGAACGATATGAACCACACATATTCAGAGAATAAAGACACATATTCAGAGAATAAAGACACATATTCAGAGAATAAATATCTGCTCAACAATATAACTTTCCCATCTCTGCCTGATACCTTTGCAACTAAGACGGAAGTTAATAACTATAACCTAGCTGTTGCACAGATAAATATGGTTATTGAAAAAACAAAGCAAGTATCTAATACACCAGTCAAATACCTTAAAAGATTAAAAGGGTTTCCTTCATTCCCAGTTGTTGAAAGACAAGAAAATAACATCACCCCCGAACAAGCTGGCGAACAAATAAATCACTTGTTGCTAACATATGAACAGAGTGCAAAGAGATATTGGGAATCTTTGACTGCTGATGAATTAAGCACTGTGTTAAACAAAAATTATTCAACAACACCTGTTCAAAAAGATATAGCGGAATGGTTTACCGACACTTTCCGTTATCATAATGGCTACATGTCAAAAACATACGATGTTGTGCTGATAAAAATCAGAAAGAAACTTAAAAAGATTGCAGCGCATATGGAGCAGAAACCAGACGACAAAGCGGCCAAACAAAAATACTGGAACCTTAAGACTGGCGAAAGTATGATTTTACTGGAAGGCCTGAGATATAATAACTTTGATGAGTTTATCAAAGTTCGTGCAGAGGTTGATTTTTTAATATCCAGCGCAAAGGGATTCTGGGTTAAAAAAGATAAAGATGAAAAAGGGTTGGAAATAACGGGATTTTCTGGTAGTAAGCATTCAATGCTTGCCTTGTTCGGAGAAAAACCGCACCAACAATGGGCGCTAGTCTTTAATCATTTCAAAGACGACAAGGCTATAGAAAAACAAGAAATCACAGTAAATGGTTATATTTCAGATAAATTATCAGAACAAAAAATTGATTTAAACAAGCATATTATAATTCCACTTGCGTTTGGACGACATTACGGACGGCAGTATTTGTACGACAATACATGGAATCTTGATAATGGTAAGATGCATTTAAACAATGCGCGTATAATAAAACGTGATGGTACTTACTGGGTTGCGTTGACTTTTACCAAGAAAGAATTACAAAGTCATAATTCATTTGATGATAAATATAAACATATCATCGGTATAGACCGTGGTGAAAACATACCAGTTGTTGCAACAGTTATGGATTTACGTGGACATAAAGTCGAAACCATAGAACTTGGTATAGAGCACAAATCCAAAATGACTGCCATAGCTTCCGCAAAAGCCGAACAACAACGCAACACTGGTGGGTATTCTGATAAACTTGCACATCGTGCCAAAAATATATCTGATAAAACCATCGAACGCATAGCAATTGATTTATTATATTTGGCGACGAAATATCGCGGATTGCTGGTTATGGAAGATTTATCCCGCGGATTTGGCCGACAGGGTAAGAAGACAATTGTCTCTAATAACCAATATACTCGCATAGAAGACTTGTTGGCTAATAAATTAAAAACCAACGGATTATCCAAGAAAGGTACAACAGTTTTAAATTGCCGTGATGGTCTGGTCGGCAAGGTTCTAGCCACCCATACAAGTATGACATGCAGCGCATGTGGATATGTACATAGAAAAGAAAATATAGACATTGATTCGCTACACAAACAATACAACATATGGCATATAATTATGTCTGGTAAAGATTTTCCGCTTGATATTGAATACCGCGGTTGGAAAGGTCGCACAGAAAATGCAAATGACAAAATAAATGAACTGGTAAAAGACAAAAATATTTCAGAATTGACTGATACTAACAAAGATAAAATTCAGAAAATCATACAATCTGCATTATCCCCACGCAAATCACAAGAAAGTTTTGTTTGCCCTATGTGCGGTTTCCAAGACAATGCAGACGCTAACGCTTCATTAAATATTGGCCGCCGTTGGATTTTTGAAAAAGAAGATGAAGTAAATGCTATGTATGATGGTTCATTTGAAAAAACTAAAACTTATAAAACGCGCAGTAAAAAGACAAACTCAAAAGTATCATACCACCAACAGTGGGCCGATTATTACAAAGAAAAGGCAGACGAATGGAAGAAAAAGAATTAATACTGCCAATTACAGTGGTTGCAGAGTACTTGTATTGCCCGCGCTCATGTTTTTATAAGATTTTTCGTGCCGAAGAAAATGACGGGCAAAATATTTCAATCATAGACGGAAGAAACCGCCACGATATCATCCATCAAGAAACAAACAACGCCAATAAAAAAAGCAATATATCTGTATTCAGCCATTCTCTTGGACTTTCCGGAAAACTAGACCTGCTTGAAATATCTGATGACAAATATACGCCGGTGGAATACAAACGCGGGCGCACGCGCGATTTTCTCAGCATAAAAATCCAGCTATGCCTTTATGCGCTATGCATAGAAGAAATGTATAAAACCAAAATAGATATCGGATATATCTATTTTTCCGAAGATAACAAACGTATGTCTGTTGAAATTGATAAAAATTTGCGCGACATGGCTACAAAGGTCATAAAAGAGATACACGACAAAATAGCATCAAATAATATTTCCGAATTCCCACAAATCAATAATTCCCTGTGTGAAAAGTGCTCTTATTTTCAACCATGCATACCCTTCTTAAAGGATTTTTTATGACTTATATTACCGAGAAAGCTACAATCTATATCAGTAAAGATAGCACATTAAAAAAACATGGTGACGCATTATTGATTTATCAAGACGGTGAAAAACAATCCAGTATTCCCGCTTTTAAGATAAAAGACATAGTGATATTCGGACAGGTTGAAATTAGCGCAAGCATTATAGATTTTTGTAAAACCCACAACATATCCATACATTTTAATAATTATTCTGGCAAATATCTTGGATCCTTAAATCTTGACCCAGCATTAAATGTTTTTCCACGCCTTGGGCAATATAAAAAGCGTTTTGCTGATAAAATATCCAACAAAATCGCAGCTAAACTAATAACTGCAAAAATTAAAAACCAACAATGGCTTCTGCGCACTTTTGATAAAAAAATAAAGTTTGATATTCCCGAAATAACATCTGATAATTATCAAGAAATTCTCGGTATAGAAGGCGCAAAAAGTCGTGAATATTTTTTACGGTGGCCCGATTTGGTCAAAAACCCAAACTTTGTGTGGAATGGTCGTTCTAAACGCCCCCCAACAGATGAAATAAATGCACTATTAAGTCTTTTCTATACAGTTTTGGCCAACGATATTCACAGTGTTTGTAATGTGGTCGCACTTGATCCGTATATCGGTTTTCTACACAAAGAATACTATGGTCGCCCATCGCTTGTATGCGATTTAATGGAGGCGTACAGACCACTTGTTGACAAGTTTGTATTAAACCTTATAAATCGCAAAGAAGTTACCAAAGGTGATTTTATTCGTAATAATAATGAAATCGAATACAAATTGAATACCGCTGCATTTGGTAAAGTAATGGCAAAGTGGAATACTTATTTTAAAGAAGACACGCATTATTACAAAACGTTAAAACGCGATATGACGATTCAAAAAATGATTGAATATGATATCAGAATTTTTGCAAAGTATATGTCAGATGATATTAAAGAATTTTCACAGACGGAGATGAAAGTATGAGATTCCTGATATGCTATGACATAACCGACGACAAAATCCGTTCAAAAGCTGTAAAAATTCTTGAGAATTATGGTGTGCGCGTTCAATATTCTGTATTTGAGTTCAACTTGAATCCTGCTAAAATCATGGAAATGAAGTATAAACTCTTGAAAAAAAAATTGATTGATCAAAAATTTGTCAGCTTCACAATTTATCCATTATGCGAGAACTGTTATAACAAGGTTGAACGATTTGGCGACAGTCGCATATTAGATGAAAAAACTATTGTCTTTTAATTTACACTGGTTTATAATTCAAACGTTCTGAAAAGAATCTAAAGATGCCTTTAATAATGTGAAAGCATTTTACTTTGAGCATCGCTTACATGCCGAAAGGTCGATAGTAAGAAGAACATTTGTGAATATGGTAAAACGGCAGGTATTTTTTATAATTTGACCTAAAAATAGCTTCAATACGGCAGAAATCCAACAAAAATTATAAAAAATTACATCAAATACGTTTTTCAGAGGATAATTGCTTGAAATTGCTTAATTCTTATTTTTTG
>CAVGNU010000018.1:0-16863 GCA_963630775.1 Bacteroides fragilis | reverse complement strand
TTTTTGATTTCGTCTATGCAATTATCATAGATGTTTTGGCGGGCGGGTTTCAAAAAGTCGCGCGGGTTGAATATGTCGGGATGCTGGGCCAGCGTCGCGCGTACGCCCGCGGTGAATGCCAGACGGGAATCACTGTCGACATTTATCTTGCAAATATTCATTTCTGTTGCTGCGCGTAATTGATGCGGGTCAATTCCCAATGCGCCCGACATTTTTCCGCCAAACGCATCGATTGTTTTTACAAAGTTTTGCGGAATGCTGGATGCACCGTGCAAGACCAATGGAAATTCTGGTAATAGTTTGGCGATTTCGTCCAAAATGTCCAAACGTAATTTTTCGTTTGCATTTTTGCGTTTGTATGCGCCGTGGCTGGTGCCGATGGCGATGGCCAATGAATCAATGCCTGTGGCATTTACAAATTTAATCACGTCGGCGGGATTGGTGTAACTGGAATGGTCGGAAAAAGTATTTTCGTCTTCGATTCCTGATATTGTGCCCAATTCGGCCTCGACCGATGCATCGTATTTGTGTGCCAGTTCGGCAACGCGCCGTGACAGTTCGATATTTTCGTCAAATGGCAATTTGCTGGCATCAATCATCACAGATGAAAATCCCAATTCCAGTGCCGTTTTACATGCGTCAAAACTGCCCCCGTGATCCAGATGCAATGTGATGCGTTCGTCGGGGCGAATGTCTGCGCCGCGTATCATTCCCATCAGCATATCGCCGCCCATGTATTTCAGCGCGGATTCAGACACGGCCAGAATAACCGGACTGTGCGTGTCGCGTGCGGCGGACAAAATCGCCTGCAGGGTTTCCATATTGTAAAAGTTAAATGCCGGCACGGCATAGTGACGACGGATTGCGTCGGCAAACGTTGCGCGCGTGTTTGTTAAACCAAAATCAGAATATTTCATAATGTGTGTTTCCTCTTTCGGGGTGATTATACCATATTTGTGGCGCGCGTGCGATGTTTGATTTTTATCGGCTGCTTGACAACACGCGGTTTTGTGCAACAATAATAATAACGAATCGGGGAGCGGTCAGAGAGTTAAACAGACAAAAGCACAAGGGACGCGTTATGAAAAAAGTTCTGGTTTCTGTTTTTGCATTGGCAGTGTTGGCCGCATGCAGCAGTTATGATTACTACAAAGGTGGTATCCAGTACACCCAAGATGGTGAAGATTGCATCTATGAAATGGGTGAACAGGGCAAACACTTTACAAATTCAATTTATGATATGAACAACGGCAAACGCATTGTTTATCGCAACACCCGTTGCGCGGATTTGTATGCCCGTGACAATATGGGTCAGGCCCCACGTCGTGATCGCCAGATTATCGTTCCGGCCGCACGCGAGGTTGAGGCCGCCCCATCATGTGGTTGCAAGGCATGCAATCAGCCCGTTTTGAAACGTCGCTATGTGATTGTTGCAGAATAATAAACGCGCCATCGGCGCGTTTTTTTAGAGAATAGATAATAGAGCATAGATAACAGATATTTGTGCATGCCGTGTGGCGTGCACATTTGTTTATATAAAATATGTTTGAATGGGGGCAAGATTTGTGATAAAATTGTCTTAAAAGGAAAAGGGGTTTTATATGAAAAAACTGTTTAACAAGGCAAATTTTGCACTGGTTGGTATGATGGCGGCTGCGCCGGCAATGGCTGCGCCAGCGGGCAGCAATAATGGTTTGTGCGATTTGATTCAGCAAATGTATGGCGTGTTCACAACATTGCGTACATTGGCGTTCGTCGGTGCGGCGTTTGTTATCGCTGGTTGGGCGTGGGGTTACATCTCCAAAGGCGAAGTTAAAAAAGACGATTTGAAGGACAAGGGTACTGGTATGCTGGTTGGCTTTGTAATGCTGTTCGGTATCGGTGTTGTTCTGTCTTTCTTCCTGAGCGAGAGCACAATGCAGAGCATTGGTTGCCAAGATATTATCTTGGGTTGGTAATCAGGAAAATAAAATTAAAACGGGCGGCCGATTGGTCGCCTGTTTTTTTATGCCGCGCCGTGGGGCGGGGTGTTTTTTATTTATGATATGGATTATTTATTTTCTTCGATATTGGCCAATGAAAATAATACCGACGATATCAATGATTGATATGGGACGTGTTGTTGTTCGGCCAACTGTTTAATTCTGTCCAGAATAGGGCGTGGGATTCGCATATTTATAACGCAATCCGACTTGTTAAAAGTGCGGTACGCGGCGTATTCGCGCAGTAATGATTCAATGTTCATAATGAACAACTGCTGCATAACATTTGGCATAGACGAACTCCTATACTAAATACAATACTTACGTCTTTACAAGTGACTATAACATTGTGTTGACGTTTGTCAATACAAATGTGAATACGGGTGTAATTACCGTTGTAATCACAGGTGTGATGGCGGCTGTATGTGCGGTTGTGCAGATAATAGATATTTGATTTTTGGGATTCTTGTGTGTAGAATTAAACGCATATTTATGGAAAGGATTTTTTATTATGTTCAAGAAGATATTATCTGTATTTATGGCATGTGTGCTGGTGTTTGGTGCGGCGCGCGCGGAATTAAAGGTTGATATTGTTGCGGGTGCAACCGAACCGATTTCAATCGCCGTACAAAAGTTCGAGGTTGTGGGCACTGCATCGCCCAAGGACGCGGCAATGATACGCGCGGTGGTTGAAAATGATTTGAAAACAACGGGTCTGTTCCGCATTGCAAATCACGATGCGTTTCCTGAATATGTAAAGATGGGTGACATGCCGAAATTTAATCTGTGGTCGGCGATAAAGGCACAGGTTCTGGTTCAGGCAAAATTATATGCGGAATCTGGCAATCGATACAAGTTGGAATTTTATGTTTGGGACGTTGCCGGCAAAGAGCAAATAGAGGCGCAGTCATTGGTGTCGTCCAAGAAATCCGTACGTCGTTTGGCGCATATTATGGCCGATGCTATTTATGAACGCCTGACGGGCGAGGTTGGCTATTTTGACACCCAAATCGTATTTATTGCCGAAACTGGGCCAGTGGACAATCGTGTAAAACGTTTGGCAATTATGGATCAGGACGGTTATGGACTGCGCTATCTATCAGATGAAAAAACGTTTGTGATGTCGCCACACTTTTCGCCGAATATGCAGACCGTTGTGTTTTTGTCATATCGTAACGATGACCCGATGGTTTGGACACTGGATTTGAACACGGGCGAACAGCGGCGGTTGGGGCAATTTGGCGGTATGAGTTTTGCACCGCGCTTTTCACCTGATGGTTCACGTATTGCATTATCGCTGGTTAAAAACGGCATTACGCATATTTATGAATATGACATTGAATCTAAAAAATTACGCCAGTTGACGTTTGGCAATTCGCTGAACACCAGTCCGTCGTATTCGCCCGATGGTCAAAAAATGGTCTTTAATTCGGATCGCAGCGGAAATCAGCAAATCTGGGTTATGGATTTGGACACGTTGGACGCAACACGCCTGACATATGGGGCGGGGCGGTATGCGACGCCGGCGTGGTCGCCCGACGGTCAATTTATCGCGTTCACCAAGATGGCGGACGACACGTTCTATATCGGTATTATGGATCCGCGCGGTCGTCATGAAAAAATCTTGGCTGGTGGCTGGTATATGGAGGCACCATCATGGGCCCCAGGGTCACGTCGCGTTGTGTATTATGAAACAGAAAAGGCGTTGGACGACATTGAACGTATCAGCCATATTCGCAGTGTCGATATCACGGGCCAGAATGTGTATGATATTGAACTGCCTGAAAATGTGAACGGCGTTGAACCAACATGGTCACCACGTCTGCCATAAAAAATGCGCCAGTGGCGCATTTTTTAGAGAATAGATAATAGAGCATAGATAATAGATGTTCAGAATAGTTTCGTTTTTTGTGGCTTTATTTGTCGTTGGTGCGGCGTATGCCATACCGGCGGTGGTGGATTATATCATTGATGGTGATACGTTTGCGGGCCGCGTTATGTTGGCGGACGAAACCCAGATTTCTGTGCGGGTGCGATTGATAAATGTGGATACGCCGGAAATACACGGCGAATGTGAATCTGAAATTCGTGCGGCTGTGGCGGCCAAGGCGCGTCTGGCGGAATTGTTGCCGGTGGGGTCGGTTGCTGATTTGCGTGATATCAAGGACGATAAATATTTGGGGCGAATTGATGCGCGCGTATTTGATACAACGGGCCGCGATATTGGTGCGATTTTAATTTCTGAAAAACTGGGGCGGCCATACAGTGGTGGTCGCCGCGCCCCATGGTGTAAATAGCGGTTGACCTTATTCAACCCATATTAATACGCGCCCGTCATCTGGGGTAATTGTTGGCATTGCGGATGGAATTGTGTCAAAGCGGGAATCGTTTTTGTCGGCCTTGGTGTCCAGTCCGTCGTTTACCGCATTGGCGTTCGCGATGGTGGTGTCTGAAAACGCCTGGTTGTTATTATCCAGGGTTGTGATTATATCTGGCTTGTTTTTAATATAGTCGGGCAGGTTCGCATTAGATTGATTCCAGTCTGACTTTACACTGTTGACGTATTCTGTGCTGGCCAATGCGGCATCTGCGGCGCGCATCGCGCCCAGCGTTATAATCATGCATACGGCAATTATTCTCATTGAATTTTCCCCCTGTGTTTATTTTTCCTAATGAAAAACCGCCAGAAAAATCGGACGGTTGGAGGCTTGAAACTATCTTATAAAATAGCGGGCTTATTCAATATATTCGCCACCCTCCAACCCACATGGGCGGGAGATTTTTTCAGCACATTCACGCCGTGCATCGCGTTATAAGAGAGGTTTCAAGTCCTCGCCCAGGGAACACCCCCGTGGCACATTAACTGTACCATAAAATATTTAGGTATGTAAACAGAAATAAAAAAGCCCGCGTTTTCGCGGGCGTGGGTTTGATTTATGCACTGTGGCGATTGATGGCCGCACTGATTTCATCCAATGTGGCGTTGCTGGGCAGCGTTGGTTCGAACCATACGTTTGCCGTGCCGGCACGAATACGGCCATGCTTTGGCCAATACAGACCTGTGTCTGTGCCAACCGGCAAGATTGGTAACTTTAATTCGTGTGCCAAGAATAACAAGCCGCGACGCAGTTGTGGGCGTGCACCTGGTTTAACACGTGTGCCCTCTGGAAATATAACCAATGTTTGGCCGTCCATAATTTTTTTTGCGACGGCGTGTGCTAATTTCTTCATATTTGTTGCGCCACGGGTGCGGTTGACCGGTTGCAGGCCCATACGCCAAAAAGCCCAACCGTAAATTGGCAACCACATCAATTCACGTTTTACGATAAAGAATGAATTTGGAATGTGTGTTGATAAAATTGCGATTTCCAGTACTGACATATGCTTGGCTGCAATAATCACCTTGCCATCATTACGAATATTTTCGTCGGGCGCAAATGGAATACCGTTTTCTTCGGTTGGGGGACAATGGATTTCATATTTAATCCCCGCCACAATGCGTGCCAGTACCAGTACGCCACGTGCACATGTTAGGACCAAGAAATCATTCAGTGGTTTATAAATCAGACCAACCAAAATAATTGGCGACCAAATTACATAGTGCAATGTCAATGCCAGCTTGAACATAATTGTGCGAAACATTTTACCCCTCTTTGATTCCCAGCAATGTTACGATATATTTTATGTATTCTGTTGTCCAGCGTTCCAATCGTCGCGGTGCAGGCATACCAGACAGGCGCGTTGGGCACGAAACGATTTCAACGTTCGGCAATTCGCCACGCAGCAAGTATTGTGCACGGTTCATGTGATCTTCGGTTGTAATCAGTACAATTCTGTCCAGACCCGCGCGTGTGACAATATCGCGAATTGCACGTGCGTTTTGGTATGTGGATTTAGAATCTGATTCAATGGTAACGCGACGTGCCATTTCATATGCCCCCGCACCCCCCGCGCCAATGATGTAAAGGTCAGCGTCTGGATACGTGCGCAACATTCGCATTGCAAAAGGTATGCGACGCATGTCGCCAGTCAGTACAAATATACTGTCGTCAGGTAATATCGTGCCACATTGTGTCGGGGCCATGCTTTTGAAAATCATGCCGCCAACCACAAACATGGCCAGAAACAACAAAGACGGTGTTAAAATTTTCATCAGTCGTTGGCCAGAATCTTTAATGTCGTGCGACGTGTGATGTAGATCGAAAATATTACAATCGTGACTGGCAGTATCGCCAATGCAATCCAGCCGCCCACGCCCAGTCCCATCATCGCCATCAGACCGACGCGCGCGCTGTGCGCCGTGCCCAGAATCATCAGCAATACCAATGCCGCCGCGCAGAATCCTGTGACACCCGCCGCGCCAGAAATCTTGGCCACAATGATTTGCATTTGATGCGCGACAAACGAATCGGATGCGCCGATTTGATTCAATATTTCCAGTTCGCGTCGATGCAGCATTGCCGTGTTACGTGCGATATATGATATGCATATCGTAATTGACCCCAGAACCATCACCAACACTAATGTTGAAATCATAATCATGTACCAGCCCGCACGGGTCGATGTGCGCAGCGCATCGCTGTGTGTCAAGAAACGCGCGCCTTGTGATATCTGTGCGCCAACGCTGGTCATATCGGCGCGTGTTTTGAATTTGATTTCGTACATCTGGGGCAGATAGTTTTTCAACGCCCCTGTGCCGCCAGACAACCATGGGCGCAACAGATTTGTCATTTGTTCTGATGTGATTTCGTTGACCGATACCATTTTGTCGCGGTTGTCATTTATAATTTTTTTGACAGCCGCAGCATTGTCAGAATCCATAATCTGAACCGTGGCGAATTTGTCCCATTGGGCGTTCCAGCGCATAACGCCCGTGCCGATTGACAGACCAACACCTAACGCCAGCACCGCCAAAAACGACAGCAACGACATAATCGCGGTCATAAAAACCGACTGTTCGCGAACCAGTGAAAATACAATAGGTGTCTTCATTACGCATTCCCAATATCATCAAACTGTTTGGACAATTCTGTAAAATAGTTCTGTGGTTTTGGCCCTTTCCATATTTTCTTTATATCTGTGTCTGGGACAGGGGCGACCTTGTTCGTGCCGCCAACAAACCCGACGCGGTGATTTTCCACGCGAATGACAGGGAACTTGTACGTGTCCATCAATTTCTGGCTGTGCGTGGCTAAAATAATTGTTGTGCCAAACATCTTGTTCATTTGGATAAACAGTTCCATCAGGCGCGACGCATTTTCATCGTCCAGATTTCCCGTCGGTTCGTCCGCCAGCAAGATTGCCGGCTGTACAATAATTGCGCGGGCGACCGATACACGCTGTTGCTGGCCACCAGATAATGCCAACGGATTTGCGTCAGCATACTTTGCTAATCCCACCCATTCCAAAACCTTGTCCACCAGTTTTTTTATTTTTGCCTCGGCCAAGCCACGCACGCGCAGGGGCAGGGCAACATTGTCAAACACCGTCAGGTGTGACAACAATGAATATTCCTGAAATACAATCGCCATTTTGTGGCGCAGGCGCGCAATGTCGTCGCGCGACATGTCGTTTGTTGTTTGGCCAAACAACTTGATTTGCCCACGCGATGGCTTGTGCAACTGGTAAATCAGGCGCAACAGTGTTGTTTTACCCGCGCCAGATGCCCCCGACAAGAAATAGAACGAGCCCGCACTGATATTGAATGACACGTCGGTCAAAACCTCGCGTCCGCCATCATAGGCAGCACCAACATTCGCAAAAGATATTGCTGTATTTTCTTCCATGATTGTGATGTTAGTAAAAAAAGAAACCTGGGTCAAAAGAAAAGTTTTTTTCTTGTTCTATGCCACAACAAGAAAGAGAGCAAAGAGCAAAGAGCAGAGAGCAATGAAGCGCGCCGGTCGGCGCGCTCGTTTCTTTCATGTCGTTTCAAATATAGATAAAATGTAAACTTTTTCACTTTATCACAATCTCTCTTGCTCGCTTTCCTTTGCTCTCTACCCTTTGCGCTTTGCTCTCTAAATAAAAAATGCGCCGGTGGCGCATTTTTTATTTCTTTTCAACAACCTTGGTCGTGGCATTACGGTTTTTGGCCCAAACTTCTTCGCCTGTGCCCAAGTACTGTGGGTTTTCCTTGCCATATGAAATTGTTTTGATGCGTTCTGGTTCGATACCGTCGTGAATCAAAACGTGTGCGGCGTTGCCCGCGCGCAGTGCGCCCAGTGCCAAATTATATTCTGTTGAACCGCGTTCATCACAGTGCCCCTCCATAATAACGTTGGCGTCGCGATGACGTTTCATATAGCGTGATTGTTTCTTCAAATCGCGGCGTGCGGCATCCGACACGTGTGCGGAATCAAATTCATAGAACACCTTGTCGTCATTGATGTTTTTTGGTGTGCTGCTGCATGCAGCCAGCCCCAGAACGGTCAATGCAATCAGAAATTTTTTCATAACTCTTTTCCTTTTTTTTGTAATCAGTTCCACGTTCAGAATTTAGCAAATTTTATAAAAAGATGTCAATATCTGTTTTTTATGTTTTGGAAAGTGGGTCAAAATATGATATACTAGGGACAAATTTGTAGGAGAAAATCATCATGAAAAAACTAGTTTCATTGGTTGTTTTGCTGGGTTTGACAACCGCGGCCAACGCCGCCCCCAGTTATGTTCAGCGCGACAATCGCGGCGGATACAACGTCACATATGATTACAAGGACAAGGCCAAGACAGGTTGGTACATCACCGGCCGTGCCGAGGTCAGTTTCCTGAATTGGAAAAACAAATACAGTTCGGATTACACGGGCACAAATTCTGATTTCAGTTCGGACGATTATTCATTTGAGCCCATATTCGGGGGCAGTTTTGCCGCCGGCCGTTACTTTAACTATGTGTGGCGTGGCGAAATCGAGGCCGGTTATATCGGTCAATTTTCGGACGAGGATAGTGGTTTCTCGTTCAAGTTGTCTGTGCCATATTTGATGGCGAATGGTTATTATGATTTTGCAAATGGTTTGTATGTCGGTGGTGGATTGGGTGTTGCCGTGCCAACAACGAAACTGACGTGGGAAAATTTCAAGTCAGGCGATGGCAAAAAAACATCATTGTCGCCGATGGCGGGTGTGATGTTGGGGTATACCCAAGAACTGGACGATAATTTGGTGTTGGATATTCGCTATCGTTTGGCGGGCTTTAATGGCACAAAGCACACACGTAATTTTGAATATTATGACAGTGGCGCGACATTGCACGACGCGTACTTGGAAAACAAGATTGGTTTGGTCTTGGATAATTCGATTTCTGTCGGTATCAGATACGAATTTTAATTCCGAAAAATAAAAAAAAGGAATTTGATGCTGAAAAGGTGTTGACGCCGATTCGCAAAATATGATAGAATAAACATCGTTCAGAGAGAGTTATGAAAAAAGATTTGAAAATTTCGACGGTTGCGATTGTATGTGTATTGTGTGCGGCTGTTTCTGCGGCACACGGCGCGTCATCTGTGCGTACGTTGGGGGGTGCTGGTACGTATTCCAGTGCGGCGGCTGCGTCGGGAACATCGGCGTCGGCGGTGACTGCACGCGGTGGTTCTGTGCGCGTTACGCCAACGGTAAACAGGATGTCGTCTGGCACACAATCTGGCAATTCATCTGTGACGGGTTCGTCGACCACGCGTGTTGCGACAACGCCACGTTTATCAATTGGTAAATACTTGGGTGGTGGCACCAGTGTGTCCGGTGGTTCATCGATAAAGCCACAAAACCCGGGGACATCGGGTGGTTCTTCGTCGGGCAGTGTTGATCCATCTGTTGCGGCGGAATTGCGTTCCGATGTTGACCAGTTGCGTCGTGATATTGATGGATTGGTTGAAGCTGACAATGCATTGTCTGATGAATTACAGGCCAAGCAAGATGTATTGCAGCCAAAATCAGATGGCTTTGTGTTGATTGATGATACGACACATGAAATTTCTGTTGATGTTGAGAATTTGAAAGATGCCATTGGCACAATCGCAGGCCAAGATGGGCGCGAGGTTGAAATTGGCTCTAATGATGAATATTTACAGTGGCGTTATGTTGGCGATACCGCGTGGCAGAATTTGATTGCCAAGAGTGCACTGGTCGGCCCCCAAGGGCCCAAGGGTGACCCAGGCGATGGCGCGGATGTTGATTTGACGCCATATGCCAAAACTGCTGATGTTGAAAGTGCATTGTCAGCCAAGGCCGATGCGTCTGATTTAGCGGCCAAGGTTGATGTAACCGCACTGAGTAATTATGCCCAGGTTGCTGCATTGGACGATTATGCCAAGGTTACCGAAATGGACGCGGCGATTACAGACGCGATTTCGACATCGTTGACGGACTATGCAAAAACATCTGATTTGACGGGCTATGCCACCACGACACAGTTGGCGGCCAAGGCCGATGCGTCTGCGTTGGCGGCCAAGGCGAATGCGGCCGATGTTTATACCAAGGACGAAGTGGATACCAAGGTCGCCGACGTTGTCGCCGGCGATATGAGCGCGGCATTACAGGCCTATGCCAAAACCACGGATGTTGACAGTGCATTGTCGCAAAAGGCAGATGCATCTGCATTGGATACCAAAGCAGACAAGAGTGATTTGACACCATATGCCAAAACTGCTGATGTTGCAAGTGCGCTGTCAGCCAAGGCGGGCACGGATGTAACCGATGCCCTGACGACGTCATTGGCGGACAAGGCAAACAGAAGTGAACTGTCTGACTATGCCAAAAGTGCGGACGTAAATGCAGCATTGTCGCAAAAGGTGAATGCATCTGCGCTGTCTGACTATGCCAAAACATCTGAATTGGGCGTATATGCCAAAACATCTGATTTGTCGGACTATGCCACCACGACACAGTTGGCGGCCAAGGCCGATGCGTCTGCGTTGGGGGACAAGGCAGACAAGAGTGATTTAACAGCCAAGGCCGACAAGGCGACAACGCTGGCGGGCTATGGTATTACCGATGCAATGACCGCGGAACAAATCGCGGCGGCGATTGATGAAAAGGTTGCAGGTTCTGTCGATTTGACCGCATATTATAAAAGGGGTGAAACCGACGAATTGTTAAATGCCAAACAGGGTGCGCTGACCACGGCCCAGTTGGCGGCGGCAAATTCCGGTATCACGGCCGATGATGTCGCAGAATATAACGAATATGCCGCCAAAATCGCGGCCAATGCGACGGCTGCGGACGCTGCCGCAACCGCGGCGCAAAGTGCCCAGACCACCGCAAATGATGCGGCGACGGCGGTTGCGTCTAAACTGTCGGGGCCGGCTGATTCTGGCACATATTTGTTGACGGTGAACGGTAATTCAAAAGTGTGGACACCCGTCCAGATTATCGATGGAAACGGCGACCCCATAACGGCCAGTAACTAAAACAACCAAGAGTTTTGTATCTGAATGTCCGCCATAAGCAAGAGATTTAGAAACAAAAAAAGCAAAAACGAAAGAAAAGGAAAACGAAAATGAAAATCAAAAACATTGCATTCTCTGGATTTATGGCGGCGATTATGCTGTCAACCGGTGCGGCGATGGCTGCGCCACAAATCGCCAGCAAGGCATACGTTGATAACAAGGCAACAACGGCAATTAAATCGGCATTAGAAGATGAAGGCGGTGTAATTAACACCGCACTGGCCGCCAAGGCAGATGCCAGCACAGTCGAAGAACTGGCAGATGCGGTAAATGACGAAACAACCGGTTTGGCCGCAACCAAGGCAATCGCGGACGCAGCCAAGGCCGCCGCGACAACAAACGCAGGGAATATCACAACTCTGCAGAACACTGTCGCGGAACACACAACTGATATTTCTGGCTTAAAAACAGATGTCGCAACCAAGGCAAGTGCGTCTGACTTGACCGCATTGACCAGTCGTGTTTCTGCAAATGAAACAAAAATTGGTGACGCAACATTGAACACAACGGCACAAAATCTGTCGGCGGCCATCAATGAATTAAAGACCAAGACAGATGGTATGGCAACATCTGGCAATATTGAAACGTTGACCGCGGCGGTAGAGACAAATAAAACAAACATTTCTAAAAACACCGATGACATTGCCACATTGAACGGTGGTGAAGGCGTAGTGGGTTCTGTTGCAAAATCCATTGCTGATGCAGTCGCGTCGACCAAGACAGCATATGAAGCGGCCGATGCCACGACATTGCAATCTGCAAAAGATTATGCAGACGGTTTGGCGGATAATTATGCAACCGCGGCACAGGGTGCACAGGCAGAACAAAATAAGACAGATATTGCTACAATAAATACCAACTTGGCGAAAAAAGCAGACAAGTTGACGGTTGACGCAGCCAAGGTTGGCAATATCGCGACGGTTGATGCCAATGGCCAATATCAGGTTTCTGATAAAAAATTGACTGACTTTACATCTGCGGATGATGTAGCTGGCACGATTACCGAAAAAATCACTGCTTTGGATTTGGCGAACACATATGAGGCCAAGGGTGCCGCGGCGAACGTACAGTCAGCATTGGAAACAGAAATCGCCAAGAAAGCCGACAAGGCAACAACGCTGGAGGGCTATGGTATTACCGATGCAATGACAGAAACCGAAATCAAGGGTTACGCGATTCCAAAACCAGGCGCGATATGCACAGCGGATTCTGGCCGTTGCGTATTGTCTGTTGATAAAACCGGCAATCTGTATTGGGTGGATGTGACAAAACCAATCGATGATGAAACATCTAGCAGCTAATCAGAGACAAGATTAAATAAAAACTAAAAAAGAAAGGAAAGAAAAATGAAAAAACTGACAGCAGGTATTTTGACCGTTATGCTGGGAATCGTTGCCGCGAATTCCGCCGATGCGTCCATCGCGTCCAAGGGTTATGTTGATGCTCAGGTTGGCACCAAGGTATCTACATCTGACTTTGAAACATTCCAAGGAACAAACACATCAGCGATTGCTGATGCCAAGAAAGCCGGTACAGATGCGTCCGCAGAATTGACTGCGTACAAGACAACTGCATCTGATACATTTGCAACCAAAACGGCATTGAGCGAAGGTCTGGCTACAAAACAGAACACACTGACCGCGGGAGACGGCATCAACATTGCGACAGATGGCACAATCAGTACAAAGGGCATTGCGACAAGTGATGCTTTGACAACATTGGAAGGTAAGGTAACCACCAACACCGATGCAATTTCAACGTTGACTGGCAGCGGTGATGGTTCTGTTGCAAAATCTATTGCTGATGCATTGAAAGATTATACAACAACCACAGATCTGAACGACGAATTGGCAAAAAAAGCCGACAAGACAACAATCGGCGATATTACTGGCCATGAAACAGTTGCCGCATGGATTGGTGATGTTGCAAGAACAGCATCAGGGGCCACAACAGATGTATCAAATCGTGTGACAACGATTGAGAGTTCCGCGGCATATAAGTCCGGTATCACGTCAGGTTTGGTAACACAAATCAGCACCAACAAAACAGATATTGCCACGAATGCAGCCGCAATCTCTGCTATGGATACAGCATACAAGGCAGCCGACACCGCAATCAATAAAAAGATTGGTGATGTTACAGATGGCAAGACAGTTGTCGAAATGATTGGTGATGTCGCCAGTGCCGCAAACGAGGAACTTGCAAAGAAACAAGACAAGTTGACAGCGTCTGATGTGTCGGTAACTGGCGGCGGTAATGTTATCACTGCTATTACGGCGGCAGATGGAAAAATTACAGCGACCGCGGGTACAACGTTGGGCGCGTTGGCGACGGCGGCCCCTGGCGCATGCGGGGAGCCAACCAAGAAATGCGCGTTGGTATTTGACGGTACCAACTATTCTTGGGAGGTTATCGAACGTGACTCTGCAAATCAGTAATCACGCATAGGTTATGTCGTGCCCACACAATGGGCATGACATATTCAGGTCAGGGATTTAACAGGTTATAAAAACAAAGGTTTTGGGAAATGAAAAGATTAACAAGTATTTTGGCGATTTCAGTGATTGCGGTTATGTCCGCTGGTGCGGCACGCGCGGATATCGCATCAACAACATATGTTGATAACAAAGTATCGCCGGTTTCGGACAAGGCAAATACCAACGCCACCAACATTACAGCATTGCAATCTGGCAAGCAAGACAAGTCAGCGATGGTTGATTCGGATAGCGAGGTCTTGAACGAGTCAAACGAGACAAACTATCCAACAGTTGCTGCGGCATGGGCCATTGCGAACAATGCAGTGGGCAACAGTATCGGTACAAAGTTGGACAAGCAGTTCCCCAATATTGATGCGAACAAGAGCAAAGCAGTAATAACCGATGCAAATGGAAATATCACAACCGGTACAATTTCTTCTGCTATGATTACCGATGGTACAATCGTAAATGCTGACATCGCGGCCGATGCGGCCATCGCCCAGTCCAAGATTGCTGGATTGACGGATTCCATTGCCGATGCCAAGTCGGCTGGTACAGCTGCGACGTCTGCGTTGAACAGCTATAAGACATCTAATGATGCCGCATTGGCGAATGTAAAGACAACGGCCGAGAAAGCCGTTGTGGCAAACACGGCGATTACCGCCGGCACGGGTACAAAAATCACGTATGATACCAAGGGTTTGGTAACAAAGAGTGAATCATTGGCGGTATCTGATATCCCGTCGGGTTTGATCAATGCTGGGACAAATGTCACTGTTTCGCGTGATACAACAACTGGTGTTGTTACGATTAGTTCGGCGGACACTAAATACACATTGCCAACCGCGACAGATACAGTCCTGGGTGGTGTAAAGGTTGATACGGCATTGAGTTCAACCAGCACGAACCCAGTACAGAACAAGGCGGTAAATACCGCATTGGCCGGTAAACAGGCAACGTTGACAGATGCGCAGTTGGCGGCGGCAAATTCTGGCATCACATCGGCCAAGGTATCCACGTATGATACAGCGGTGACAACAGCAAACGCTGCCTTGCCAGCATCAACGTATAACACGCAGGTTGGTACTGTTTCTGCTGTAAATATGGGTGGTACAACCGCCACGACCGTTGTGGGCGCGATCAAGGAAATTAAAACCGCTGTTACCAATGCTGATGCTGCTGCTGTTAAAACAGCTCAAGGCGCAGATAACAAAAACAAGGCCGTTATCACCAATGATAGTGGCAATGTTACAACTGGCACAATCGCCACGGGTATGATTGCCGATTCTGCGGTTACAACAGCAAAAATTGCTGACTCGAACGTGACCGAGGGGAAAATTGCGGCAAGTGCCGTTACCACTGCGAAAATCAAGGACGCGAATGTTACCACCGCCAAGATTGCAGACAGTGCGGTTACATCGGCCAAGATTGCTGATGGTACAATCGTAAATGCAGACATCGCAAGCAATGCGGCCATCGACCAGTCCAAGATTAATGGATTGACGGCTGACCTGGCGGCAAAGTTTGTTGCACCGGCGGCAACTGCAACATCCACAGATGGAACATACACGTTGACGATGAAGGTTGTGAACAGTGTTCCGACATACACCTGGGAACAAATCGGTCGTTAAAGCATAACGAAAACTGTGGTATGGCGTAAATAATCTTGCGCCATACCATAAAAAGGCACTTGCAGTAAAACAGGATTTTTTGATATCATATTGTCAAGAGATTAAACACAGAATGTAGAGTTATGAAATATATTAAAAGTATTTTTGCTGTTTCAATTATTGCCATGGCTGTGGTGGGGAATGCGCGTGCAAATATCGTGTCCCAGACAAACATCGTTGGCGGAACAAATGTATCTGTAACTGTGCCGACCAGTGGTACTAACGCGGGCAAGGTTGTTATTTCCGCGACAGATACAAATACCACATACTCAACGGGTACAGCAACATATTCTGGTACAACGAAATTGTACACGGGCACGGGCACAGAGACCGATGGTACGATGACCCAAAATGCAATTAAAACAGAGTTAGATAATAAGCAAGACAAGTCAGCGATGGTTGATTCGGAGAGCGAGAACTTGTCTGAAACAAACGAGACAAACTATCCCACAGTTGCTGCGGCATGGGCCATTGCGAACAATGCAGTGGGCAACAGTATCGGTACAAAGTTGGACAAGCAGTTCCCCAATATTGATGCGAACAAGAGCAAAGCAGTAATAACCGATGCAAATGGAAATATCACAACCGGTACAATTTCTTCTGCTATGATTACCGATGGTACAATTGAGGAAGACGATTTGTCTGTCGATGTTAAAACAAAACTGAATGCAACGGTTCAGACGTTTAATCCTGCATCGGCAACGGCGGGTAAGTATGTTACCAACTTTACCAAGAGTGGTACAACCGTCACGGCAACAACAGCATATGTCCAGATTCCTGTTGGATCGGCAACCGCGCCGACCAGCGTGGCATCAATCTGGGTTGAATAAACAACGCGCCACCGGCGCGTTTTTTACTAGAGCATAGATAATAGAGCATAGATAATAGATAAGTTCTAGAAACGTATCCTTTCGGTGAATCTAACATTCTTGTCATTGCGAGTGTAGTGAGTCAAAAATACCATCTATAATTGCGCGCTCTCTCGACCACCCCGTCCTGCGGACACCCCTCCAAGGAATCACCCACAAAATTTATCAATTTTGCGGGGCCCGACGGAGGGGAATTTACTTCGTTTCCAGTGAGTACTAAGTTCTCCTCCTGTGGAGGAGTACCCGAAGGGGGAGGTGGTCTTTTGTCTGAAAGCGTCAATCTATAATTGCGCACTCTCTCGACCACCCCGTCGCATTCGCGCCACCCCTCCAATGGAGGGGAATTTGCTCCGTTTCCAGTGAGTACTAAGTTCTCCTCCTGTGGAGGAGTACCCGAAGGGGGAGGTGGTCTTTTGTCTGAAA
>CAVGNU010000017.1:0-17114 GCA_963630775.1 Bacteroides fragilis | reverse complement strand
AAAACAACTGGTGCGGCACTGCAATACGCAATATCGCACCAGAAAATTTAACCCCGCCCCGGATGGGGTGTTGCTAGTTTTTAGTTTAATTTGTTGGCCTTTAACCATTTATGCAGCAAATCGGATAATTCACGATTATTCAAATCTTGCATCAAGAAATGAGTATTTCCATGGATTCCGATTTTTGGCAATTCAACTAATGTTGCATTACCGCCATTTTTATTTATGGCATCGGCAAAATTGCGCGCCATTGCCAGACGAACACGCCAGTTTTCATCACCCAGATTCTTGGACGGCGTATCTGGAATATAATCACCAAAATACATCACTATTGGTATTTGGGTCAATTTCATAAATTCCGCACGCGGCACACCAACCGGCGCAACGCCACCAGTCAATCCAGGGATTGCATCCGGCATATCGTCGTCTGGGAATACAAAGCCACCTGGCTCGTACGCGGCAACCGCACGGACATTTTCACTGTGCATGGCGGCCATCCAACCCGGCATACCGCCCGCCGAATGCGTGACCAAAATGGCGTTACCAACCCGGTCGGCAACCGCGGCGGTGGCATCCGCATCCAGTGTATGGTTGCTTAAATCCGGTGTCATCTGCCGGAAAAATTGTGACAAGTATTCCGGGTCATTTGGGAACTGGACACCTTGGTTATAATTTGGCCATATACCAATACGCCAGATATCAAACCAGAACATCTCGTCGGCAACCGGTGTTACCGTTGTTGTAGCGGTTGTCCGCCCCGCACGACCACGCCCCGGCAAATCAACAACATATGTTGGCCACCGATGTTGCAACATCAATGTTGCAAAACCATCACGTCCATCTGGGGTCATTTGCCAAACAATGCCATCACCACCAAACCCGTGAACAAACACCAGCGCATTTTTACGTGGGTGCACTGGAATCTGATAATCAACAAACGCATGATCAGCGCGGTATGATTGACCGACCTCGTTCTGTTGTGTCCAGCCAACGAATTTAGAATTATCATACGTGCCATCACGTTGCAGCATCGTTCCACCAACGGTGAACGCCCCCTGTTCTTTGATAACAACGGGCGTTCCCGCCGTTACCAATGACAACAACCATATCAACAAACTTTGCAACATACCTATTCCCCTTGGTTCAAATTTGTATCAAAAAACTGTGTCAGTTTTGCCACCGCCATATCAACATATTCTGGGACCCAGTATGTCTGGATATGCGTTGCCCCAGGAATCAAAAACAGTTCCTTGGTTTCTGTGCCGGTCGCACGTGCGAACACATCGCGTGTCATATACAGCGAATCTGCCGCATCACCCGCAATCATCAACAGTGGCGCGCTGATTAAATCCGCATGATCTTCAACATCAAACGTCATCAAATCCATCAAACTGGCCGCCGTATATTCAAATGTAGAATTTGGATGCGCATGTGTGTGGCCATAGTATTCCGCACCTTCGCGATACAAATCGTATGGCAACTTGGCAACCGCCTGGGGCGAGAAGTCCATTTTCCCAACCAATGTGTATTCACCGGTTTGCGCCGCTGCGGCGCGCGCATCCGCGGCATTTTTCAGGCGTTCTTGAACAGTATCCAACTGGGAATCCATATAACCATTGCGGCGCACCCGACCAGAATTAAACATGCTGAGTGTCGCGACCGCCTTTAACCGTTTGTCTGATTCCGCGGCAACGATTGTGTATCCACCGCCACCACAGATTCCCAACACGCCGATTTCGTCTGGATTCACACCAGAATACGTCATGATATAGTCAACCATACCATGAATATCTTCTACGCGGGCTGATGGCACATCTTTGTGACGTGGCATACCACCACTGGCCCCCTGATATGACGCATCAGCAACCAACGTCACAAATCCATTTTCCGCCAAACGCTGTGCATACAGACCCGCCACCTGTTCTTTGACACCACCATTTGGATGTGCGACAACAATCGCCGGATATTTATGCGTGGCATCAAAATTTGCCGGCGTATAAACATTTGCCGCGATTTTCACGCCATTTAATTCATACGTGACGGGGTGAATATTCACCGCGCCCGCAATGTTTTCAGTTATTGCGCCATTATAGACCAATCCCCATGGATTATTTTCTGATTTTTTATCACATGCGGCAACGCCCATCAACATGGCCGCACCAACAATCGGTGTTACAATTTTTTTCATTTGTTTCCCCATTTACCTTTATTTCAATTTTGAATATTCGACGTCGCTGACCGGTTCCAGCCATTCGGTGCGGTTGTTTTCACCGGGGACTTCGATGGCAATATGCGTGAACCATGAATCCGGTGCCGCGCCGTGCCAGTGTTTTGTGCCAGCCGGAATACTGACCACATCGCCGGGGTGCAATTCGCGCACGGCCTTGCCCCAGGCCTGGTAATAGCCGCGGCCCGCGGTCACCATCAGAATCTGGCCACCACCATGATGCACGTGCCAGTTATTACGCACAGACGGCGCAAATGTGACATTAAACACACCCAACTGGTCTGTGGTCAGGGGCTGCACGAAACTGGGCCCAGAAAAATATTTCGCATTTGCGTCATTTGGCGCACCCCGCCCGAACAATATGTCGTGTGGCGTCCGCGCGATTGCCAAGATTTTCGTAATCTGGTCGTCGGTCACCCCAATATGCTTTGCGATATTGATATGTGACGCCAGTTGTCCGTCCGTACCCTGCATTGTTGCCAGTGCTGCAACCGTTGCGATTTCGCGTTCCGGACGTGTCAGCACACCGCGCGCAAAAATATCTGCAAACAGGTGTTCTTTCAAAAACGTATCTATGGCCGGCGCAAATTCTGCAAACGCGGCATTAAATTTAACGCCGGTCAATTCTTCACGTGTTTCACGTCCAATTTTTTCTTTATCGGCATCCGCCGCCAGTGGCGTTGGTGCCACGCCCACCGTGTCATTGATGCCACGCGCACTGCGGTCATTTACAACATTCAAAAAATTGTTGATTGCGTTCAAACTGCGTGGGAAACCACAGTATGCATATAACTGAATCAATTCTTCCTTGATTTCATTGATTGTCATACCATCGTCCAGCGCGGTGTTCAGTGCCCCCGTCAGCCCCGCCATATCGCCCGCGGCGGTGTGCGACGCAATGATTGCAATATTTTGTTCTTTGGTATTCAGGTTTTGTTTTGCCATTGATTTTCCCCCCATTACTGTTACGGCGATTGCGGCCACGGCCAATGCCGCCATACCACAAATCAGCCAATTTTTGGTTTGCATAACCATCTCCTTTTTCCTGTGACATTGCGCAGTATAAACCCTAGACTTGACTCCAAGTCAAGCATTATTTTCACAATGTGATAAAAAACCTGAACAATCTATTTCGTGCACCAGCAATTTGCGCTGTGGCCGTTGATAATACCGATGGCCTGCAAATATGCGTATATGATTGTTGTGCCAACGAATCGCATCCCGCGCCGGCGCAGGTCGCGCGAAATCGCGTCCGAAATTTCCGAATGCGTACGGTCCACCTCTCGAATAACCGCCCCACCCGCCGCGCGCCAAATGTATGCGTCAAACGAACCAAATTCGCGCACGATTTCCAAAAATACGCGCGCGTTTTTTATTGCCGCGCGAATCTTTAATCGATTGCGAATAATCCCCGCATCCGCCATCAATCGGCTGACATCGGCGTCCATATATTCGGCAATGCGGTGCGCATCAAATCCGTCAAACGCGCGACGAAAATTTTCACGCTTTGCCAAAATGCATTCCCACGACAATCCCGCCTGAAACGATTCCAGCACCAGCATTTCAAACAGCTGCGCATCATCATGCACGGCGCGCCCCCATTCGGCGTCGTGATATTTTATGTATTCTGGATTATTCGGATTTGCCCACATGCACCGATTTTTTCCATCCGCCCATTTTGTTATCATATCCACCCCCGACTAAAAAACGCCCAAGCGGGCGTTTCATTATTTATTTTGTGAAAAATCTGTCATAAACCTTGTGATTTATTTTCACGGGGTATGTACGAATCAGGAACGAATTATAATCGTCGGTGATTTCGCGCGATTGGGTCGATGCCAATTCTTTGCGCAAATCAGCCATTTTCTTGGTATCAACCTTGGGCGCGACAAATTCGCCCACGCGCAATACATAGAACGCATCTGCGGCATTGACGATTGAATTCGCATTCGCGCCCGAATTAAACGCAGCAACCAACACATCTGTTGGCGCGCCTGATGTGCGTGATACAGTCGCAGATTTCGCCGCCGCTTTTTTATCAGCGAACTTGCCGTTCTGGTTCAAATCGACCAAGATTTCATTCGCACGAATGTATGCCTGTTTACGTTGGGCGTCACGCTGCCAATCAGCAATCAGGTTCTTCTTTACCGACGCAAATTCGGCATTGTGTTGCGGCGTAATTTTATCAACACGAACAATTACAAAACCATGCTTGGTTTCGATCAGTTCGCTTTCCAACCCCGCATCCATATCAAAGATTTTTGCGACCATTTTATCAGTCAGTATCGCATCCGCCGGACGCGCATCCGCCGCAAATGATTTTAATGATACGTATTTCGCATTGTGACGTTTTGCCGCAGTTGCCATAGATTCACCCGCGATAATGTCATCTTCGACCTTTTGCGCGGTGGCGTATGCGGCATCATAACTGTCGGGCTTTGACATATCGGCCGGAATCAGCACATAGGAAACCGTACGATGTTCCGGAACAATTTGCGGATGCGCGGCATAATATTCCTGTAATTCGGCATCGGTTGGTTTACCGACCTTGAAATCAGAAAACTTTACCGTTGCGTACTCAACCTTTTTCTGGCCGTATCTGGCGTTGTATACCGCGTCCAGCGCAAATTTTGGCACATTCATCGGTACGGCAATTGGCCCCAATACATAACCACGCAAAACCTGATTACGCAGGACATCTGCAAAGGCGGCCTCGGTATAGCCCGAGTTCGCCAACACGGCATCAAACAAATATGCCGAGAATTTACCATTTTGCTGAAACTCTGGAAATTCGCGAATTTCGCGCGCGATGCGACCGTCGGTCACGACAAAACCTAAATCGTCTGCGCGATTTTCAACCATACGTTGGGTTGACAAATCACCCAAAACGCGGGCGGTGAATTGCGTCCCCGTCTGCGCATCGGTATAGACCGCCCGCTGTTGTTCACGGGTCATTTGCGCCATTTGACGCGATTTTTCAACATTAAACTGTTGCATGGTGACGTCGGCATTACCGACATGAACCAATGTAGTGTCGCTGCGCCCACCGCCGAAAATCCATTCGGCAACGCCCCAACCAACGAAAGAAAAAGCCAAAATAGCAATTAAAACTTTTGCCACTGGCTTGTCTGCTGCATTACGTAAATATTCTAGCATTTAATCCCCTTTTGCGATACCATAGCAAAACAGTATCAGAAAAATCAACGAAAAAAAGGGAAAAACCATGAAAATTATTGCAGGTAATTGGAAGATGAATGGTACGCGCGCAGCGTTGGAAAATATGCTGCACGCGTTGCGTGATATTGTCACAAACAACCGCGTAATTCTGTGCGTGCCGTTCACGATGCTGGGGGCGCATTCTGAAAATGTTGCACTGGGCGCGCAAGACGTCAGTGCCCACGACCATGGTGCATTTACGGGCGATGTTTCCGCCCCCATGATTGCGGACACAGGCGCAAAATACGTAATTGTTGGCCACAGCGAACGCCGCATGTACCACGGCGAAACAAACGACATCGTCCGTCAAAAAGCCACCGCCGCAATCGCAGCAGGATTGACCCCGATTATTTGCGTTGGCGAAACAATGGACGAAAAACAGGCCGGTAAAACAATGGCTATTATTGAATCAGGCGTTCGGGAATCTGTGCCATCGAACGCACGTAACGTTATTGTTGCATACGAACCACGCTGGGCGATTGGCGCGGGTCTGACCCCAACAGCGGACGAAATCGTGGCGGCGCACACATTGATTGCAAATACATTGACCGATATGGGGCTGGATGGCACACCAGTACTGTATGGTGCCAGTGTCAAGGGGACAAATGCCGCCGAAATTATGTCAATTGCGCACGTTGATGGTGTATTGGTTGGTGGCGCATCCTTGAAACCTGATGATTTCATACCTATAATAACCAGTGTGAAATAAGGTTACATTTGCATGGGTGGGCGCGCCCCACCCTGCACTTACAAGTTGACAGGTATAATTATGCAAGACGAAAACAAACCAGAAAAAGAAGTAGAAATCGAAACCGTATCGGTTGACACGGCCAAAAACAGTGCCACCGCACCAGCCGACGCGGCCGCGGACATAACGCCCGACGCGGCCGCTGATGACGAACAAAATAACGCCGCCGCGGAACTGGATGCGTTAAAGGCAGAGTTTAACGAACTGAACGACAAATATTTGCGTAGCGTTGCCGAACTGGAAAACACACGTCGCCGCGCCACATTGGATGCGGAATCACGTGCCCGCAATCGCGCAATGAACGTGGCCAAGGAAATTTTACCCGTTATGGACGCCATTGTCGCTGCACAAAAACACGCACCAGATGATACCGGCATTCAATCCATGGCACGCGCAATGGAATCTGCGTTTGCGCAAATCGGCATTGTAAAAATTGATTCCGTGGGTCAAGTGTTGAATCCACAATTCCATAATGCGATTCAGGTTGTGCCCGCCCCCGCGAACGCAAATCCCGCACCGGCACCAAATACAATCGTGTCTGAAATGCAGGCCGGTTATATGTTCGGTGACAATGTCCTGCGCACAGCGATGGTTGTGGTATGTAAATAAAAACAGCCCCATTTGGGGCGTTTTTATTTTGTTTTCTGGGCCATTTCAGCACGAACTTATGCAATCTGTTGCGTGTAATCGTGCGGCGGGCGGTTTGCAGCATTGGTATGCACAGATTTCAAAAACTGCACTTTTGCTTTATTGCCTGCAAACGATGATTCAGGAATACGCAACGCACGCGACTTCCACCCCATATAGCGGCTGACATGCTGACGTGGCAAGAAACCATTGCGACGCAACAAGTATTCGCCCACATCTATATCTGCGACGTGATGCAAAAAGCAATAAAAATATGGTACCCCATTATGCGCGCGTAAAAATCCCGTATCAATGCACAAATCGGCCAATAATTCCGCGTCTGACGCCGACGTTATCGCCAATGGACGCGCGGACGTGCCATTAAAAAAATCCTTGATATATTCAACACAAGAATAAAATTTCATAATATTTGCCTTTGGTCTTTGACAAATATTACCACGCCATCTGTTTTTGTCAAACGGATTATACGCCCAACCGATGGTTCAATTTCAGCATAAAGATGGACTCGTTCCCAAATGCGCTGGTATGGTTTGGATTCACACGATATATAAACCCAATCGCACCATCTGTAAACGCACCCAGTGCATGACGATATGTCGCGGTCAGACGAACCTCTCGGTTTTCGGGGGTCAAATCAATATCGCGAACACCAGCATTTGTTATAACAATGTCGTATTTGCCATCAGCAACCTCTGTCAAATCATAGTCCGTATATGAATATTGCATTGTGCCCCGATTTACCCCCAATGGGCGTGCCACCGTGAAATTAAAGTTCCCCCAATCCACGCCGGCCGCAATCGCGTCTGAATAAATGTCCGACATCCCCATAATAACCGCACCCGCCGCCATATCTGACGTTGTGCGGGCAAATGTCCCACGCACACGCAATGTTAAATCGTCTGTTGGTCGGTATGACAATTCAGAATCAATATACATTGTGTCGCCAGCCCCCAGATTCAATAGTCCCCCCGTCTGGGCCCCCAACAAAGTATCTGATTCATGCGCATTACCAAACGCGGTTGTAAAACTAAATTTATCACCACGCCACGCGATGTGCGATTGTGCGCCCGAAATCAGCCCCAAACGCGCCGGCGCATACTGTGATGAAATCGTTGGATCGTTTTCCAACAGTTCTTCATCGGTAATCGCACCAGAAAACGCGCGTGCACCAAATGACCAGCGACCACTGTTATAAATCGCATCAGTCGTAACCGCATTTGATGCCAAATTCAAAATCGGATTTGACATACCATCAAAGCGTGACGCCCCGTCGGTCAGGTGATGCTGATACCCCGCGGCAAAATTCCATGCGCCACGTGCATAGTCCAGCTGAAACGTGTCCAACCCACCCATATTGTCATCATATGCACGCGGTGACGTCGTCATTGAAAATCCAATATTGCCAATTTGCGTGCGTGGTGCAGCGCGATTATCAACGCGAAATTCGCCCAACACATCACCCATATACAGCCCACGGCGCGATTGCGTGCCAACCGCAAATTCATTTTTCCAAATACGTGGCAATGCCAATTCGCCATCAATACTTTCCAGTTTATCAAAGAATGGTGCACTGATTGTTGCCATACGTGGACTGAACGCCGACGATGTACGGAACACGGTATTGGTCGCCGCACGCCAGTATGCATTACCACTGCTGGAAACAATTTTGCCATCTGTGTAATAATACAATTTCTTGGCCGGTGTGGTCGCACGTGCAACGTTTATCAGGCCATATCCAAACACCTCTTTGAATACGTCCAGATAATTTTCGCCACCCGAACGCCAACGCGCGTCATATTCATTTGGCAATGTGTACATGCTCTTCAAATATGAAATCAACGCATCTTTGGTCATTGATGTGCCGGTATCGGTCGAACCCAAGAATGGCCCATCGGCCGTCAACGCCAATAGCATAAACAACTGCTTGTTATTCATATAATCAAATGCGGATTTTACCGCGCCCGCCGCACCGGCCGCCGCCGCCACCGCCAATTCGTCGGTCAGCCCCGTTGCCGCAAAGCACCACGGATCAATACTCGCTGTGCCGCGTCCCGCCGCACCACATGCGCGCGCCTTGTAATATTTATCATCAGACGTATCGTCCGACGTACCGTTGTTGGTTGACCATTGACTGAGCGCATATGTACCATTGGGCGAATAACTAGAAACACTTTCCGCCGTGGTTGTCCCCTTGGTTCCCGTTTGGCCAACCGCAACAACCGACATAAACAGATGTTCCAAGTTCGGAAAAACTAATGGCGCGGAATTTTCAAATGTCGCCTCTAACGTTTTGCCAGACCACGCGCTGTCTGTTTCAAATGCACCGGTCGAGAAAATTACCAACGGCGAAAACGTTGATCCCAAACCATTAAAGAACGAATACGCATCAGTCCCCGGCAACGCGTCCGCACCATCAACACCATCGGTCGTATTTACATCATAATATTGATTCACAAAATTTATAAATGCGGCCTGCAACTGGGTGGTGTCATCTATACTGACCGCCAACACATCATCAATTGTCTTGGCATCACGCGAATGCAACGGCGAAATCACAGACGCATTTGCAATGATATCTGGACGAGAACGCCCGCCCGACAAGTCGCCCGCCGCCCACAACGCGCCCGATTTCAACAGTGCCTTGTAATTAAAGTAATCAATGTCGTCTAACTTTTTAACCTGTGTGATTGTATTGTCCGCCAACGTGTATGCTGCATCATTCATATACAGTGCGCCATCGGCACCAATATACCCGTTGTATGTTGTTGTGCCGTCCGTCGCCACAATGGCATTCCCCGTACGCGTCACCGTATATGTTGTTCCGTCCAACGTCAGTGTATCGCCCGTGGCCAATGTGTCCCCCGCCATGGTATACGATCCCGCATTTGTTTCCGTCATACTGACGTACCCACGCCCACCGCCAGTTCTGAATATCGACATTTGGCCATTGGGCATAAATCCCATATAATCTGCGTCGGCATAGCCGGCCTCTTTACCACCAATGATTTTTGCCAACAGATTGTCCAACACCGATGCTGATGTGTTGTTGATTGCCGTGCCAGATCCCGATAAATCAAAGTCACCAACAAAGGACGAATCTTCGGCTGTGGTCATACCAGACAAATCGGTTGCGCCGGCGGCAATCGTAATCTTGTTATTATAGTATTTACTGGACACCATGTCCGTGCTGGCCTGATTCAGGGACGAACCATTAAACGTTGTCCACGGCAACAATCTGTCACCCAACGACGACGTATCCGCTGCATTCACACCATTTGCTGTAATCAAACCGACATTTACCGGACGCCCACCGGCGACAGCGGTACTGCCCAAATTATACTGTGCCAACGTATCATTCGTAACTGGTGCGCGCGCAGAATCACGCAACGTACGCATACCCATATACCCACGTGCCAGCGCAGAATACCCACGCATCATCAACAGGTAATTTCCACCCGCCATATTGTTCATCAATTTGAAATTCTTGGCCAAGATACTGTCGGTATCAGATGGACTGTATAAATTCAAATTATCCACATAATTTGCAGATTCCGTTGCCGCTGTTGGCATTGCCGGCCCGTACGGGATTGCCAGTTTTTCTGTTGCCTTGGTCGTATCACCACCCGTACTGTCGTCACCACGATTCCCCGTGCTGGATGACGCACTGTTATCATTACCTGGGTCAAATACATCGGTCAATAAAAACAGTCCACCAATAACAACGGCGGCCCCCGCCGCCGCCAATGTCATGCTCTGGGCGGACGACAGCCCACCGAAAAGCCCCCCTGATTCCGTTCGGGTTGTATTCTTGGTTCTGTACTGTTTAATTTGCCGGTCACAATTTGATGCGTCTGCACCATACATCTGCAAAATTTGCGCCGCACGCACGTCATTATTCATCAGTGCCGTACACACAATTGACATGCCGGTTGAATCTACAAAATTCACATTTGCGCCATTGTTGACCAATACCTGAACCTGTTGAATATCGGCATTTTTGGCCGCCGACAACAGTTGCGCCGCAACCATAAATTCAGACGATGCCGCCCGCGCCGCAAACGGCAAAAACAACAATGACAATACTAAAATTCTGATGTATTTCATACAAATTCTCTCTGTACGCAACATCATAGCACAGATTTATTTTATCTGTCTATAAAAAAAACAGCCCGACAGCGGACTGTTTTCATTTGATGGGGCAAAAATTATTTCACTTTTACCTTGGAATACCAAATACGTGTCGCGGTAATGGTATGAACACGCTTTACAGTGTCCGCCGCGGCCTGTTTTGCATTATTATTCACAACAACGACATTGTTATTATTGCCCACGACGATTGTACCACTATTTTGGGCATCATCACGAATAATAACCTTGTTCCCGTCACATGGCGCAGGCGCACATTGCTGTTGCTGCGTTGGCTGTGGTTGTGCAGGCGTTTTTTTTGGTTGCTCTGTTTTTGGTTGCTCTGTTTTTGGTTGCGTTTTTTTTGGTTGCACCGTTTTCGGCTGTGATTTTTTCTTGGCCGGCGTCTGCGTGCGAACACAACGTTTGCCCTTTTCGCATTCGTTTAATTTGGCCGCCGTGTAATCCAATGAATCACGCAACGCCGCATTTTCATCTGTCAAGCGTTCGACCTGACCATTCAGGTTTTCATACGCACTTTTATAATTATCGCGATCAGCACGGGCGGATTGTTTGTTGCTGCACTGGGTAATACCAAACGCCAACAGCGCGATTGCCGCAATACCCGCCCCAACATGTGCCAAAACTTTCTTGTTCAATTTCTTTGTTGCCATTTTTGCACCTTTGTTATTTATATCGTCATCAATATAGGACAAAACATTACTTTTGTCAAGATACTAATTTTTCCAGTACTTTTTTGTTGGCGCGCCCTGCCCTTTTTTGATATAATTTACCAGACAAGAGAGAAATGAAAAACAGCATCTATATTTTTTCGGTGGCAATCGCACTGGGCGCGGTGCATGCAAATATGGTGCACGCGGCGTGCAGCATTGCCAATTTGACACGGTGTTTGGATTCTGTATGTGCAATCAACGTATCGTCTAATCCGGCCGCACGTTGCCAATATTGTGGCACGGCCGACGCCGGCACACCAACCAATACTATGCGCAGTGTATCGGTCGGCACATCTGCAAAATACAATTTATCGGCCAAGGAATTACAGAATGCACCCGACGCCCCATCGGCGCGATATGCATGGGCAATTCGCCAATGCATCGCGCGCGTTGACGGTTGCACCGCGGAAAACGCATCTGATGCATACGACAGTTTGATTGAACAATCATGTCGCGCAGCGGGTATCAGCGCGGAAATATCCGCATTGGCGATTGCGGCAGCACAGCCGGCCAGTCAATCCAAATGCACAACCGACATCACCGCATGCATGACAGAAACCAAACATTGCGGCGCAAACTATGCCCAATGCGCAGACAGCGCGGATTTTGACGCAGCGTTCGCAACGTGCAGTGTTTTGGCCACGGGGTGCGATGAATACACCGCAAATATTCGCAGTACGATGATTACCACCCGCGACAGATTCTTGGCCAACGCACAAAACACTATCAACGGCATTGTTGAATCGTACCAGAACGCCCGCACCCAGAAATTGGCAACGGCACGCGCAAACTGTACCAACAATGCGGGACGCGACGCGTGTATCAATTCGGTATGCGATAACAATATGCCGAACAAATGCGCCGCCAGCGACGCATCATCTGAAAAATCCATAGCCGCCAGTTTATGCAAATTCTATGAATTGGCGTGCAGTGTGCTGAAATAAACAAAGACAATATAAATGACGCAAGTAACAGTGGATTTTTATAAACGGATTAAAATCAGTGCAATCGCACTGGTGTGCATCGTCGCATGTACGGACGCTTTGTCCGCCGTGGTTCAGCGCAATACGACATCGCGCACCGCCCCACGCGTCAGCATTGCATCACGAATGCCAACAATGTCTGCAAATATTACCAGTTCGGCAAACGCAAATAATGACACCACCGCGTCTGATGCCACGGTGGACAATACCGCAACCGCACAGCCCGAACCTGAAATATCAGATACCGAAAATACCACGACAGACGATATCGTCATTACGGACAAGAGTGAACAATTTGCATCTGCAATCAATTCATCTGGCGCGACCACATCGAATAATTCATCTGACACAGAATTGGCGGAACAAATCCGTCGCCAGCGTGCCGCGCTGGATGCCGCCGACACAACAAACACCGCAAATGCATCGGCGACCAAATCGTCGGCCAGCGGTCAAAATGCGTGCGACACAACATTGCGCGCATGCATGCAAAACAAATGCGGTAACGATTTTACAAAATGCAGTGGCGACACCGACACGACATGGGGCACAAAAATGGATGCGTGCCGTCGCGACACGGAATGCACCGGCAACGAATACAAATTGTTTGCCACAGAAATCAAGGCCGACCGTGACCTGAACGCCCTGTTGGCATCGTACAATAAAATCTTGGATTGTGGCAATCGTTACAACAAATGCATAACCAATCAATGCGGAAATACATATTCAAAATGTTTGGGCAAATCAGCGGGCGATAACGCCATCAGCGCATGCGCCAGCATCGCCGAAGAATGTCGCGCGGCCGACAGTGGTCTGGCCAGCCGTACAATGGGCGTGTTTGCAACCCTGCGCCAAGGGGCCGAGGTTCAAATTCAATCCGATGAAAAACGCCTGTATGCATTACGCGACCAAATGGCAACGGTATGCAAACGTTTGGGCGCAATGTTTGATGAACGCAGTTTAGATTGCGTCTATACCGTCAATTTCTGGGCGAACAATAGTGACGTTCCATATGCGTCCAAGAAAGCATACGCCGGTTCAACATTTGACTGCGACCAGAACTGGTTCGGTATTGACATCACAACATTCAAAGAAAATGCGTACCGCCTGACACGCAGCCAAACATCCGCAACAACTGGTATGCTGGGGGCCGGCATTGGTGTGGCGACGGGGGCGATTACATCGGGCGCAATCGGTCGTGCAATCGACACACAAAAGGCCAAGAATGCCCTGAAAGATGCCGAAAAAGAACAAGCCGAAATAAACGACAAGGCCGCATCGTCATCAGACGCATCACCAAAATCTGAAACAGCATCGGACACGAAATCAGTCGCCACATCTGACAGCAATGCCGACGATACAAAGACCGACACAACACGCGCCGCGGACGACAGAAAAATGAATCGCCTGTTGAAAAAAACAGAACGTCAAGTTTCAAAAGATCTTGACCAAGAAATTGACAAAGAAATCGCCGACGCAGAAAACGCAGAATTGGCCGCAATCGGAAACGAAAAATTGGATTTATCGCCCACCGCGCTGAATGTGCAAAAAATGGAAACGCCACAACAGAAATATGATAACTGTGCAGAAAGCGTCCGTTCCAAGAATTGGAATTTTGCAAACGATGCTGAATTTGCCGGATTACTGCAACGTGAAATGGCCGCCGCATCCGCCACCGATGCCGAAGGGGTCATCGACAGTAACGATGCATTTGATCGCGCACAAACAGAATTTATAAATAAAAAAATTGAACAAGAATGCGGGCAATATAAATAATGAAAAAATTTTTAACTGGAATCTTTGTGATTTTGTTTTCTGTGCCGGCATTCGCCGCCACGACCAGTGTATCTGGGTCGGTTGTGGACGAAAGTGGCCAACCACTGCCTGGTGCAATGATATTGAATAAAAACGCAACAAACAAATATGCGGTCACGGATGCTGACGGTGCGTTTTCATTATCAAACGTCGACAGCAACGACCCACTGGAAATCAGTTTTACGGGTTGTACATCAAAGACACTTCCTGCGTCAAGCGCAAATTCCAAAATTGTATTAAATTGCAACATTCTCTTGGACGAGGTTGTTGTCTCCGCCCAGTGGGTCAGCCGCGCCTGCACCGCTGATGAATTGGCCCCCTTGCACGCCGCTGCCGGTAACACCGCACGAAATTCTGATGGCACGGGCGTTCACTGCGTACCGACCGCGTGCGTTGCCGAATACAAATTGTCAAATGGTGCGTGCGAACAAATTATCTGTGATGGCCCGCGCTATGTCATGAACGCGACCAAGGATGGCTGTGACGATATGGTTGGACGTGATTGCCAATCGGGCGACGCGAATGCCAAATCCGCAAAGTATGAAATGAATGGTTCGGCGTTGGAATGCACTATCAAAAAATGCAATTCCAAATATATGCTGGACGGCGGAAAATGCGTTCCCAGCGATGGCCCATGCAGCACCGAACAAATCGCGGCAATTCCCCATGCAACCGCGGGTGAATTAAAGCGTGGCATATGCAGTGCAACCGAATGCGATGGTGGCTATGAGGTATCTGGTGGCAAATGCGTTGAAATCAGTGGCGGCTGCAAACCGATGCCCGCCAACGCAAAAACTGCACACCGTGAATGGAACGCCGAAACAAATTCCGAACAATGCATAATTGACGAATGCACCAGCGATTATAACGTCAGTGCCGACAAATTATCATGCACTGAAAAATCAAAGCCAACATTGAACGCCAAACAATCCGCAGCCAAGACCCAAGAACTGCGTGAAAATTACAACACACAAAAGGCCAAGGAACAATCCACCGCCAACAAACTGATTGGTGCGGCCGGTATTGGCGCAACCGGTATCGGTGCACAGATGGCGGCATCTGCACTGGCGGAACGCCAGGCCGACGACGCGGCCGAGGCCGACATGACCGCATATCTGGCCACATTCAAATGTGACTATGGCATGGGCCGCAATATCAGTGGTGGCGATAAAGAGGTTGAATTGCCTGGGGGCAACGACCTGTTGGCATTGTACAACGAATACAAAACGTTGGCTGATGATTTGAAGACCCGCAAAGAGGCATTGGGCCTAACCGCTGGCATTGAATCACAGGTCATTTTGGACAAGGCATCAACCGGTCTGTATGACGACGAATCCACGGGCATCACCAACGGTACATATGCCAGTTTGTCGCGTGCACTGACCGACCCAACGGGCGCAGACGCACAAAAATGGAACGCACAAAAAAGTGAAACAACCCAGAAATTACAGACCGGCGCAATCACAGCGGGCGTTGGTGCCGCCGCCAGTTTGGTTGCAAATGTTGCGGTAAATTCTGGGGCTGCGAAACAAAATCGCAGTGACGACATCGTTGCGAGATACGCCCCCCTGTATAAATTACAGGCCGACGTTGCAAAATTGTCCGACAGCGAGGCCAGCATAACATGTCCATCTGATACCACCGGCACATACCCAAATTGCGAATGCAAGAACAAGGACAAGATGGTATTCAACACCAATTCTAACATGTGCGAGGCCTGTCCATCTGACCGCATTGTCCAAGATGGCAAATGCGTTGTCCCCGCACCAAACGCAAAATGTGATACGTCCGACCCGAACATATCGGTTGCAAGCGACGGCACGTGTTCATGCCAAAACGGATTTCAGCTGTCCGCTGATGGTCAAAAGTGCGAATGCCCAACAATTGGTTTCGCCATAGATGGCGGTCAATGTGTGCGCAATAATCCAACGCTGGCCACACTACCCCAAATAACGCAACAATCAACGGGCCTGATTGCACAAGTCGCCACCAGCATAATGCCGGCACAACGTATTGTGTTGCCGGCCAAGAATCTGTTTGCGTTGGGCAAATCAACACTGACGCCAGCGGCAAAAAACACAATTACATCGTTTGCGTCACAGGTAAAAACATCTGTCGCAACGGGTGACAGTTCTGATTACTGCATCACGGTTGTTGGTCACACCGACAAAACTGGCAATGCAAAGTTAAACGATAACCTGTCAGTGAATCGTGCCAACGCGGTCAAGGCGGCGTTGATATCAGCCGGCCTGTCGGTACAAAATATTCAGGCCAGCGGGAGCGGCCAAACCGAATGCACGCTGAATGGCGCACAAGAATCATGTCGCAAGGTTGACATAACATATCGCAATAGCAAATGTTAAAAAACGCCCCACGGGGCGTTTTTTAGAGCATAGATAATAGAGAATAGATAATAGATTTTTTGGGGACAAACCACAGAATGACGGTATTTCTAGAACATACTAAATTCCCCTCTATCGGGCCCCGCAAAATTGATAAATTTTGTGGGTGATTCCATGGAGGGTTGTCCGCAGGACGGGGTGGTCGAGAGAGCCAGTAATTATATGCTTTCAGACAAAAGACCACCTCCCCCTTCGGGTACTCCTCCACAGGAGGAGAAC
>CAVGNU010000016.1:0-17935 GCA_963630775.1 Bacteroides fragilis | reverse complement strand
CGATGGTGCTACATATCCGACATGTACATATCGGGCAATCTGTGACACCGGTTATGTTGCCAAGAACGATTACACAACCGCACCAACTTGCGTTTGGGGTGATGGTGGCGCATCACAAGAAGATGTTACATGCCAGGTGGGTAAGTATTATGACGGCACATCGCATGTTGATTGCCCATCGGGCAAATACTGTCCGGGCACAGGTACCGCAATCGAAGGCGTTGCGGGCTGTGCCTCAGAATGCCCCGCCCCCGAGTATGGAGCTGCAAAGTCCAATCCTGATGCAACTGCGAAAGCAGCGTGTTACGTTGAATGTCCCACCCCTGGGACAATCGAAAACGGTCGCTTAGAAAACGTTCAGACCGCGCGATATTACGATGGTGCTACATATCCGACATGTACATATCGGGCAATCTGTGACACCGGTTATAAAGCATCAAATAATTATTCAACCAGTCCAACCTGTATATGGGGTGGCGGCACATGTCCAGAAAACTATCACTGCGACCCAGATCCAGTGGCATGTCCAGACGGTGGTTTGAGTAATGCGGGCGATTCCGCCATAACACAATGCTATAAACTGTACGACGATTATGCTGGATTCCAGAATGGTACGGCATCGGCAATATGTTATTACCAAACCGCCACAGAAAAGTATGACTATTGTCAGATTCGCACGGTCAAGACATGCAAAGATGGTTATTGGTACCAGAAACCAACAGCACCAGACCAACCCAAGTGCGGCGCAGTTCAGGATGGTTATTGGTCTGCAGACGGCGCACTGACCCAAACGGCATGCCCTAGATATACATCTGGTGGCGCGGTTCATTCAGAGCAGAACGCGAACGCTGTGCAGAATTGCTATAAAACAGATATTGTATATACCGCAACCCATGGCGGTGGCACACAGACATGTGACTATGACACAACGACATCGGATTACACGGCGAATTGTCGCAACAAAGTCATAACATCGTGCGATGCGGGGTATTGGCTGGCCGACAGCAGCGCCCCCACCCCCGATTGCCACGCTGTTGGTTCTGGCTATTACAGCACGAACAATACTGAACGCGCCCAATGCAAGTCAGACGGCATGACCTTGACTGATACCAGCGCATCCAGCGCGGATTGCTATATGGACGATTTGGCGTGCGACATTACAAACGGCAGCGGTACGCAAACGTGTAACTATGACGCAAGGGGCGACGCGTATACGGCACGGTGTACGACGTGTACGCTTATGTATTGCGACGAAGACAAAGGATTTTATCAGATAGGTAATACGTGCATATATGGCCAGCAACTGTGCAGCGTTGAACACGGAACGGGCATCAAGGAGTGGGATGATACCACTGGCAAATGGGGCGATTGCGAGGCGACGTCTTGTGATGCGGGATATACTAATGACCCAGGGTTGAGCCGCGATGCAACACAACTTTGTGGCGAGTGCAAAAACAAATACGACGACGATGGCAATCAAGCAGTTAGCAGCTACGTCCGCGAATGCGAAATTGCGTCGTGCATATATCAGGGCGAAATGTATAATCTGGAAAACAACGAATGCCAGCCGATTTGTAGCATTGATGGATATTCAGACGAAACCGGTTTTCTGAAATGGAACGCATCCAGCAAGAAGTGCGACCGCACATGTAATGTTGGATACACGGCGTGGTAAAAACAACAAACCGTCCAAATAGGCAGGTTGTTTTTGCCGTGGATTTTTTATGCACACCACGATAAAATAATCATTATGAGAAAATATGATGTTATGATTATTGGCGCAGGCGCATCAGGTATGGCGGCGGCGCATGTGGCACTGGCGCGCGGGCGCAATGTGGCGGTGATTGATATGGGCAATACCCCATTGCGCAAGGTTGCGGCATCTGGTGGTGGGCGGTGCAATTTTACGAATGCGGCGGCGGGACACAATCGATACTTTGGCGAAAATCCTGACTTTGTCCGTGGGCCATTGGCGCGTGTGACGTGCGACGATGTTTTGGATTGGGCGCGCAGGCACAATATCGCATGGACAGAAAAAAGCGCGGGGCAATATTTCTGTGCCGATGGCGCGCGGGCGATTATTGATGCGTTGATAGCGGATGCGCGCGCGGCAAAAATCATTCAAAATGATGCCGTAGAATCTGTTGAATTTACCGATGGGCAGTTTATTATTCACGCCGCATCTGGCGATTATGTGGCGGCGTCTGTGATTGTGGCGACGGGCGGCGTGTCGTTCCCAACACTGGGGACAAGCGACATTGGATACAAAATCGCGAAACATTTTGGTCATAAAATAGTTCCCGTGCGCCCCGCCCTGTGCGCGATTGCAACGGACGCATTCCCAGACACACTGGCAGGCATATCGTTGCCAGTCAAAATTGCCATTGGTCGTGATGTGATTGCAGACGACATGCTGTTCACGCATGTTGGTATCGGCGGTCCAGCGGTGTATCGCGCGACCGTGCGCAATTCAGATGCAGCTTGGATTATAAACCTGATGCCGAACGCAAACACATTTGACATACTGTCGCGTGCAAAGCGCACCGATGGACGCAGAAACGTGGCCACGATTTTGGGGCAATATATGCCCGCACGTGTGGCCCAGTGGATTGCGCGTGGTGACGCACGTAATATCGCCGACATTCGCGACACAGACCTGCGTCAGGTTGCCCTGCGCGTGCAACACATTGTCATTGCGCGTGATGCGTATACATATCATGGCCTGCGCAGTGCAGAGGTCGTACGCGGTGGCGTCGCCACAGACCAGATATCATCGCGCACCATGGAATCAAAATTGCGCAGTGGCCTGTTCTTTGCCGGCGAGGTTATTGATATCACGGGTGATTTGGGCGGCTTCAACCTGCACTGGGCGTGGGCCAGTGGCACAATCGCTGGTGCAAACGCGTAATTTGCGCCCCGCCCCCAGAATACATACCTATTGTTCGGTGGACGTATATTCCTGTATCATCGTACCCAAGGGGTACATGATACCATGACAACACAAACATTGATTGCCTGTGACGGAATGCGGCTGCGTTGCACGTTGTGGGGCAACGTTCGACGGCCCATTGGCGTGGTTCAGATTATTCACGGCATGGACGAGCATGTCGGGCGATACGCGCGCTTTGCCAAATATATGAACCAGAACGGCTATATCGTGTTTGGTGATGACCATCGCGGTCATGGGCACACTGCCGGTAGTGCGCAAAACATTGGTCGTGTTGGGTGCAGTTCTGATTTATTTATGGACATTGTTTCTGATGAATTGGCAATTTTGAAATACCTGAGTCAGAAATACAACTTACCCGTATTTATTTTTGGCCACAGTTATGGCAGTTTTATTACGCAACGCATTATACAGGAATCTGACCTGTGTGCGGCGGGCGTTTGTATGTCGGGTTCGGCGCGATACCCGCGCAGTATGCTGGGTATTGGGACGGCGATGGCATGGATTGGACAACGCATATTTGGCGCAAACGCGCCAGCACGCGCAATCGAACTGTTTTTACCCATACGTGGACGCAACGCCGCACGACACCTGACGCGGGACGCGCATCAGGTTGCCCTGCGCGATTCGGATCCACTGCGTGCGAAATATTTTTCATATGGATTTTATTATTCGCTGTTTCGCAACCTGATGCATTTGCCTGGAATGGCCAATCGCAAAATTCCGTTACTGATAATCAGTGGCAATCGCGACACCGTCAGTATAAACGCCCGATTGGCGCGGTCATTGTACCGGGCATATCAGGGTCATAATATGAACAATCTGACGCTGATTATTTATCCGCACGCGCGGCATGAGTTATTGTTGGACACAAACTATGCTGATGTCCAAAACGACATTCTGGGATTCTTTAATGGCGTGCTAAATCGACACTAGCATACAACAATCTTTTTTGTTATACTTACTGTCAAGGATTGGGTGAAATGTTTCGCAGTATATCGCGTGTATTTTTTCTGTTGATTTGCGTCACTGGCGCAAGTGTCGCAATGGCCGCAAACACCAAAATAGATATTGAAGGACCACTGCCATTCATTATGCTTTGTGCTGTCAATAATAGTGGCTCTGCAACAAAATTCACACAGGCAGATAACTGTTTGACGACCACTAGGTCTTGTTATGGCAACGAAGGCAGTGGGGCTGCATCGGTGTGCATAGATGAATGCAAAACATGTAAAGATGGTTATACATCGACATCGGCCAGTGGTACGGCAAGCTATACGACAACATCGGGAACCTTGGAATTGTGCTCTTTTACATATAAGACCTGTGATGATTCATGCACTCTGACTTGCGCAAATTCATTATTGCCTCAGTGGAAGGCTGTGCGGGGGGGCAATTATCAGATTCGGACATATAAATTTTTGGACGAAACTAACTGCAAATGTGTCACGCGCAACCAGTATCGATGCACGGCGGGGTATTATATGAATGATGATAATGCAATAATAACCAAAGACAACTCCGATACATCATTTGCTCCACCCTGTCTTCGATGTCCAACTGCGTTGGATGGGTCAAGCACATCAACAGCGGGCAGTAATGCCAGACAGAGCAGTTGCTACCTGAGCAAGGGCGATTCATATTCACACAAGGTGCCAGACACCAATGGTCTGAAAACCAACACCATCGGCAAATACAGATTGAGTGTTGATTGTTATTATGACCAAGCAGCAAAATAGTTTGTAATGTCCGCCCCGCGCGGACATTTTTTAGAGCATAGATAATAGATTTTTTGTGCGCCATTCGGCGCAGCATTATCAACTGGATTGCCACGCTACGCTCGCAATAAATCCAAGCGAAACGCAGCGACGCATGGCAACTAGGCACAGATTTCTGCGAATTTCAGCGGAATGATTTTTGCCAGTGCGTCGGGCATAACCTCTACCTGATAGCCGATTTTGCCGGCACTGAATATAATCGTTTCAAAATTGTGTGCGGACGTGTCGGCAACCGTTTGAAATTGTTTTTTCATACCAATCGGACTGCACCCGCCGTGAACATAACCCGTCAATGGTAACAATTCACGCATTGGCAACATATCAATCGCCTTTTCCCCGACCGCTAATGCGGCACGTTTCAAATCCAATTCGGCACAGACCGGCAACATAAAAACGTAATACTTGTTTGAACGTGCAACGGTAACCAATGTCTTGAATACCTGATGCGGATTCTGGTGTAATGCCGCAGCGACATCCGCGCCCGACAGTGCCGGCGTATCGGCATAGCAATAATGATTATACGGTGTTTTATGTGTGTCCAGAGTGCGCATAACATTTGTTTTATATTCGTTATTCTTCATACGTGATATTTTGCGCGCGGGTACGAAAATTGTCAAATCTTTTATGTTTGACTTAGGTGCGTAAATTATTATAAAATTTAATCATTCAAATGTAGGAATATGCGGCAGTCAAAAATAACATCTTGGGCACAAAATATCTGTGATTCCGTGGGCGACTATACGTTGCGTATGTTAGCGCATGCACGCGATGGATTGCAATTCTGTGGCGCGGTATTTGCCAGTGTTGGTCGCGCAATGCGTGGGCGCGCGGTATTTCGCCAAATTGATTTATGGGGCGAACTGGAAAAGGCGGGGATTCGTGCCGTGCCGATTGTGTGTTTAATCAGTTTTATGATTGGTGTCATTATTGCCTTTGTCGGTGTGATGCAGTTGGAAATGTTCGGTGCGGAAATTTATGTTGCCGCCCTGTTAGCGATTGCGACAACCCGCATTTTGGGCGCAATTATGACGGGCATTATTATGTCAGGGCGCACTGGTGCGGCATATGCCGCCGAAATTGGCTCTATGCAGGTAAATCAGGAAATCGACGCATTGCGCACGATGGGTGTACGACCGATGGATTTCTTGGTACTGCCACGCGTGCTGGCGTTGACAATTACGATGCCGATACTGACCATCATTGCGGACATTGTTGGAATACTGGGTGGCGCATGCATTGCGTTGACACTGATGAATGTATCCATGACAGAATATTGGAAAATGACCTTTGAATGGATTACGTTTAACAACTTTGCAATCGGTGTTTTGCACGGTTGGGTGTACGGTTGGGTCATTGCGATTTGTGGGTGCTATTGTGGCCTGAACACGCAACGCAGTGCCGATGGAATTGGACGCGCGACAACGCGTGCGGTGGTGTACAGTATTGTGTGGTGTATCGTTGTAACGGCGATTCTGACACTGATATTTAATTGGTTGGACATATAAACGAAATGCGTAAAAACGGTGAACCTTTTATCACAGCCCAGAATTTGACCATCGCGTATGGTCCACGCGTCATCGTGCAGGACATTAACTTTACCGTCAATCGTGGTGATATATTCGTCATTATGGGTGGCAGTGGCAGTGGTAAAAGCACAATTATGAAGGCCTTGATTGGCCTGAAACAACCAGACGGCGGGGTTGTACTGGTTGGCAACACCGACCTGTGGCACGCAGACGGTGCAGCGCGAAATAAAATTCTGGAAACGTTTGGTATATCGTTCCAATCGGGTGCGCTATTTTCGTCAATGACGGTTGGGGAGAATGTCGCCCTGCCCATGGAATTACAAACAGATATGTCGCCGCAACAGATTGCGCGACGCGTGGCGGAAAAACTGGAACTGGTGGGACTGACGGATGCAGGTGATTTATACCCAACGGAAATCAGTGGTGGCATGATAAAGCGTGCGGCACTGGCACGCGCGCTGGCCCTGAATCCAGAGATTGTATTCTTTGATGAACCGTCGGCGGGCCTTGACCCAATACGATCAAAGCAGTTGGACGACTTAATTGTGCATATCAATCGGGCGGGTACGACCATTGTTATGGTGACACATGAACTGGATTCAATTATGTCCATCGCGACAAATTCTATCTATATCGACGCGGCAACACATTCCATTGCGGGACGCGGCGCACCACAGAAATTACTGGCAACAACCAAGAACCGCGAAATCATTGAATTTTTGACACGCGGCAACACAAAGGGGCAACAATGTTAAAACCAAACAAACGCGCGGTCGGCGCATTCATGGTATTTGGACTGGTACTGATTATCGCGGCACTGGGGTTCTTTTTCGGTGGGCGGTTGACCCACAATGAAATGACGCCTGTACTGTTCTTTGAAGGGTCGGTCAGCGGTTTGTCTGTGGGGTCACAAGTGTATTTTCGTGGTGTTCCCGTGGGCAAGGTTGAAAAAATCCAACTGATGCCGAACAGCGAAGATAAAATTATCATTCCGGTGTATATCACATTTGATACCAAGGTTGTGACCAGTGCGACAAAGGCCGCGGTGGGTTCTGTGGACGGTGCACAATGGCTGGACGTGTTGGTTGCACACGGGCTTAAAGGGAAACTACAAAGTCAAAGCGTCTTGACCGGTCAAATGATAATTGAATTGGATTTTTACCCACAGTATCCGGCAAAATTCTTGGCGAAAAAATACGGCATTGATGCCCCAGAAATTCCAACCATTCCATCAATATTGGACGAACTGTCCCAGAATCTGCAAAAGATTCCATTGCAAGATATTTCAAATAACACCAATGCGTTGTTACAGAATTTGAACCAGACGATTCCAGAACTGTTGCGACAAACAACTACAGCGGTCGCGGGCATCAATCGCGTTGTGAACGCGTTAGGCGAACCGGTATCGACCAGCATTACTGATTTGAACAAAATGATTCGCGACGTCAGCGACGCCGCACAGGCGGTGTCACGACTGAGTGATTACTTGGAACGTCACCCCGAAGCATTACTGAAAGGCAAAGGAGGTTATTGATGAAAAGCAAAATTTTAGTTATGTCCATCGCATGTTTGGCACTGGCGGGCTGTTTCGGTGGTCACACCAGTCCACAATCGCGTTTTTATGGTCTGACAACGCCGACTGTTGCATCCCAGACACGTGGCCCGTCAACCGTTACAAACATCGCCATTGACACGGTTTCTGTGCCGCAATCGGTTGCACGTCCCCAGATGGTTGTTCGTCACAATGATTCAACAGAAATCACACTGGCGGAATTTGACCGCTGGATTGAAAATCTGGACGCCGCCCTGCCTGTGGTGATTTCTGAAAACATGAATATGTACGCAAAAAACATCAGTGCGCGCCCGTCACGCATTGGCACGCGCAAAGCCGCAAAATACAACGTCTCGATTGAATTTGTGCGATTTGATACGGTTGAAAATGGCGATATCACGTTGTCGGCATGGTGGCTGGTCACAAATGAACGTGGCGATGTGATGGTTCAGAAAAAGAACACGTTCACCGCGCCAACCCCACATGACACATCGGGCGCGCTGGACTATGACGCAATTGTCGCCGCACAGAGCAAGCTGATTGCAAAACTGTCCTATAAAATCGCTGATACAATTTCTGATTTGAAATAAAAGGGCCTGCTGCTCGCGATTTTACCAACTGAATTGCCGCGCTGCGTTCGCGATGACAAGGGTGCTAGTCGTGCAAGAAAAACGCAAATAATTGCATAATGTTTTATAGACCCTATTCCTGCCTGCGCAGGAATGACAAGAGAATGCTATTACCTATTCTCTATGCTCTATTATCTATGCTCTCTAATAACCCTCCTCGTCCGCTGATGCGCCCCCCCAGGCGGGAACCAAAACGGGGACGTCGCCCCGTTTTTTTATTCCATGTCTACCGGACAATCTTCGGGTTTTTCGGTAACCTTTTTGAACTGAATGTCTTTCAGTTTCTTGTATTCGCCGTCATATGCAGACAGTTCGGCATCCGTACCGCGTTCGACAATCTGGCCGCATTTGACAACACAAATAATATCGGCATCTAAAATTGTCGTCAAACGGTGGGCAATAACGAATGTCGTACGTCCACGCATCAATTTCTTTAATGCCTGTTGAATCAGTTTTTCGCTTTCTGTGTCCAATGCCGATGTCGCTTCGTCCAACAGCAAGATTGGCGCATCTTTCAGAATCGCGCGGGCGATGGCGATACGCTGTTTCTGGCCACCAGACAACGCCGAGCCACGTTCACCAACGTTTTGTTCGTACCCATTTGGAAATGTCATGATGAAATCATGTGCATTCGCGGCACGTGCGGCGGCCTTGATCTGGGCCATGGTGGCATTTGGGCAACCATACTTGATGTTGTCGGCGATCGTGCCCGCGAACAAGAATACGTCTTGGGATACCGTCGCGATATTGTTACGCAATGAATGCAGTGTGTATGACCGAATGTCGCGACCATTGATTTTTACCGCCCCGCCCCAAGTATCATAAAAACGCTGTAATAAATTAAAGATTGTGGTTTTCCCACCCCCAGATGGCCCAACCAGCGCACACGTTTTGCCCGCGGGTACATCCAGTGTTACATCACGCAAGATTTCGCCATCGGCACGGACATAACCAAACGACACATGATCCAACGAAACATTCATTGGGGCTTTCTGTAAATCAATCGCGTCTGGGGCATCTGTCAATTCTGGTTTAGTGTCCAAAAATTCAAACAATGATTCAGCCGCAATCAGACCGGTTTGAATGCCACCATTGACGTTGGTCAACGACTTTGCCGGCTGGTACGCCGCGGTCAACGCCAACAGGAACGCAGCGAAATCACCAGTTGAAATCGAACCATTGGCGATAAAATATCCGCCCGACATCAATGCCATAAACAGGCCGACGGAAATCATCGCCTCTAAAATCGGACTCTGCATACCAGACAAGGTTGCCTGACGCATACCCAGTGACACACGTCTGTCTTCGATTGCATTCATGTTCAGTTGTTCTTTATCTTCGGCACAGAACGCCTGAATGGTCTTGACCCCTTCGATGCTCTGGCTGATTTGGGTAATGGATGATGCGTCCGCACCAAATGTATTGCGGGCAATCTTTCTGCGCTTGCGCGTGATAATGGTCAACGGCACAACAATTGCCGGAACCAAGAACAACAGCACTGCTGTCATCTGGGGCGCATACCATATCATCAGGCCGACCATCATAATGATTGTCGCCGTGTTATGAACAATCTTGATAATAGTATCGGTTACCAATGCCAAAACCGCGCTGGCCATACCCGTAAAATAGTTGATTAAATCGCCGGTGTGGGTCTTGCTGAAATAGCCCATTGGCTGCTTTAACATATGACGATATAATTTGCGGCGCAATGTGGTCGCCCCCATCAAACCAGCGTGTGTCATGGCCAATGTCTTCATAAATGTGAACAGGCCCTTGACCCCAAAGGCCGCAATGATTTGCACGCCAATCACGAACAAGGACTCCATATTCTTTTCAATAAAGCCTTGGTCAATAACCTTTTTTACCAGTGTAATCGAAAACCCCTCGGCCGCGGCAGCAATCGTGGTGCAAATAACACCCGCCAACAACCATTTCCAGTTTGCGAGCCCGATTTCGCGCCACACGCGACCATACAGCGACCATTTGATACGCGTCTGGGGGTTGTCGTTCTTGATGAACGCTTTTAGTTTTTGCCAAATTTTATGCATACGTTTAATCCTGTTTATATACCCACGCAACCGTACATAAAAATCGCATAAAAGTCAAGGGGTTCTGCGCCATTGCCAATATTTGACACCGATCAAATTCAGTACGTGCCGTGAATGTATATATTCCATTCGTACTGTCTACGATTAATTAAACCATTTGAAACCACCCCATTGTAACGATTCCACGCCCGCCATGCGGATTCCAAATTTGGGTACATCGCACTATGAAAATCGGGATTGTTTATATATTTAACCACGCTTGATTCAGAAAAGTTCTTGGCACCTATGTTATATGCCAACATTACCAGTGCATCATATTGGTTTTGTGTCAGGTTTGCCGTTATACTGTTTTGAACGGCGCGCTGCGCGGTTCTGACATCTTGGCGCAACAGTTCCGTCGCCGCACGTTCTGTCAACCCAGCCGTGAAATTTTCACCGCTTTTTATCAGGTGTCCATAACCAATGGTTGCACCACGCGGTAATGGCGCATTTGGGGCAATGGGCCGCCCCGTTGCGTCGTCATAAATAACATGCCGACCGGCGATTTTAACCGCCCCTTCCATCTGTTTCAGTTTATTCAATCCGTTATCGCTGATTTGCATTTTTACCCCCATAAATAAAAAATCCCGCGGAATACGGGACAATAAAAAAAGACGGCAACTTGCCGTCCGATTGATGCGGGTATTATACCACAAATTGCGCAGGAATGCAATTTTCAAATCCAATTATGCGCAAACCCTCCCCGTTTTTATGCGGCGCATAAAAACACCCCTCCGCCGGAGGGGAATTATACTGGCGGAGACGAAGGGATTCGAACCCTTGATACCGTTGCCGGTATACTACATTTCCAATGTAGCGCACTAGACCAACTATGCGACGTCTCCGGATTCTGGGAGCAGATGATTATTCAGCAGACAAATCCGCTGTATCTGCGGTCTGCTGTGGATCAACAGGTTCGTCAACCAATGCGTTTTCCAATTCTGCATCAATTTCACGCAACAATGGATCTTCGGTTGCGCCAACCTCTAACGTTTCTTCGCCAGATTCAACCGCTGGGGTATCTTTGTATGACTGAATAAATTCGTGACGAACGTTATTCACGTCCAATTTGCCACTGGCAATTTCGCGCAGTGCGACGACCGTCAATTTGTCGTCATTCTTATCGACCACGGGCGTTGCGCCACCGTTTAAGTCGCGAACACGCTGGGACGCCAACATTCCCAGTTCATAACGGCTTTCTACAAATGGTAATGTATCTGAATTTGTGGTACGGGCCATCATAAAATCCTTTGTTGAAATCGTTTTTAACCACGCTATAATGCCCCAAGGACGTACAAAATGCAAGTAGAAAATAATAAAAATAATATTATGACCCTGTCCATGGGGTGCCGATTGAACGCATTGGAATCAGAAAAAATTCAAGAATTTCTGGCGCGCGTTATGCCCGCCGCCATTGTCGTCAATACTTGCGCCGTCACGGCCGAGGCCGAACGTCAATCGGGCCAGACCATTCGTAAAATCGCGCGTGAAAATCCAAACGTCCCTATTTTTGTCACGGGGTGCGCCGCCACACGTAACCCAGACCTGTTTTTACAGATTCCAAACGCAATCGTTGTTGATAATCGCGACAAAATGCACCTGTCAGCGTATTTGAGCGCGTTGGCAGACACGCCGTGCCATTTTGAAAACCCACGTGTAGCGAACTTTGCGCATGGGGACACCACCCTGTCCAAGCAATTTATTCAGGTTCAAAATGGTTGCAACCACGAATGCACGTACTGCATCACGCGCGCGTTGCGTGGGCCATCTGTTTCGTTTGCGTACGCCGACATTTTGAACGATGCCCGCACAGCCGTGGCGCGTGGTTTTACCGAAATAGTCCTGACAGGTGTTGACACGGCGTCGTATGCACGCGACGGCATGCTGATTTCAGACGTATGCGCACAATTACTGCGCGATGTGCCGGAAATTCAACGGTTACGCCTGTCGTCAATGGATCCGGCGTCGCCCCAGATTTTCAAACTGATTGATTTAATGCATAACGAGCCGCGTATGATGCCGCACCTGCACCTGTCCATGCAATCGGGGTGCGATGCCATTCTGCGCGCGATGCGTCGCCGCCACAATGCGGAAATGGTGCGCCAGATAGTTGCCGCCGCGGGCGATGGCATTACATTCAGTTGGGATATTATCTGTGGTTTTCCGGGGGAAAGCGACGAATACTTTGCGGACACACTGGCATTGGTGCACGCAACGCGCCCGATAAAGATTCATGCGTTTCCTTTTTCCCCACGACCTGATACGGTGGCGGCAACCATGCCAGACCAAGTTCCCCACAACATCAGCAAGCAGCGCGTAAAAATCATAACGGACGCGGCAAATGCCCACAAACGGGAATTTATGCGCCAGCAAATTAGTAAAACCGTCCAAGTTTTGGTCGAAGAGAAAAATATAGCACGCGATCCGCACGACATATCGGTAAAAATCGTTGGTGATACAATTCCAGCGCGCACGGTTTGCGATGTTTTGTTGGCTGATATCAATGGCGACGAATTTATTGCGCACGGGGCATAAAAATTTGTTGGCAACGGGCGATATTCTTGCTAGTATCATGGCATCATGAACAAGAAAATATTCGCAATTATAATTTCACTGATTTCAACCGCGGCAAATGCCGAATTTTCAACACGTGCGCGTTCGGCGTTTTTGGTCGATTATGATTCTGGCGCGGAAATTGTGGTCAAAAATGCGGACACACTGATGCCACCATCATCAATGATAAAATTGATGACGCTGGCTGTGCTGTTTGATGAAATCAAGGCTGGCCGGCTGACCATGGACGACAGATTACCAGTCAGCCAGAATGCTGATTACAAGAACCCACTGTGGTATCCCGCCAGCAAGATTTGCCTGACCGCGGGCCAGAATGTGTCTGTGCGCGATTTGATTTTGGGGTTGATTGTGCTGTCGGGTGGTGACGCATCGGTGGTTGTGGCGGAAAAACTGGCGGGGTCTGAAATCGCATTTACCGATTTGATGACGAAAAAGGCACGTGCAATCGGCATGCCAATGTCAACATTTGGTAATGCCAGCGGATTGCCCGATCCGAATAATTTGATGACCAGCCGCGAATTGGCTACACTGGCCACGCATATCATCACCGATTACCCAGACATTTATCCTATGTTTGCGACCAAGCGTTTTGAATTTTCCGAACACCAGACCGATTGGTGTCGTGAATGGGGACGCACGCACACGCTGAACTATAACAAATTGTTGTTCATTATGGCGGGCGCAGACGGATTGAAGACCGGTCATACCTCCGAAGGGGGCTATGGCATGGTGGCCAGCAGCCGTGTTGGCGGACGTCGCCTGATTGGTGTTATCAATGGATTCAACGGCAAGGGGCACGATGCGTTGGCGGCTGAAATGAAGAAGTTGCTGAACTATGGTTACGAAACAACCAAGAATCACGTATTCTTTCGCGCGGGCGACAAAATCGCAAAAGTGCCCGTATGGTATGGTCGTGACAAATTCGTAATTGGCACAGTGGCCCGGGATTTTGCAATTACATTACCAAAGAAACAAACCATGGCGGGCATTCGCGTATTGGCGCGGTATGACGATCCGCACCCCGCCCCCATTGCCGTCGGCGACGTGCTGGGCGAAGTATTGGTTGAACGCGATGGCCGCATCATTGCACGCACGCCATTGGTCGCACAAAACAAGGTGTCCAAGACACAGTTCTTTGGTCGCATAATCAAAAACATATCGGTATTGTTTGGAATTAAATAGGAACATTCGCAATGGCCCCCAGAAAGAAACCGGTTTTATACACGTTCCCCGCGCCAGCCGACACGGACATATTGGTCGGGCACGATGACGTGATGCATCACTTTATCAATGCGTGGCAGAATCGCGATCGTTATCCGGTGCACCCTGTATGGATGCTGGCCGGCCCACGTGGCATTGGCAAGGCAACGTTGGCATACAAAATCGCACGCATGGTGTACGGCAACGTTGGCGATTTCTTTGTGATTGATTTGGCGCATAATATCGACAAAGACGGCAATCCAAAGCCCGACATGAAATCCATTTCGGTCTATACCGTACGTGACGTCATTGACCAGATGCAGATGTCGTCTATGTCGGGCGAATGGCGTGTGGTGTTGATTGATTCTGTGGACGAATTGACCACAAATGCCGCGAACGCGATTCTGAAATTACTGGAAGAACCACCGGCCAAGGTGTTATTCTTGGTCGTTGCGCACCAGTTGGCAAATACTCTGCCGACAATTCGGTCACGTGCCCGCGTGGAAAAAATGCGCCCGCTGACCATTGACCAGATGCGTCAACTGTGTGCGCATTTTATCCCCGATGAACAAATCAGTACCGAAACATTAAAGTTGGCCAACGGCAGTTTTGGTAAAATCGCCGCGCTGAAAGGCACAGGTGGCGATGCCATATACGAAGATTTAATAGAAACGCTGGAAAATCCACAATCTAGTTCTGTGGACTTTATGGCGATTGCGCGACGATTGGCGGCGGACACGGCCTTGTATGGCATATTGCTGGATGCGATTGCGCACTTTGGTTTGGCGGACATGTATTCGGATGCCACCCGCACAATCAACAGTATACGCGAGGTAAATCTGGAACCCGAAACCGCGCTGTTCAAAATTATATTGGATATCAAAAAATGCTTATAGATACACACTGTCATTTGACCGACAATTACGTGTCGGGTGATTTAGACGCCGTGATTGCGCGCGCCGCCGATGCGGGCGTTACAAAAATCATTTGTCCAACCGCCGATCCGGCGGACATTTCACGTGCGGTGCAAATTGCAAATACGCACGATAATATCTGGGCAACGATTGGCATTCACCCCGAATATTACGGCACGGACGCGGCAAAATTCTTGACCCACAATGTGTTGACCAACCCGCGCGTGGTGGGTGTGGGCGAAATCGGACTGGATTACCACGAATGCGGTGGCGATACGCGTGATGCACAAATTAAATTATTTGCCCAGCAACTGGCCATTGCGCACGAATATGATTTGCCTGTGGCGATTCATACCCGCGATGCAGAACGCGACACACTGGACATTTTGCGTGGCGATGTGCGCGGGGTTATGCACTGCTTTACCAGTTCATGGGACATGGCGCGCGAAATGCTGAATCGCGGGTTCTATTTTTCCGCCAGTGGTATTTTGACATTCAAAAATGCCACGGACATTCGTGAAACTTTTGCCAAAATTCCAACCGACCGTTTGGTTGTCGAAACAGACAGTCCGTTCTGTGCGCCCGTGCCATATCGCGGGAAACAGTGCGAACCATTTATGGTGACGGCGACCGCGCGCGTATTGGCGGAAATTCATGGGCTGACATTGGAACAATTTGCCCCAGTTTTGGAACAAAACACGTATAATTTGTACCCACGGATGCGTGGCGATTTGCAATTTGCCAAACATGATGTAAAATAGATGCACTATGACACGCAGAAGTATTATTAAATTTGGTCAGGTTTCTGAAAATCGCAAGGCGCGGTTCAGTTATTCTATTACCGACACTGTTGAGGCCGGCATTTCCCTGACGGGTGCGGAAATCAAGTCAATTCGATATGGATTGGTGACGATTGTTGATGGTTTTGTTCAGCGTCGCGGCACGGATTTATACTTGGCGGGCGTGGAAATTCAGAAATTGCCCACAGCGGCGCGCATTGTGAACTTTGATGAACGCCGCCCGCGCCAGTTGCTGTTGCACCGTGCGCAAATCAATCGCATGATTGGCAAATTACAGGAACGTGGTGCGACGATTGTACCACTGAAAATGTATTTCAATAATCACGGAAAATTAAAGGTTCTGTTGGGAATCGGTTATGGTAAAAACCGCGCCGACAAACGCGAAACGATTAAACAGCGCGAATGGGACAAGAGCAAAGCCCGAATCCTGAAAGGAAAATAAAAAACACGCCACCGGCGTGTTTTTTTAGTAACAAAGTGAGAGAGTGATAAAGTTGCAGAATTAAATCCCCGCATCGGCCTCCGCAAAATTGCTGGGCGTTTATTCGCTGTAATAACAATCGTTGGTATATTCGTATGTGCCGGTTGTGTCGCTGCCAGTTGTGCCCGATGGCAGGTAACAATCCGTGATGCCACCGGTATTATCATCTGCGCTGACCCCAGAATCTGGGCACGACAAACAGCTGTCCGTGAGTGTCTGTAAATAGTACCCAGCGTTGCACGCTGTATATGTTTTGATAGCAACGCATGCTGCGTGGGCATTCTGTGATGATGCCATCAATATTATACCAATTACAAAAATTATTTTGTGTTTCATATCAATTTTCCCCCTTAGTTACCACCGCATGATGCAAGCAGTGGTACATAGTTGCACTTGTATGTACTCCCGTTGATTGTAACGGTTGCTGAGTCGCTAGTCTCATAACAGTCATATGTGCTGGTGGTTGCAGCGCATGTGCCATAGGTTGTTGTGTACGAACCCTCGCTGTCGGAACCGCTGCTACTGCCGGAGCGTTTACACACGCCAGATAAGAGGTCGTAAAACCAATTCGTGGGGCATGTATAGTCTGTCTGAGTTTCCCCCGTTGGGCAACAATACTTCTTACAAGCACTCGTTGCGCTGGATCTACATTGACTGAGAGTACTGCATGCTGTTATGGGGGTGAAGCCGTCGAGGTCGATTGCCGCAATCGCATTCGTCGGTGGTATCAGCCACAGGGCCATTAAAGCACCAGTGGCGGTAATAAATTTTGTTTTCATTTGTTCTGTTCTCCCACGTTTGTAAAAACAAAAACCACCAGTTTCCACAGGTGGTCAGGAGGTTGAGAACAATCCAATGAATTGTGTCGTGTATTTGTATATTCCACGAACCCTCCTGACCGAAATCAGGAGATGATTTGTTATTGCAAAAACTAAAAAACGCCGCTGTTCGCGCGCGTCTTTTCACATTGCAACGCGTAAGCAGAGGTTCTCACACCCCATCGTTGGAACACCCAACGACAATATGATTATATACGGTTTGGGAAATAAATACAAGTGGAAAAGTTCAAAGTGCAGAGTTCAAAGTTCAAATTATGTGTGCTGCGCGCAACATTATCAACTGGATTCCGGTGTCACGCACCGGAATGAATCCAAGCGAAGCGCAGGATACGGCAAGGACGTCAGGCCGCAGGCGACACGTTTCTAGAACGTAGCAAGTTCCCCTCCGGTGGAGGGGTGTCCGCTAGGACGGGGTGGTCTTTTATTTGGCTCACTGCGTTCACACTGTTTAGTCCCTATTCCTGCCTTTGCCCACCCACACAATCTTGCGATTTTGCGGGGCCCGGAGCAGGAATGACAATAAGTAATGTGCGCCGATGGCGCGACTTTACTGACTGGATTGCTTCGGCTCCGTTCGCAATGACAGAGGTTTTTAAGTTTTATATTCT
>CAVGNU010000015.1:21236-23717 GCA_963630775.1 Bacteroides fragilis | reverse complement strand
AGTCAACTCCCTGCCTTTTAGCAGATTTCATTGTGCTGAAATTATTTTCTTTAGAAATGTTATATGGTGGATCAGTAATAATGGCATCAACTTTTATACCTTTTTTAACTAAATCAGCCATAGCAACCAAACAGTCACCGTGTATAAGTTGAACTGCCTCTTTGTTAAATAAACTACTAAAATCTATTTGAGTCTTATTCATCTTCGGCTTTTATTATCTCTTTTGCTATTGCACTGGCTAGCTTTGGTGGCACCGCATTGCCGATCTGCTTTATGACTGACGACTTGTTACCATAAAAAACAAAATCATCAGGGAAAGACTGGATACGCGCTGCTTCACGCGGCGTGATAGACCTGTTCAAAAATGGGTGATTATTACGACCATTTGACGGCGTGTCAAACCGTGTAACAATAGTCGGCGAAGGTTTATTTTTTTCAAGACGTCCCCACGTTCCACCAAATGTAGATTTAGTTAAATGTTCCTTTGGTAAAAACTCCTTGCCTTTTTCTGGTGGAATTAAAGACAATCTATAAACAGCCACATCCGAATGCTTCGTTGCCACATGATTGTACAACTTCTTACTATTTTTGCGAAGATCTTTTTGGTAACTGCTTTGCGCCGCGTTCTTATATTCTGAAATGAAATCACCTTCACCTGATTCAAGATATGCCAAATCAGAAATTGCATCCCAGACAGAAACCTGTTTAGCTTTCAAATTTTGAACAGGCAGCTTAATTTCACCATTTTTTGCGCCTATAAATACAGCCCTTCTTCTAGTTTGCGGCACGCCAAAATATCTAGCATCCAATATACCATAATTAACAGCATATCCCTGTTTATGCGCCTCTTCTAAAATGAGTTTCAGAAAATAACCATCTTCAGTACCAAGTATGCTAGCGACGTTTTCGATGACAAAGTACTTTGGATTAAAGAACTTGGTATATCTGAAGAATTCTTTAAATAAAAAGTTCCGTTCATCTTCCTTACCAAGACATTTTCCTCGTGTTGAAAATCCCTGACATGGCGGACCACCAACGATGATATCAATCTTTGTATCTATTTGTTTTGCAATATCTTTTATATCTAACTTGCAAATATCCCCAACAAATACCTTTGCGTTTGGATTATTTTTAGCATATGAAGCAGCTATGGTCGGATCCCATTCTAACCCAGCAACAACATTAAACCGCCCAGTTTGTTCAAAACCAAGACTCAAACCACCAACACCGCAAAATAATTCAAACAAATTGAGTTTTCTCATCTTTCCTTCCGATAGCAAAACTATACAAAAAACACACACGATAAATCAAGATAATATCTAAACAAATTACTTTCTTTAACCACTTGACTTTTGTGGATTTTAGAGCAGTAATGTCAGCGAATAAAAGGAGTACGTATGTCAAGTTTCACAAAACTGCCGCAGAGTTTGGCAGAGTTAAAACGCCTGCCATTTGCTGACCGACAGCGATTATGGGCAAAATATTCGCCCCACCCATTTCGCCGGCAAAATACAGCACTGTGGTATTACATGCAATGCGACCAATTAAAACTGCGAATATTGCCAAAACATATGGTAAAAATTCGCAAATATATGAACAATCCTGATGCTTGTTTAGCCCATGTTTATCGTAATAAATATAAGCTGGAATCTGGCACGGTCATTACCAAAATATTTCGTGGGAAACAACATATTATAACAGTCGGCGATAATAATGTATTCACGTATAACGGGAAATCATACCACAGTTTATCCGGCATAGCGCGCGAAATTACCGGAATTAAAATATCTGGTCCAGACTTCTTTGGACTAACCCCAGGGAATAAAAATGCCAATAAATAAGTGTGCGATTTATGTTAGAAAATCCACAGAACACGGGTTAGACATGGAATTTAATTCCCTGCAAAACCAGGAAGAATCATGCCTGGCATATATCACGTCGCAATCATTTAACGGATGGAAATACTGCAAAACATATACCGATGCAGCAATATCTGGCGGAACCATGGAACGACCGGCGTTAAAACAAATGCTGGACGATATGGCACACGGTTTAATAAACACGGTCGTTGTGTACAAGGTTGATCGCCTGTCGCGTTCAATTCTGGATTTTCACAACATGATGAAATATTTTGAAAAACATGGGATAAATTTCGTGTCCATCACCCAATCATTTGATACTTCCAATTCTATGGGGAAATTGACATTAAATATGTTGCTATCATTCGCACAATTTGAACGCGAAGTGGCCAGTGAACGCGTACGAGACAAGATACGAGCCAGCAAAGCCAAAGGAATCTGGGTTGGCGGAAATCCACGCCTGGGATACGATATCATAAATAAAAAATTGGTTGTAAATAAAACTGAAGCAGACACAGTAAAATTACTGTTTAACAAATACTTGGAACTGCAATCTGTCGCCCTATTAAAGAAATTTGCAAACTCCAATAATATTCATAACAAGCAGTGGACAACCAAGACC
>CAVGNU010000015.1:0-21226 GCA_963630775.1 Bacteroides fragilis | reverse complement strand
ACCAAGACCGGAAAGATTCGTGGCGGTCGACCATTTCAAAATCAAACCTTGTTAAACCTGTTGCACGATAAAATCTATATTGGAATTATGGAGTGTAAATCAGCAAAAACATCCGCAACAGGCGAACATACCGCCATTATCGCAACGGAATTATTTAACCGCGTTCAAGCGGCACTGCGCAACAATACCAATGGCAAATTTGGGAATTCACACAACGCCCCAAACCTGCTGACCGGAAAATTATTTAATGATGATGGCATAAAATTCACAAACCAACAGACGCGACAACAGAACAAACAAACCAAGTATTATTATGCAATCCCTGGTTTATATATTCAGTCATCCCCACTGGACGAAGTTGTTATAAATATCATTGATGAATTTATGAATGCCAATCTGGAACGCCTCCACAGCGATTTTGGCAACGCATTAAAACACATAGATTTTTCAAATTTACCATTTCCGACCAAGCGCGATTTTATCAGACGAATCTTACAAAAAGTCATTTATTCCAAAAACAAACTGACACTGTTTATTGACCAAAATGCATATATAAAGGAATTCATAAACACAGAATTTACAAACGAAAATCAAAACAAAATTGATTACGTCATTGGCGACAAAAGTATAATAGTAAGACGCGAATTCATCATGCAACGATATAACAAACGAAATGATTATAACGCTGGGAAATCCGCCGCAATCAGCATAAGCGATAACAATCATCTAATTGTGCGGGCATTTGCACGCGCGTTTAAATATCGCAAAATGTATGAAAAATGCGGTGATTATAAATCAATCGCCAAAATGGAAAACACATCAGAAAGCAGTGTTTATCGTCACCTGAAACTGGCCTATATGCACCCGGACACCGTCAATGCAATTATGTCCGGCACCCTGCAATGCAGTGTGGACAAGTTATTCAATATTCAAAACAATCTGTAAATGAATCTCCAGTTCCCAAAATGCCGATTGTATGTATATCGGTATTTTTGGGCTATTTCGCCATACATACAAAATATGTGCAGGCCGCACAATCGCCCAAATTCGGGCAATAAAAACACCGACCACAACGGGTCGGTATTTTCTGGTGGGAGTGGCTGGATTCGAACCAGCTCAGGCTTAAGCCAACAGATTTACAGTCTGCCCCGGCTCTCCAACTCCGGCGCACGCCCAATCTCTTGGTGCGGGCAGCGGGAATCGAACCCGCATTTCAAGCTTGGAAGGCTTGCATACTAGCCTTTGTACTATGCCCGCAACAAATTAAAGCGTGCCCATTATAAATCATATTTCAAAAAACGCAAGCGTTTATTCTGGTGCACCATTTGGCGGAGTGATGTCGGACGCCCCCGTTTCATACACGGTCTGAAACACCGGTGCGCCCGTCGCCCCACCACGTGGGTGCGGCAACGCGCCCGCATGATACAATTTCAACAAGAAATAGTACCAACTGTTTGGTTGTTTTTTTGCAAACTCGCTGCGCCGATGAATTTTGTATATAAAGCACGTGCGCGACAAATACCGCCACGCGTCCATATCAGCACCGCGCCCCAAAAAGTACGAGAAGTATTTTACATTACTGTTCAGATACGGAATCTGGCCAAACCAAATACGATGACACCATGGGTGATAGGTAAACAATACTGTCACAAACCAGTGAAAGAAAAAGTAATCAATCGCCCTGCGTTCGTGACGCCAATACTCTTCCAGAAACACACGTATGCATCGTATGAAAAAATTGTTCGGCGCGGCATGAATAAAGAAATTAGACACGTCTTTCTTGTTCGGATTTTGCAACATGAAAAACGTCTGTTTCATAATAAAGTCCGGTATTTTGTCCATCATCAGACACGATGCGTCAATCCACGTGCCACCATACATATCCAACAACGCCACACGCACATAATCTGAAAAATGGGCAGAGTCCATAATTCCGCGCCGATATTTATCCATAATATGCGCCGGAACATCCAAGTACTGTGACACATTTTTATCGGTAATAATTACCGTTTGCGGGTAAAAACAAAATATAGAATCCAGCCCCATTTGAATAATTTCTGGGCGTTCATCTTGCAGCCACATTGTCCACACGCGATCGGCCGGCGATACCGTCAAATTGCACTTTGGAATTTGATGTGGCGGCATACCCTGCACCATGTTGGTGACATATAAATACCGACGCAGGTAATCCTTGGTTGCTGATTTTTTCCCACAAAAAATTCTGCGGATATAAAAGCGTCCCCAACGATACCAGTTCTCAAATATTTTGAACATATTTACCACTAATGTATAAACACCTGTCGCGGCGACGGGCGTTTTTTTAGCACTCAGCGTTCGACGATTACACCTGTATTTTCACCACGTTCTGATTTTACTGATATAGGCGGAAAACAATCACCCCCACTCTTTGGACAACATGCAAACGACCCACCCAAATCTTTGAATTGTTCGTCGCCACAGCAACCGTATTTATTCGGCGTTGTGCCATCGCCACACAGTCCTTTGGCAATATTGCTTTTGATTTCGTCGGCTATTTCGTCGGCACTCTTTTCAGGGGCGGCGGGCTTTTCTTCTTTTAATACCACCATTGGCACAAAACAAATGTCGCCATCGTTCTGGCAACAATACTGCACGCCATCAACTGTTGAAAATGTTTCGTTCGGACAGCACCCATATTCGTCTGGCGTATCACATGCGGGCGCGGTTATTTGCTCAGGCGCGCTGTCGGCGTTGTTCGCGGTGGACGCATCCGACACATTTTTCAGTCGCGCATTTGCGATTGTGCGACTGCCCCGCGCCGCACCCGCACGCCGCATACAAGTATTGCGATATTTCGTGCGCAATTCAGACAACCTTGTCGCATCTGCATCAGACATATTTTCATTCGCAGACATTTCTGTAATCTGGGCTTGCATATCAACGCACGACGTACGTTCTGTGACATTCGTGGTCGCGTTATCGGCAAACGCCGGAAAACATAACGCAACAGCAAATATTGTGGTCAGTATTTTTTTCATATGAATCAGTCCTCCAATATTTTTTCCAGCTTCAAGATAAAATCAATCGCGGGCTCGGACGCCTGTTGCAGTTTATCAATCACCTGTTGTGCAGCGGCCTGCATTTTTGCCTTTTTATATGTATCAACAACTTCTTCAACAGCATATTCTGACATTTCTTCAACCGGCATCAGCGCAACGGCAATCTGGGTTTCACGCACCGCCATTGCACGATATTTATCGCTGTGTTCCGCACACCCATTGTCCGCCAGACGATTATATATTTCGGCATTATACAGATGTTTTTCATACCCTTGGGAATCTTCGGGCGTCAACTGTTGTTCTAACAACTGTTCAATGCGTGTGCATGTTGCAATCGGCGCAGGGTTTTCAACAATCGTCATCTCTTGCGTGGTGGGGCATTCAGTTGCACGTTGCACCTTGTCTGGCTTGGCCATGATTCCACCCAGAATATACCCACACGCAAATAGGCCCGCCAACGCAACCACCCCCCATATCTTGCGCGATGTTGGTACGATGCATACAGGTGCGGACGCGACTGTCTTTTTCGATTGTACTTTCTTTGACTGTACTTTTTTCATTTGGTTCTCTCCCTCTGCTCTCTGGTTTTGATTATTTTACGATTCCGTCTTGGATTGTGATTTTTCTGTCTGCGCGCGACGCCAGATTCATATCGTGCGTCACAAACAGCATTGCCATTTTATTTTTACGTACCAAATCCAATAACAATTCAAATACAGCGTTCGCATGCGCGGGGTCTAAACTGCCCGTGGGTTCGTCTGCCAACAGAATTTCTGGGTTATTCGCCAACGCGCGTGCCACGGCCGTACGCTGTTGTTCACCACCAGACATTTCCCCCGGCAGATGCGACGCACGATGTGCAACATTTGCCACCCGCATCAGTTTCATTGCACGCGCGTTCGCAGAATTTTCGTCCATACCATTTGCCAACATTGGCAATATAACATTTTCCAACGCGGTAAAGTCAGACAGCAAATTATGCCGCTGATAAACAAATCCAATTTTCTGACGACGTGCAATCGTACGCGCATCTTCGTCCATGCGCGATGCGGCAACGCCATCCAGCAAAATACTGCCACCCGTTGGTTTATCCAGCAATCCAACACATTGCAACAATGTAGATTTACCACTGCCTGATTGACCAACCAACGCGATAATTTCGCCACGATGCAAATCAAAACCACCGCCGCGCAAAATATGTAATGGCTGGCCCCCCTCTATGAATGTCTTTTTAATATCGCGCACCGACAGGACAACATCTGATTTACGCACACGTGATAAAGAACTTAAAATATTTGCCATCAGATTTTTCCTCTTCTATTCATTTCGTAATACATCAACAGGATCGGTGGAAGCCGCCTTCCACGCAGGGTACAATGTTGCCAAGAATGCCAGCGCAATCGCCAGCACCGCAATTCCAATAACCGTTGACGGCACCAGTTTCGACGGCAATTCCGACAAATAATACAATTCCGATGGGAACAAATCACGCCCCGTTATCCATTGAAAGAATTGACGAATTGGTTCAATATAAATCGCAACAACAACGCCCAACACTGTGCCAAAGAATGCACCAATAATACCAATACTTGTCCCAGATAAAATAAATATTTTCATCATGGATTTGCGCGATACACCAAACGTACGCAACACTGCAATGTCTTTGTTTTTATCTTTGACCAACATGACCAACGACGACACGATGTTAAACGCCGCCACAATCACAATCAGCATCAGAATCAAAAACATCACATTTGATTCAACCTGTAATGCACCAACAAACCCGCGATTTAATTCACGCCAGTCACGCACAACAAATCCATCTGGCAACAGGCGCGCCAACGCATCGCGCACGGCGATGGTATCTTCGGGATTACGCAAGAACAGGTCAACATGCGTTACCGCATTTCCGATATTCAGATATTTTTGTGCCGTTTCCAGTGGCATAAATATATACCCCGAATCATATTCGTACATTCCCATAAAGAATGACGACATCACAGGATACGCCATAATGCGTGGCATTGTACCAAATGGTGTTGGTGTTGCACCCGACGCCGATACCAACGATATTTTATCACCCATACCGATACGCAAACTGCGTGCCAGTGACGCACCGACCACCAATTCCCCATCATGAATTTCTGATAATGTTTTACCATATATTTTTGTACCAGTTTCGGTTTTCGCCGCCAAATCATTCATGCGGATACCGCGCACCATTGCACCGGTATTGTTACCACTGGCGGTTGCCATAACCTGCCCTTCGGCAATCGGAACAATGCCGATTGCATGCGTGGCAACAACCTTGTTCTGTTTCATTTTATCAATCAAGTAATCGTAATCAGCAATCGCGCCATCTTGGTGATAAACAACAACATGACCGTTCATACCAATAATACGCGACAGCAATGTTTCATGGAATCCGCCCATCACCGACATCACAACAATCAGCGTTGCGACCCCCAGCGTAATACCAATCAACGACACCCACGATATCACAGAACCAAACCCGCGCTTTTTTGCGGCCAGATATCTGAATGCGATTTTTCTTTCCAGTTTTGAAAACAACATATTGCTATACCTTATTCACTTAAAAATGCACGCAATGCATCCCCTACCAGTGGCGTCATTTCACCCGATGGAACTTGCGCGGCATCAACAATTGAAATAATACGTGGCGACATAAATACCACCAATTCCGCAAACGGCGAAATCAATGTTTCAGGCGTTGTTACAAACGAATGTGTTGGAATACCAATAATCACATAGTTATCACCCACACTGGACGGAATATTAAATGACGTCAGTTCGCCATTGCTGGTACGCAAAACGATTTTAGCATCAATTTTATTGCGACCACCAAAATCACCGTATTTACCCGTTGCGCCAACAATCAAATCTGTTTCCAAGCGTTCTTCTTTGCTGCATTGACCAATATCAAAACGTGATTGCCAGCCATTTGGAATTACAAATTGCCCACGTGAAATCAGAACAACATTCGCCTGTTGCGACAGAAACTCTTGCAAGGTTTTGGTATTCACCTCTGGACTGACGACCAACGCACGTCCAACAACCCCTGGGATTGACATCTTGATATTATTTTCGCCAAACGCCGGCAACATATTCATCCAAACAATCGGATTGTCCGTACGCGGATACACACGATATACATCAATGTCCCATGCCAGCATATATTTTTTCGACGCAATATCGGCTATGATTCTGGAAACCTCGCGCTCGGTCTGATAATTACCTTCGAACACCAACGTCTTGTCGTTCCAGTCCACCAACAAATTACGCACATCTGCGCCACGCATCGCATCAATCAACGCCATAATAATCGATTGATCATGTGGCATTTTGACCAGCCACTTTGCACGATGTGTCAAATGAATTTCACCCGCGTCTGCGTCATACGAATAATATGCACGTCCCATTTTAGCCATCAGCTCAACCGCATCTGCCAAAGTTCCAGCGGAAATAGACCCAGATATTTTTTCATACATTTCTTCGTCGGCAACAACTGCAATGTCCGATCCGTCCAGCAGTTTATCCAACGCACGTTTAACGGTCAAATCGCGAAATTCATAATCTGACACCGCCAGTTCTGGCAACGCATCACCAGTATTCAGACGCACCATTTCAATTTTTTCTTCGGGCACAACCGATACAATCGTTTGATTATCCCAGTCGACCTCGCACCGCTTGGGCAAATCTAATGAAAATCGTCGCGCGGTATCGGTGGTCAACGCCGCTTTTTTTGGAAAAATAGGCACAGAATTTTCATCAATGACCAAATTATCAACAACCGTAACCGTGTCATACTGCGGTTCATCATCAGCATTTTGGACACACGCCGCCAACGCCACGCATATGCCTACCACCCCCAGCATTTTGCCCAACCAATTATTGATTATTTTCATTCCGCCTTTCTCCTTTGCTACACTGCACAATATCAGATATTCATCAATCTTTCAAATTCTGCCAGCGTCATTTCATAAATCGGTTTCTGCGACGGTGTTGTCAAATCCTTGACCCGCGCATAGTTTTCGTTAAACCGATTTATCACCGAAATAATTTCCGGCTTCAATTCCTGTTTCTTGTCCGCCATCAGACGGCGTCCATATTCAGCAACAAATTCCAACGTGTCCGCCGCAAAAAATCGCCCAACATAGTTTTCAATCGCAATACCGCCCTTTTCCACACAGATGGCTGACATCATCATTGTCATCTGGTTATAAAAATTTGCCAGTTTTATAAAATTTGCAACTGTTATTGCCATGTTATTCTCTTGCTCCATTTTTCCCTATTATAAAAACTATTGCCCCATCAACGCAAATAAATTATAATGTAATGCATGAGATTTATATACCTGATTTTAATAGCAACTGTCGCGGCATGCGCATCGCCCAATCGTGGTAACATTGACGACGCAACTGTTTTGAATTGGGAAAATGAATCTGTCACAATGGAACAATTCGTCCGCGATCACAAGGCATGCTTGGGCGTGACCAAGCCATCGTATATGCCGCGCAGCCGTATTGCAAAATTGTTGGCCCCAAATCAAAGTGGCCAAATGCCCGACTGGGACGGCCTGTGGGTAACATTCCAATCAAATGAATACAAGGACACCAGCCAGCGTTCATTATTATCCGTGCCACGCAACACAACATCTAAAACCGTCGGCGCATATCGCAAGTGTATGTTTAGACGCGGTTATTTGTTGCGTGCCAGTTGATTTTTATTTTTAAGTCCCACACTTTCAAAATTCACCTTTTTGTGATATAATTGTCCGTATGAAACGGACAATTTGGTTTTGGATTTATTTTATCATTGCCATTGTTTTGGCAACATACTTTTCTGTACGCGTTATTACGACCAGTATGGGACGTGGCGACTTGTCACGCGTGCACAGTATTTCTATATCGGCAGATATCGCGGACAAGGATATGTCTGCATTGGCGGCGGCCGCTGCTGTTGCGCCAGGAACATCGGCGTTGACGGTCAATTTGAACCAGTTAAATCATCGTGTTGGCGCGGTGGCAGGTGTTCATTCGTCCGCGGTACGTCGTTTACCAAACGGTAATTTGGTTGTGCGTGTAAAATTATACCGCGCGGTTGCCCTGTGGACAGATGGTATGAATTATTTTCCATTGTCTGCCGACGGCACGATTGTGAATCAGCCCAGCGACCAGCGCAAGACCGGCACGGTTTTATTCCGCGGCACACTACCAAACGACATCAGTGAAATTACCACCGTTGCCCATAACCTGATTGGTGATTTGGATTACATGGAATGGATTGAAAATCGCCGTTGGAATTTGATTACGACTGGCGGCATTACGGTAATGTTGCCCGAAACATCACCAGATGCTGCGATTGCGCAACTGATTGTTCTGAACAAGAATCATCATATTTTGAATCGCGACATCAGTGTGATCGACATGCGCGACGACGCGCGAATATTGGTAAAATAAGAAACCATGAACCTGTTTGATTCGACTTTTTTATGTCTGGACATTGGCACATCGGGTGTACGTGGTATGGGTCACCGCGTGCGTGGCGGTCGATTGGATAAATCCGCCATATTCAGTGTGGACAGTTTTGATACTGTTTTCGCGATAAATTCTGTTATTGCCGAATTAGAACGTATGGTTGGCACGCGATTTGACAGCGCATACGTCACCGGTAATTTTGGTGCGTCCACCTTTGACATGTCTGCAAAAAGCACCAAGTGGAACGGAGAACACAAAATCACCGCATCGGACGTCCGCGCCCAGATTGGGCAAATCAGTATCTCCGACGATTATTTTCCAATGCATATTATACCGCTGCGCTATGACACACCAACGGCGCGCAATATGGTATCACCCGTTGGTTACACTGATCGCCAGTTGATATCGGCATTTGGCACAATTATGTATCAACGCGACGCATTCGAAGGGGTATCAAAAAAACTGCGCCACGCACATATCTTGGCAAACAATTTCTATGACCCACAATGGTTACTAAACGCCACCCTGCGCCAGAAAAAGCAAAACATTATGTTTCTGGATTTGGGTGCGGAATTTACATCTGCGTCCATATGGACGGATCGTGGGCCGGTATGGCATGCCAAGATTCCACTGGGCGGAACACAAATAACACGCGACATATCAGCAAAACTGAACATCGGATTTGACGATGCCGAACGTATCAAACGCGCGGTCGCATGTTTGTATCCAAAGGAAATGGATCGATTTACCCCCGCCGACACTGCATATGAATTTTCGCGTGGCGATATAAACGATATATTTCTGCCACACATGGTTGAAATCGCAACACAAATTGCAAACGCGGCCAACGGCGCGATTACCAAATATCACCCAACTAAAATAATTTTGACGGGCGGCGGTGCAATGACCGACGGCACAACAGAATTTATTGAAAACGCATTTTCAATCCCAACCGAAAACATCGGTGGTGACGCATCGGTACGCGCCCTGTCCGCATTCATTTGGAATGCAGAGGCCACACATCGTGGTGCATATCTGGCGCGACGCGACCGTTGGGCACGACGTTGGACACACATCAAAAAAATATTTCACCGCCCTCAAAAGCATCGTATACAGTTTATTCCAATTATGCCCAGCACCCTGTGTTTTAACATGCGCAAGCAATCAACATATTCAATGTTTCGCGCGGGAGGCATATCAATGATACATGTCGATATTATGGACGGTTTTTATGTTGACCGTGTCGCGGGCGGAATCCCAGAATTAAAATTGATTCGCGCCCACACCGACGCACACCTGCATGTGCACCTGATGACCGAGAGTCCATCGGTCTGGGCGGCCGACGCCGTTGCGGCGGGCGCAAACACCATAATTATGTCAACAAATACATCTGGCCTGCGTGCGGCGGTGCGTGGGGTTCGGGCCGCAGGTGTACGCGCGGGCGTTGCAATCAATCCCGAAACACCAGTTGATATATTAAAACCAATCCTGCGCGATTTGGACGAGGTTATGATTATGACCGTGCGCCCAGGGGCGGCGGGCCAAGAGTTCCAGACCGATTGTCTGAAAAAAATTGAAATCTTGGCGGCAACACGCCGCCGATATGGCTTAAAATTCAAAATATCTGTTGATGGCGGTATAAACGATAAAACCGCACAAATGTGTTGGGCCGCCGGTGCAGATTTGCTGGTCAGTGGTTCATATCTGGCAAAATCTCCGGATTTCCCATTGGCGGTTCAAAGTTTACTGAAAAAATAGAAAACGGGGCATACGCCCCGTTTTTTGAACACTACATCTGTTGCAAATCTGTTCAGATCTGCATAGGTACGTGGTTTGAAACCTTGTAGCAAGGCCCACATACATGACGTGTTCATATGCACTTGCAACTGCATACATATTCTTACACATTACGTATGCCCGCACAACAGGTCAGGTTTCCTAAATTTATTTTATAACCAGTTTGCGCCCCGTCACATTTTCAGTCAGATACACATGAATTGTATCCGGCGGCAAAATATCCGCCGCAATGTCTGGCCATTCAATCAATGTGATGTCATTTGCAATCGCGTACGGCAAACCAATTTCCACTAATTCCGACGCATCATTTATACGGTACAGGTCAAAGTGCGATATACCATCATAATTCTGGACAATGGTAAAGGTCGGACTGGGCACGACGGTGTCCGCCCCACGCAGGGTTTGGATTATGGTACGGGCAATCTCGCTCTTGCCCATACCTAAATCCCCATGCAACGCCACACATACCGGTGCATGCAAGGTTTTCGCAAAATCCCGCGCCCACGCCCGCGTTTCTTCCACACTATTTAACAAATATTCTTTCATTTTTTTACCTATAAAATATTTCTCAACAATTCTGCCACAGATGCTGGATTTTTCAACACTTCTTTTGCTGATATATGAATTACCCGCAACCCCAGCGATTGCAAATAAAAATCACGTACATTGTCATATTTATCTTTTAACTCGTGTGTTTTATCATCAATTTCAACAACCGTACCAGCCCAAGCACAAAAGAAATCAACTATGTAGTTTCCGATAATTTTCTGTCGATCGAAATCCAAGCCGTTTATTTTTCCGCCCTTGATTTCACACCATAACAGGGCTTCTGGCAAACTGCGTGATTTACGCAAATCTTTGGCATGTGAAACCAGTTGTTTATTATATGGTAAATTAAACTGAACAACAGATTTACTGACAAGACCACCCCGTCGCATTTGCGACACCCCTCCACCGGAGGGGAACTTAGTACTCACTGGGAACATAGCAAGTTCTCCTCCTGTGGAGGAGTACCCGCAGGGGGAGGTGGTCTTTTGTTTTAATAATGTTTTCTCTGTACTCATTCCATCAATAACAGGTCGTCTTCCAGTTTGTGAATCTGGTCACGCAATTCGGCGGCCATCTCAAATTCCAGATTCTCGGCCGCGACGCGCATTTTCTTGGTCAAATCTTTTATCTGTTTGCGAATGCTGTCCGCATCCATGACGCCGCCCGATTTATCGTACACAAAACGGCGGGCCTTGTCTGTCTTGTCTGTTTTTTCACCAACTGCTGCAAACACTGCCTTGGACACAGTTGTTGGCGTAATACCATGCGCCACATTATACGCCATCTGCTTTTCACGCCGCCGCGCGGTTTCAGTCAATGCCGCATTCATAGAATCCGTCATAACATCGGCATACAGAATCACACGCCCATTCGCATTACGTGCCGCACGACCAATGGTCTGAATCAGCGAACGCGTTGAACGCAAGAACCCTTCCTTGTCCGCATCCATAATCGCAACCAATTCGCATTCCGGTACGTCCAACCCTTCGCGTAACAAATTGATACCGACCAAGACATCGTATTTACCCAAACGCAAATCACGCAACAGTTCAATACGTTCCAACGTTTCAATATCACTGTGCAGATACTTTGCCCGCACACCATTTTCAGTCAGATAATCTGTCAGCTGTTCTGCCATTTTTTTTGTCAGTGTTGTAACCAAAACGCGGCCAGACGTTTGTTTTATTTGCGCCAACAAATCATCAACCTGATTTTCCGTTGGACGCACATCACACACTGGGTCTAGCAGACCCGTTGGGCGAATAACCTGCTCTGCGATAATACCGCCCGCCTGTGTCATTTCCCATTCGGCGGGCGTTGCCGATACAAATATCGTTTGCGGACGTAATGCGTCCCACTCGTCAAATGTCAGTGGTCGATTATCAATGCATGCCGGCAGACGGAATCCATACTGTGACAACGTTTCTTTGCGCGCACGGTCACCACGTGCCATCGCCGAAATTTGTGGCACAGTAACGTGGCTTTCATCAATAAACAAAATCGCGTCCCGCGGAAGGTATTCAAACAGCGTTGGTGGTGGCATACCCGCCGCACGCCCCGACAAATACCGCGAATAGTTTTCAATACCGCGACACGTCCCTGTGGATTCCATCATTTCGATATCAAAATTTACGCGTTCACGCAGACGTTGTTCTTCTATATACTTCATATTTTCATGAAAGTATTTCAAGCGTTCTGCCAAATCAGTTCTGATTTGCCCTATTGCCTGTAAAACGCTGGGCATTGGCGTTGCATAGTGCGTATTTGGGTAAATTGCAATCCTGTCCAGTTTTTGTAACTTTGCCCCCGTCAGGGTATCAAATTCCCAAATCTCTTCTATTTCATCGCCCCAGAACGACAGTTTCCATGCTCTGTCCTGGGAATGCGATGGGAATATGTCCAGCACATCGCCACGCACGCGAAAATCACCACGTTCAAACGCCACATCATTACGCTTGTACTGAATATCAACCAACGCATGCATCACATCGCTTTGCCCAATTTTATCACCCGCACGCAAAACCAATTTCATACCCGAATACTGCTCTGGCGACCCCATACCATAAATAGATGACACCGATGACACAACGATAACATCACGTTCTTCTAACATCGCGCGTGTCGCACTGTGGCGCATACGATCCAACTGTTCGTTGATGGACGCATCCTTGTCAATATATGTGTCGGTGGTGGGCATATATGCCTCGGGCTGGTAATAATCATAGTACGACACAAAGTATTCAACGTGATTGTGCGGGAAAAATGATTTCATTTCCGTGTACAACTGGGCCGCCAAGATTTTATTAGGTGCCATAATCAACGCCGGCCGCGACAGTTCCGCAATCACATTTGCCATTGTGAATGTTTTCCCAGACCCTGTCACGCCCAATAAAACCTGACTGCGCCGACCATCACGAACGCCCGCCACCAAATCAGAAATGGCGGCCGGTTGGTCGCCCATTGGTACGTAACTACTTTCCAGTGAAAATATGCTTTTTTTGTTCACACCATTATTGTAATTCATTATAATTGAATTACAAGGACAGAAGAGAATGGCATTAAAACCCAAATACAAGCGCAGAATAATATGGTCTGCGGTGGCGATTGTTGCCACCACTATTGTGGCATTGGTCATAATTCCACCAATGATTACATTGGACAGTATGCGTGGAAAAATTGAACATGCGATTGAAACCCAGACGGGTATTACCGCACAAATAAAAGGCAATATACATTTCAGTTTGCTGGGGCGTGCCACTGTCGTTGCGCACGATGTTATTATTCCAAATGGCCATATTGATGCGGTAATGTTTTCTGTGCCGCTGACGGACATATTCAATCTGGCGGACGCGCCATTGTCTAATCGCATCGTTGTTGGGGGCGCAGAATTGGAAATAAGTTCATTGAATGCGCCTGATTTTGCACATGCGATTGATATATATGATTCTAATATAAAATTCTATGGTAAAACCTATAAAATTCAGCGTGCACAATTTACCGACGGCAAATTAAATGGCACGGTTCGCACACGCGATCACAAATACGATATAGAATTTGAAAATGACGAATTTATAATTCGCAATTACAATAACAATCTGGAAATTACAGGACAACTGTTCTCGGACGGAACGGCGCGTGGACATCTGGACATTAAAACCGCAAACATCAACGAATGGTTTGAATTTAATACCCCACGCATTGACCGCGAAATAAAACTGAGTATGGATTTCATCTGGGACGGCGGCTATGGTTTTGAATTTACCAATATTGAATCTGATAATTTTTCCGGCAGCATCAAATTATTGCCAAATGGCAATCGAGAGATTCACCTGCGCGCCGAAGATTTAGATTATGATTTTTCATTCTTGATGAATCCGTCACGCCTGTATGCGCGCACCACATTTTATTTAGATTTATACGGCAAGTTAAAAATTGGCGGCCGTACATTTGAGCATTTGCGTCTGAACGCAATCGGCACGCCTGCTTTAATTCAGATATCAACCATCATCGCCGACAATATTGCAATCACCGGTGGCACGATTGATGCAAATGGCGCACATGATATCTTGATAAACATGCCGGTCGATGGCGTACAAACAATGTGCCTGTTTTCTGGCACGCCAGACAAATGGACATGCAACAAGTTTGCATATGGCAACATTGATGGGCGCGTTGCAGTTGATCAGGATTCTTTTAATGCATTTATATCCGCCGACGAAAATATGCCCGATGCCGACAAGTTGATTCGCGCAGCGTGCCGTTTGGGCTCGCGGGGTGCAATGCATTTCCAATTCAAAAATATCGCTGGCACGTTTGATATTGATGGCGATCGGGTAAATTCATCATACACATTCGCACAAAACAAAAACCTGCGTTGGGCAATGCCTGCGTTCAAATACCTGCCCGACTTTATGTTAGATGCGGCGGGCGATTTTACGTGGAATGGCGCAATTATGAAATTTACACCGTATAATCAACAGTGGAATATTACGGTTGCAAAAAATCAGTTCTATTTATCTGGAAAAAGTTTCAAAGCATTGTTGCCAAACATCAACCTGCAATCTGTAAATGATTTTGAATACACCGTATCTGGCACATTTAGTGACCGCAATATATCTAATCTGGAAATGCAAATTGCGGGCCACAAATTTACCGGCACGGCCAGTGGACGTAACATTACATTGCGCACAGATACACTAAACATAGACGCGTTTGCAAACCAGCATTACATTGATAATTACGACGAATTGGAATTTTTGGGTCCATCGCCATTGACCGTGCCATTTACATTACCTGTGAATATTTCGCTGTCGGCTGATACTGTTATTTATAATGACACAGAATACAAAAACTTTGTTTATTCCCTAAGACCAAATACTCAGATATTGTCAATCACAGACCGCGCACGCGGCAACCTGTTGGCAACAATTTCACGCCACGACAACCAATACGATATATCGGCCCAATTAAATCGTTTTGTGATTGATGGGTATTTATTGTCGGGGCGTATGCCAATAAATATTCGCGATTCTGTGATTACCGCCGACATCAATATGAAAACCCACGGCATAATTGCACATGACATATTCTATAACTTAGCGGGTGATATTGATATGATTGTCGATGGCGGTTATCTGGTCGGATTGGGATTTGATAATTTTTACGCCAGCGCAAATCACATCACATCGTTCAATGCCGAATACGCATTGGCAGATGCACTGACCGGTGGCGAAACAAAAATCAAGAATATGCACATTATCGGTAAATACGATAATGGCGGATTTATTACGTCGCTCCCATTGACACTGCAAATGCGCCACGTTGATGCGTATGGCGAATTTGATGTTGATAACGGCAATATGACGGTTATGCTGAATATGGTGCTGCGTGGCACGTCGCCCACACCTGCGCCAGTGCGCCTGACTATTTCACCCGATGGGACACGCAATTATTCACTGACCGACATTATGACGAATTTCGACAGCGGTTTTATGCGCAGTTTTGTAAAAACGCATTCGCAATTCTAGTGTAATTGTTCCGATATTGCGCGATGCGCAACATCGGACGTAATTATATTACCATATTTATCAGACCACAATTTTCCATTGTCTGTTCTGATACAGTGATATCCGCCCGCCACCAGTTTAACATTACGCGACGCATGCATCAGTATTTTGTCGCGTCCAATTAAATCTGCATACGGCGCGGCAAACGGGTGTAATAACCTGTCAAACAAACCACGCACACGATTGCGTGGCGCATACAGCACCCCACCCCGCAGCACCAAATGACAAACATCGTATCTGCCATAATTTTGTTTCAGCACACGCGTCTGATATTCATTCAAACCCAATGTATAGGCCAATTTATCAACATCTGGTTTTGCGCGTGGCATATTACACCCCTTTGATTACCTGTATATGAATTATACCCGCACAGCGTCCATATTTTCATAGGTTTGATTTCATATAAAAAATCAGTCCGCATTACGCGGACTGAATAAACACATAACATGTGTGTTTTGTTTAGTTTTTCTTGCGAACCTGAATGTGGTCTTCGCGCAGTTGCTGTTCTGTAACCGGCGATGGTGACCCCATCATCAAATCCTGACCACGCTGGTTGGTTGGGAACAACACAACCTCACGCAAATTGGGTTCGCGGCGCATGATTTGTACCAAGCGGTCAATACCGAACGCACATCCACCGTGTGGTGGTGCACCATATTGGAACGCAGTGTACATTCCGCCAAACTTTTCTTTAACCGTTTCTTCGTCATAGCCGGTAATGTCAAAACATTTGACCATGATTTCTGGGTTAAAGTTACGCAAACCACCACTGCAAATTTCAGCACCGTTTAACACCATATCAAACTGTGCCGCCTTGATAGACAATGGATCACGTGTATTTAATTCTTCCAATGTTGCCATCGGGAACGAGAATGGGTTATGTGTGAACGCGATACCCGTCGGTGATTCTGGGTCTGCTTCAAAGAATGGAAATTCTTCGATCCAGCACAGGCGGAAATCATTTTCGTCAATCAATCCCAAATCTTCGCCCAATTTGTTACGCAGTTTGCCCGCTGCCTTGGCCGCGTTGTCCACCGCATCACATACAAAGAACAATGATGCATTGTCGCCCGCAATTTCATGCAATTTGGCAATGCGCGCCGCGTCCAGTTTCTTGGCAACTGGGCCTTTGGCCTCGCCTGCAAAGACGACATAGCCCAAGCCCCCCAAGCCCAATTCTTTGACCGCATAATCGCCCAGTTTATCAAACCAACTGCGTGGTTTGTCGGCGGAATTTGGTGCTGGGATTGCGCGAACAACCGCACCACCCTCAATCGCATTTGCAAAGATACCAAAATCAGACCCGCGGAAAATGTCCGTCACATCTGAAATGATAATTGGGTTACGCAAATCTGGTTTATCAGAACCGTACTTTAACATCGCTTCGTCAAATGGAATGTGTGGAATGTCTGAACATACATTCGCATTTGGAACAAATTCACGAATGATTGCAGGAATCAGTTCGTTACCCACCGCCTGAATATCAGGCAGGTCAACAAACGACATTTCCATATCCAACTGGTAAAATTCCAACAAGCGGTCTGCACGCAAATCTTCATCACGGAAACATGGCGCAATTTGGAAATAGCGGTCAAATCCAGAAATCTGAATCAACTGTTTGAACTGTTGCGGTGCTTGTGGCAATGCATAGAACATACCATGATGATTACGTGATGGCACGATAAAGTCACGCGCGCCCTCGGGCGATGACACGGTCAAAATAGGCGTCTGAAATTCCGAGAATCCCATACCCCACATCTGGTCACGCATAAATTTAATCATACGGTTGCGGAACAAAATATTCTGGTGCAGTGATTCACGACGCAAATCGATATAACGATATTTCAAACGTAAATCTTCGGAAACGGTGTCGTCGTCACCAAACACTTGGAATGGCAAAACATTCGCGTTGGTCAAAACATCCCACTTTTCCGCCTTGATTTCAATCGCACCGGTTGGGATTTTATCATTGACCGCGGACGCATCACGCGCAACAACCGTACCGGTAATCTGAATCACAGATTCCGGACGCACACGTTCCAGTGCCTCGTCCCCACCATCAAATACACACTGGGTGATTCCATAATTATCGCGCAGGTCAATAAACAGCAATGACCCATGGTCACGCTTGCGATGAACCCAGCCCGACAAAACAACAGATTGCCCAACATTGGACGCATTCAGTTCGCCACAAGTATGGGTTCTGTACTTTGATTTTAATGATACAACCATTTTGGTCCCTTTTGCTTTGTCATGGACGCCAAAATTTCATCAGATAAGATTGGATTCGGCACCCAAATGATTTCCACAGGGGCGCGGAATCCGCGCGGTGCCACCCTGATTTATAACTTGTACGTGGGTTATGATTATTCCGTGGTTGTCAGTCACATCAACACAATCGCGCCCATAAAAATTCAGCAACAGCGAAATACATCATGCAAACAAACGCATAGCAGATGATGCATTTCGTGAAATGTATCAGATAGTGCGTATTGTGCAGTTTTTGTGATGGGAGTGTATTAAACATACATGACCTGAACAAAAACAAACAAACGCAAAGTAGATGATGCATTTCTGGTGCCCTAAGCAAGAATCGGACTTGCGACTCGTCCTTACCAAGGACGTGTTTTACCACTAGACTATTAGGGCAACTTTACCATTGCCCCGCAATTATACGGTATTGCGCCTAAAAATCAAGGACAAATACATAAAATCAAAAACACCGGCATTTGCCGGTGTTTTCGTGTTATTCCAAACAACAATTTACTGCGTTTTTTACCCAGTTTTTCAGGCGCGACATTGTACCGGCATTTTCAGCCGCAACCACCTGTTTTGGCGCAGGCGCGGTGGTGGTGCGTTCCTGGGGCGTGGGGGCGGCCTTGATGTACTTTACATCACCACCAATCATACCCATGTTCAGCCCCCAGAACATGCAATACAACCCGTATGATTCATCAAACAGTTCGTTTGCCTGTGCACTGTCCCCCGCCGATTGTGCCTTGGTTCCAACCTCAAACAAACGCATGGCGGCTGCCAACAGATGCTTTGATATGCACCAAACCTCGCCCTCGTACGATGGAATGATTTTTTGCATCATACGCTTACGCAAATCGCGTACATCGTTTATCATATCGTAAAATTCATGCTTGCCCGTTTTCGCACCCGAAAACATCAAATGTTCTTCGATTGAAATCAGATTCATAATGCCGATGGATAAATCCTGATCCGACGACAGGTCTTTTGGATTTACCTTTTTCGCAGCATCCATTTTTTCAACGTATTCTTTGACACTCTTGATTTTTTCCATTGCCATTATTTTCCTCCTTTGTTTTATCTTTATAAACATGCCGTCATTGCCCAACTGACCAACGCCAGCACAACAACAGGCAATACAACCTTTTCAAATGGGAAATGTGCGTGACCACCATTGCGCACTTTCATAAAATCATACAGTTTTTCGGTCAATATAAATATCGCCGCACCACACAGCGTACCAAACAGCAGCATATCCATACGAAACAACCCACAAATCCACACTGGATTATATTTAACCGTGCCCAAATATGAAAAGCCAACTGACGCCACCGACAGCGCAATCAGCATTGCATTACGTCCACGCCAATGCCAGCCACGCGCATCACAAAACTTTATCAACCAATACCCAACCAGTGTCAACAACGCACCCGCCCACAGACCAACCACACTGTCCGGCACACCGGTACGATGAGCGATTTCTAATGACGCACCAATCGCAATCGTGCATACCGGACACGCCGGATTCGCAAATGCAGAACCGGCAACAACGCCACACCCGCCAAGACACCAAACAACCTTTTCATACCTTTTATATCCTTTATATATCAATATTAATACATATTATAATTTATATCTATCAAAAAGTCAAATTATTTGTTTGCTGTTCAAAGAAATCTTTGCTATTGTTCAAATATCAACAGGATACAAACATGGCAGAACCAAAATTATCGTCACCAATTCCACCAGAAATTATGCGTCGTGCGGCGCGTGCATTGACATATGTCGCCCACCCGCTGCGCCTGCGCATATTGGAATTTTTGGACGTATTTGGCGCATCATCTGTATCGGCAATCGCACACGGTCTGGACACAGAACAGGTTATAATTTCCCAACACCTGCGCAAAATGCGCGATGCACATTTGGTTCAAACAACGCGGCGCGGGATTTTCATTTACTATGAAATCTGCACCGAATACCCCGCCAGTATATTTGTGTGCCTGCGCAAATTATATGGACACATGACCGATAACTTGCGATTTTTGCGCCGCGGCTTTCGTGAAATTTTGCCAACCGATTACACAACAATGGCGGCAAACAGAATCAAACTGTTTGCGAATTACGACAAAATGCGCATTCTGGAATACCTGACGTGGCATGGTGAATCATGCGTGTCTGATATTGTTCGCGGCACGGAAATCCCCCAGATAAAGGTATCCCAGTACCTGAAAAAAATGTCTGATGATGATTTTGTTGCATCACGCCGCGATGGCCGGCATATATATTACAGAATTACCGCCGGTGTACATCAAACAACAATACGTTGTATCCACCGCCGCTATGATTTGGTCGGTAATGATTTTTGATAAACAACACAAATCACTATCACAATTACCAAAAATTAAAAATGCTTTTTTATAAATTCACGCCTGCATTGGGACTTTAAGTATTTTTCAAAATCTTTCGCCTTTTGTTCATCATCTAATGCGAAATGATCTTTGATTTTCCATGGACGATATTTTTCCGTATGACCTGCATGCTCATTATTATGTTGCATCAGCCGTCTTTTCAGATCATTGGTATAACCTATATAAAACTTATCTGGGAAATTTACGCTTTGTAATATGTACACCTAATACATTATGTTGCCCGTCTTCGTTCGCATTGCTCACTTCGTCATGGCATCCGTTTCGCGTGATTAAAATCACATCGCCCCGCCCGATTGTACCAATCGCGACGGAGCGAAGCGAAGACGGATGGTAGCGGGAGAGGGAATTCGGCACGATGTGCCGCAACTGCGCAAATTCGCCGTTGGCGACCGGCGTCCCTGTCCGCCTATTTGCTTGTTTGAACCCCCTGCCCTCGGGGGTTCTGCGTCCCTGCTATCACAATTACCAAAAATTAAACCCCGATATAAATCGGGGTTGAATTTTTGGTAGCGGGAGAGGGACTTGAACCCCCGACACGCGGATTATGATTCCGCTGCTCTAACCAGCTGAGCTATCCCGCCAACGCCCGCGCATTA
>CAVGNU010000014.1:0-25583 GCA_963630775.1 Bacteroides fragilis | reverse complement strand
TCCCCGCCAACGGAGGGGAACTTAGGCAGCGACAAGAACGTTGCAAGTTCTCCTCCATCGGGCCCCACGAAATTGATAAATTTCGTGGGTGATTCCACGGAGGAGTACCCGAAGGGGGAGGTGGTCTTTTGTCTGAAAATACTAATTTTATTATTACGCACTCTCTCGACCACCCCGTCCTAGCGGACACCCCTCCAACGGAGGGGAACTTAGGCAGCAACAAGAACGTTGCAAGTTCTCCTCCTGTGGAGGAGTACCCGAAGGGGGAGGTGGTCTTTTGTCTGAAAATACTAATTTTATTATTACGCACTCTCTCGACCACCCCGTCGCACTTGCGTGCGCCACCCCTCCACCGGAGGGGAACTTAAAAAACTCTGTCATTCCGGTGCTTGACACCGGAATCTAGGTAAATAGAGCCGCGCCAACGGCGCACATATTCGTCACCCCGACGCAGACCGGCATGACGTCAAAAATGTAAGCACCGCGAGCAAAATAAAAGAACCCTCCCCGTCGCACTTGCGTGCGCCACCCCTCCAATGGAGGGGAATTTAGTACGTTCTAGTGGCCCGCCACCAAAAATCTATTATCTATGCTCTATTATCTATTATCTAAAAAACGCGCCAATGGCGCGTTTTTACATAACCTTGCCCTGTGTTGGGTAAAAGGTCAACTGAATCTTTTCCCACCGGTCAAATTCGCCCACGGGCAGCATCTTGAACGGCTGGCACGCGTTTATCGCACTGCGAATCGTGTCCAATACGTACGCAAATGCGGCATCAGTGTCCGCACGCGCGGCGGATTCAAACCACACGTCGCGCACCGTGCCATTACGACGCATCGTCAGGTGCGCCACCGCACGAATGTCACCAATGTCCGAACGCGATGTGTCAATCGCCCAACAGCGCGTCATTGCCACACGCAACGCGTCCACAACCGATATAGTCAGGGTGCGATCCAGCGATACAACCTGGCGATTGACGCGAACAACCGTCTTTTTGCGCGGGGCAGGGGTGTCATCTGGATTCTTGACATCAGCAGTTTTTTCGGGCTCTGGCTGTGTTTTTTCGGGTTCTGGGTCGGGTTCCGTGACCAGCGACGGCGTTTCAATCGGCGTTGGCGCGGCGACCGGCGCGGGGACGGGCTGGGGATCTGGCTGTTTGGTTTCCGGCTGGGGCGCGGCGGGCACACTGTCCGCGTTCACGTTATACAGGCGCGTTTCATCGCCTGTGACACGCAGCGCATTCAGATCAATTTCATAAATCTGAATCCGATCGGGCGCAACCATCATGGCCCGCTGGGTCAGCACCGCAAAAGACGTCACCATAACGGCCAGCACGACCAAGTGCCCCATCACGGACATCAACAAATTTTCAGAATTAAAGATGTTAAATTTGCATTTCATAATAAAGTTCACCGTGTTTTATTCCCCGCCAACGGAGGGGTGGACGCGTCAGCGGACGGGGAGGGTCTGTGTTCCGCCAACATCACCAAATTCGCTCGTATCCACTCAATTACACTGCTCATATCTCTCTTTACATCCATGTCATCTATATGCAATACCCGCATTCCTAAACTGCCCAAATATTGGTCGCGTTCTTCGTCATATTCAACCTTGTTATCATGCGTCCACCCATCAACCTCTATAACCAACTTTAATTCCTTGCAATAGAAGTCGACAATATAATTTCCAATGGGCTTCTGTTTCGTAAAATCATACCCCAACTTATGTTGTTTTAACTCGTTCCACAACAACGCCTCTGACAAATTTCCCGCATGCCTATTGGCACGGGCAAAACCGTTAAGATTATGGTTGTACAAATCCACCAGAACCCTCCCCACCGCACTTGCGTGCGGCACCCCTCCGACGGAGAGGAATTACTTGTCCATCTGGGTGCGCAGGCCAACACGTTGGAATCCGGCGTCCTTTAATTTGCCCATCACCGACATCACCGCACCATAGTCCGCGTGGCGATCGCCATTTATCATTATCGTCAGTTGCGGGTTTTCACCACGCATCGCAATCGCACGCTGGACCACATCGTCCCGCGACAGTTGCATTTCGCCGATATAATACCGCCCCGATGCGTCCACACTGATTTGAATTGCATGGTCATTTCCCGTCAAGGTTGTATGCCCCGCCGCCGGCAAGTCCAAATCAATACCTGTGGTCATCATGGGCGTTGTCACCATGAACACCGCCAACAGCACCGTCATGATATCAATCATTGGCGTCAATGAAATTGCGGCGTCTGAATTTCTCTGTCTTCTGCGCGACATTGTGGCCCCTTATTTATTTACGTGCGGATTGCATTTCACGACGCGTGTCGTCTAAATCATCGTACAGGTTATCAACCTTTTTAATAAAATACTGGTACGCAATCGCCGCTGGCACCGCCGCAATCAGTCCCAATGCCGTTGTGCCCAACGCGGTTGCCAACCCAGGGGCAACAACGCCAATCGACACGGACTGGTTCACACCGATGGCCGAAAAAGAATCCATAACGCCCCAAATCGTACCAAACAGACCGATAAACGGCGCAACATACGACACCATGGACAAGAACCACAAATTATGCTCAAATGGTCGTGTCAAACGGTCAACAATCAAATCCAAATTATCTGTGGCCTGAATTTTAATTGGATGTTTTTTGACATAGTGCCACATGCGAATTTTTTCAATAATAATCGCCCATGACATAATGCTGCCGATTACCAAGACAACCGATATAAATAATGTCATCAAATCGCCCGTGAACAGGTTCGCCAGCGAAAAACTGTTTGTAGTTTCCATTCGTCCTTTCCTTTTCCTTGTTTTTTCTTATTCTGCGGTTATTTTTTGCAAAATCTGGTCTGGTATGCGTTGGGGGTGCATGTTACCACCAATGTATGCCGCCGTGCCATCTAGTATAGCATAAATTTCCCCATCACGCACGAATTTTTGTTCAATCGACAGCGATGCCGCCCCAACGTGCGTTATCACAGATTCCACCGTCAATTCATCACCCAGTTTCAACGGGCGAATATATTTTATATTCAATTCACGAATGACAAAGCCAACATCCCCGTCCGCCGCCGCCATACCGTGTAACCAATTCATGCGCGCGCGCTCGGCAATTTCAATATATCGACCATGATAGACGATTCCGCCTGCGTCAGTGTCCGCGTACGCAATCGCGAACGGAAATTTATGAATTTTTGACATGATTATTTTTCCAATCCCAAATGTTGATAGCCCGCATCAGTAATCACACGACCACGCGGGGTGCGCTGAACAAAGCCCAACTGCATCAGGTACGGTTCAATAACATCTTCGATAGTGTCTGCGGGTTCTGACAATGCCGCCGCCAAGTTTTCGATGCCCACCGGCCCGCCAGCATAATGCCGAACAATCGTTGTCATATATTCGCGGTCTATTTCGTCCAATCCACATCCATCAATATGCAACTGAAACAGGGTGGTTTTGATTGTATCGGGCGAAATTTCGCTGCGCCCCAGTGCACCAGCAAAATCACGTGCACGTTTCAACAACCGATTTGCAATTCGTGGTGTGCCGCGCGCACTGTGCGCCAATGTCAGTGCCGCATCCGCATCAATCGGTGTCCCCAGAATATTCGCACTGCGCACAATAATCCGCGCCAAATCATCTGGCGAATAGAATGTCAGACGCAAATCAATCCCAAAACGATCGCGCAACGGATTAGACAGCAATCCCGTACGTGTTGTCGCCCCCACCAACGTAAACGGGGGCAGGTCGATACGCACACTTTTTGCTGATGGCCCTTCGCCCAGCATGATGTCCAACTTGAAATCTTCCATTGCGGAATACAAGACCTCTTCAATCGCGGTGGGCAAACGGTGTATTTCATCAATAAACAGCACGTCCATTGGTTCCAGGGCGGTCAAAATTGCCGCCAAATCCCCTTGCTTGGTCAGCATGGGCGCGGACGTTGCACGGAAATTCGTTCCCAGTTCATTTGCCACAATGTGCGCCAATGTCGTCTTGCCCAATCCCGGGGGGCCGTACAACAGGACGTGATCCATTGCTTCGCCCCGCGATTTTGCACCATTGATAAACACCGACAGATTCTGTTTCAGTGCATCATGCCCAATAAAATCCGACAAAGTATGCGGGCGAATGGTCGCAGCCATTTCGTCGGGGATATTCGGGTCTAAAAAACGTTTTGTTTCTGCTTGCATGGTAAATTACAACAACTTGTCTTCGGAATTTTCACGCCCAACATAGGCCTTCAAATCATTATACATTTGGCGCAGGTCGGTCGGCGTGGCATAATTCGCATCGGCGTTTTTCACACGAATTGTTTCCAAATCAATTTGCGCCTGTTTCTTTAACACCTGTGTCAGGTGCGCCGCAAATGCACGCGCATCATCAGATTCCGCCGCACCCTGTAATAACAAGCCGCGATTTGGGCGTGGGGACAAAAATGCAAAGTCAGACAATGACGCGTCAGGCGATACCAGCGCAAAACCAGAAACCTCTGGTCGGCGCATCATGGCCTGTAACACATACCACGCGCCCAACTGGTGACCCGCCAGCCAAATTTTATCACTGTCTTCGTTCTTGTTCTGAATCCAATCAATAACCGTTGCAATATCCAACATATTGTCTGCTGTTGTACCAATTGACCCTTCGGAATCATTTACACCGCGATAGTTAAAGCGTACAACCGAAAACCCAATATCCATAAATGCACGAAACATTGCATACGATACACGATCATTCATATGATACTTTTGCCGCGGGTTTCCAGACAACACCACCGCCAGTGGCGCAGATGGCGTCTCGGATTTATGATATACCGCATGCAACTTGCCGGCATCGCCAGAAATTATAACATCTACCATATTTCCACCTTTCCTTATTCTATTCTGTACCTACTGGTTATAACGTTAGAACAAACAGATATCTATTTTCAATAAAAATATTTTTGCTTTGACACAGATACCACGAATGTTTTAAGATTTAACATAAAAAGAAAGAAAGGTTCTGAACATGGCTAAATTTATTTTGCCCGCGATAATCGCATCTGTACTGGCAATGCCCGCATTTGCGGACGATACCGAAATCGTGTATGACAATTTCCAGACAATCTATACTGAAACACCGGTTCAGTCGTACTATGCATATCCAGATGATCCGAATTTTATTCCAGAAACTGAGTTTATGGAACGTGCCGACAGTTTGGACTATGACCAAAACATCGTTGATGCCCGCACCGCCGAAGAACAGGCACACCCAGGCGTCATGTTTGCCGATCGCCCAATGATTATTTGCCGTAATTTTGGGTGCACGCGCCTGAACGATAAAATCACACGCACATTCTTGTTCAACAGTTTGGCAAATATGTTCATGATGAACGCGCATTCACGCCTGTATATATGCGAGGCCGACCCATTTTCGCGCGACTGTCTGCAATCGGGCATATCGTTCCCTGTGCGCAGTGGCATTGCCAATGCAATTGTAAAAATTCCCAAGGCCACCATTTCACAGGTCAACGTTTCAACCGGCCTGTCCAAGGCAACCGTTGGCATGACCTATGAATTTCTGGTAAATGGCATTGATCGCACATGCGAGCCAACCGTGATGGACATCGTTGTACCCATCAATTCACAGGCAACATTGTCCAATCGCGAATTTGCGTGCAACATGACCAGTGATGGCGTATCTAATGTGTCGCTGTTGGTCAGCATTGATTACATTGATTTGGACTATGGCATTATGGGTGGTTATTACTCGCTGGGGATGCAGGGGCCAACCACCGGCGGTGGTACGGGTTACGCATTGTTCAAAACGGAATTTACAACGTCCGGTATGCAATTCCGCGCGGCAATCGAAGAAGAATCCGATTTGGGTGGCGCAAACAATCGTATGCGCACAATTCGTCCTGGGGAATATGCCGTTGAACCACTGAAAAAGTAAATGAACAGAACCGTTCTGATTATTGACGACGATGACATGTTGCGCCGCGTATTGACGCGCGGGCTGCAAGATGCCGAATTTGACGTTTTATGTGCCGAATCCGCCGAAACCGGCGCGGAAATCCTGTCGCGCATGACGGTTGATGCAATCGTACTGGATCGTATGATGACCGGTATGGACGGGCTGACTTTCTTGACCAAAATGCGTGATGCGGGCAACGCAACACCTGTTATTATGCTGACCGCGATGACAGGCGCAGAAAACACGATCGATGGTCTGGCCCATGGGGCTGACGATTATCTGGCCAAACCATTTCAACTGCGCGAACTGGTTTTACGCCTGAATAATATAATGAAACAGCGGGCGGCGCGTGGCGTGGCCGCACAAATGCCAAATGGGTTGGTGTTTACTGATGGGGAATTTTTTATTATCGACGCCACCGGCACGCCCCGCGTTTTGGCATTGTCAGGCGCAGAAAAGAAATTACTGACCCATTTAACCCAGCCATTGGGCAATATTGCACCGGCGTCACCCATGGTTGCAAAACGCTTGCGCATGAAATTAAATAGTGTACTATTAAATCTGGATATAATGACAATTCGGGGGCGGGGCTATAAAATGATATACACCGCACCTGACAGACCCAAGGACTGACAATATGAGATTGATGCCACGCAGTTTTTTATGGCGTACAATATTAATGATTACTGTGCCCTTGATTGTGGCGCAGATTATTGTGGCAAATGTGTTCTTTGGTAACCACTGGCAACGCGTGCATTCCACACTGGCGCGCACACTGGCAGGTGAAATCACCACAATGATGAACTTTGTTGATACGGACAATACCAACGCTCTGAACGCAATGGCACGCGATGTTGGCATCAACGTATCGATAAATCAACACTTGAACCGCCCAAAGCATAATGATAACGACGCGCGCGAAATAGGGCATTTGGCATCGGAATTGTCCAAACGTATGAACCGTCACGCCGATATTTATATGGACAAGGGCAAGCGTCTGATTTTCGTGGACGTTCCAACGCAAGACGGTCAAATCGCGACATTCGGCACAACACTGTATCGTGTATATTCCACCAGTACAGAGGTGTTTATTATCTGGCTATGTGGTTCATTCTTGATTGTACTGATTTTGATTTCACCATTTATCGTCCTACACACACGCAGTATTCGTCGCATTGCCAAGGCCGCCAATCGATTCGGTCGCGGTCTGGACGCCCCAGGGTTCAAGCCATCGGGGTCACGCGAAATCCGCGAAGCGGCCATCGCAATGATTACAATGAAAGAACGCCTGAACAGATACAATCGCACACGTACGGACATGTTGAACGCGGTCAGCCACGATTTGAAAGCACCACTGACCCGCATGCGTTTGGCGGTTGAAACCGGCAGCGCAACCAACGACGAACTGATTCACGATATTGACCGCATGACTGAAATGGTCAACGGTTATCTGGCGTTTGCACGTGGCGAAATGCCCGAGATAGAGCAGGGTACAGAATTACCAGCAATGTTATTGCGTATTGCACGTGACGCCGCGCCGAAAAAGACGATTGAAACATCGTTCCCTGACGCGCCAGCCCAGTTCTATGCGCGCCCAATGGCGTTGGCACGTGCGTTCGGCAATATTATCGAAAATGCCGCACGCTATGCCAAAAAGAAAATCAAAATCACCGAGATTGACACCGCCGATCAGGTAGAGGTTATTATTGAAGATGACGGCCCTGGCATTCCAGACGACAAAAAAGCCGATGCATTACGCCCATTCGTCCGACTGGACAACGCGCGTGGTCGCGATACTGGTGGCACTGGGTTGGGGTTGTCAATCGCACAAACCGCGATTGAAAACCACGGTGGCCAAATATTCTTGGAAAACAGCGATTTGGGCGGCCTGCGCGTGCGCGTTGTTTTGCCAATGTAGGTTTCACAATTATATTTCGACAGGTAACACAGATGAATTTGTATAAATATGTATCAGATGCGATAAACGATAAACTGGGCGTGGCGGTCAAACTGGACGTGCCACGCAATCGCGAATTTGGCGATTTTGCCACAAACGCCGCAATGGTTATGGCGAAAACTGCGGGCAAAAATCCACGTGAATTGGCGGGCGAATTGTTGCCACGCCTGCGCGAATTGGAATTTGTTGCCGACGTGTCGGTTGCCGGCCCTGGGTTTATCAATATTAAATTGCGCGATGATTTCTTGTGGAACGCGGCTGCACAATCCCAAACACCACACGCCGAAAAAACGATGAAAATCGATTTGGACTATGGCGGCTATAACGTGGGCAAGGCATTACATATCGGCCACCTGCGTACGACAATTGTGGGCGATACATTTAATCGTATTGCCAAATCTTTGGGCCACACAACAAAAAGTTATAACCATATCGGCGACTGGGGTCGCCCGATGGGGTTGATTATCGCATGGATTCAGGAACACGGTATGCCAGAAACCGCCACCGAATTGAACAAGATTTACCCCGCATCAACCGCCCGCGCCAAGGAAGATGACGCATGGATGACCCGTGCCAAGGAAACCACTGCAAAATTACAGGCGGGTGACGGCGAATGCAAGCGTATTTATGATGCGTTCATGAAAATATCATTGGCGCAAATGGACATGGTTCTGCAACGTCTGAACGTATTGCCATTTGATGCAACAATGGGTGAACGTGGCGTTGCACAATACGTCCCTGAAATGCAGAAAGTTTTGGAATCAAAGCACCTGTTGACAATGGACGACGGTGCAATGATTGTAAACATTAAACGCGATGATGACCGCGCACCAATGCCACCACTGATGTTCCGCACCAGTGCCGATACCCAGACATATGCCGCGGCGGACCTGTCGGCAATTTATTACCGTACAAAAACCGACCACCCAGACATCATCGGATATTTTACGGACTCGCGCCAGAATCTGCATTTTCAACAGGTATTCCGTGCCGCACAACTGGCCGAAATCACAAATGCCGAATTGTTCCACACGGGGTTTGGGGCACTGACCGGCCCAGATGGCAAACCATTCAAAACCCGCGACGGGGGTGTTGCGGAATTGTTAGACATTTTGGACACCGCGCGCGATGCCGTGCGTGAACGCGTGACCGAGGCCGGCAAAGAACTGGACGACGACACAATTGATGCAATCGCATTGGCGGCGGTGAAATTCAACGATCTGATTCACGACGTCCGCGCCGATTACGTATTTGACCCAAATCAAATCACCAGTTTCGAGGGACGTACCGGCCCATACATCTTGTACACGGCGGTACGTTTGAATTCTGTTTTGCGTCGCGCGGGGGTCGAAACGACCGCTGAATTGTCAGAATTGACCACGGACGAACGCAACCTGTTGATAGAAATTCTGGACTTTGAACGCACAGTGCAGGGTGCATTTGACAACCGCGCAACCGATATGATTGCAAATTACGCGTATGATTTATGCCAGTTGATAAATTCATTCTATCACAATTGCCCGATTCTGCGCGATGATGTGACGCCTGCGGCACGTGCCCAGCGTTTACACATCGTGCGCATCGCTGCCGACACATTGGGACGTGCAATTGATCTGATGGGTCTGCGCGTTCCCGCCGAAATGTAAAGTTCAAACAAATAAAATTCGTGCGCCATTTGGTGCACACTTTATTTGCACTTTGAACTTTGGTATTTGAACTTTATTTATACGGTATTATAATACCACACAGATTTTTCTTGACATTTCTGGGGGATTGCTTCACAATACGTACGCTAAATTAGTAAAAAACTAAGGGAAACATAAAATGGCAGCGACAAAATCGTTAAAACAGTGCGAATTGGATGCCAAATGGTATCTGATTGACGCAACTGACTGCACACTGGGACGTTTGGCGGCATTTACCGCAAACATTCTGCGTGGCAAGAACAAGCCAACATGGACACCAAACATGGATTGCGGTGACCACGTTATTATCATCAACGCGGACAAGGTTGCATTGTCTGGCAAAAAAGCAGATAAAACCAAATTCTTTTGGCACTCTCTGTGGACAGGCAGCACCAAGGAACGCACACTGGGCCAGATGCGCAATGAAAAACCAGAACAGTTGGTTTTCAACGCTGTAAAGCGCATGATGGGTCGTCGCACAGCGGTTGCTTTGGCAAACCAGCGTTTGACCAAACTGCACGTTTATGCAGGTGCGGATCACAAACACACCGCCCAGAAACCAGTTGTTATCAACTTTGCCGAATTGAACCGTAAAAACAAAAGGGGCGAATAATGACAGAAACAAAGAAAACCGCAACAGCGGCAAAAACAGTTAAAAAGGCCGCCCCAGCCAAGAAAACAGTTGCCAAGAAAGCAGATGCACCAGCAACCGTTAAATTAGCAGGCGCAACATACGCAACCGGCAAACGCAAAGATTCTATCGCACGCGTTTACCTGATTCCGGGCAAAGGCAACATCTTTGTCAACGAAATCCCAGCCGACAAATATTTCCGTCGTCCTGTGTTGCAGATGATTATTGCCCAGCCATTCGGCGTGACAAAACGCGAAACCGCATATGATATTCACGCAATGGTTATCGGTGGCGGTCTGTCTGGTCAAGCGGGTGCTGTTAAACACGGTATTTCCAAGGCATTGGAAAAGATTGAACCAGAATTGCGTCCAGCACTGAAAGCCGCCGGATTCTTGACCCGCGACAGTCGTGTTGTTGAACGCAAGCACTTTGGTCATCACAAGGCACGTCGTTCGACACAGTTTAGCAAACGTTAAATATTTGCAAACCGAACAAAAATCCCGCGCGTTGCGGGATTTTTTATTATTGCGTTTATAAAAAAGTTGTGTATAATCACACGGCAATTACATTTTAGGGGAACAATATGTTTACAAAAGAAAAAATCAAAGATTTACATTATTCCGTAAACGGAACAATTTCTGCTGCCACCGTTCAGGCCGCCGCTGATGAAATTCTGACAGAATACGGGAAAACCGCAAAAATGGCTGGTTTCCGCCCAGGGCACATTCCTTTGTCTGTTCTGCGTCAAAAATTCAATACATCTGCCACATCCGAAGCGGTTGATAAATTGATGAACAAAGATCTGAACGACTATGTCGCGGACAAGAAAATCCGTCTGGCCGGCGCGCCAAAGGCCGATTTGGCTGGCTGGGAATTTGGCAAAGACGTTGAATATTCCTTGGAATTTGATATTCTGCCAACATTGCCAGAAATTGATTTGGGAAAATACACCGTGACCAAGAAAACAACAACGCTGGATGAAGCCGAAGTTGACAAGGCCATTGAAAACCTGCGTCGCAGCCGCAGCACCGCTGAAAAACAGGACGAAAATTACAAGGCCGCCGATGGCGACACAGCCGTAATTGACTTCAAGGGGTTCATTGGCGACGAAGCATTCGCGGGCGGGGCCGCCGAAAAGCATCACCTGATTTTGGGTTCTGGTGCATTTATCCCAGGATTTGAAGACCAGATTATCGGTCACAAATCCGGCGATGAATTTGACGTCAACGTTAAATTTCCAAAAGATTATCATGCTGAAAACTTGGCCGGCAAAGACGCACGTTTCGCAGTCAAGGTTCACGAGGTTCGCAAGCATATCTTGCCAGAATTGAACGACGAATTGGCACAGGCCGTTGGTCAGGAATCCGTTGCAAAATTGCGTGAACACATTGCAAAAATCTATAATGACCAGTATGCCGATGCCGCACAACGCGACATGCGCAACGAATTGTTAGATATCTTGGCGGACAAGATTAAATTAGAATTGCCAGAAATCTTGGTTGACCAAGAATTGAACATGGCAAAATCCGAACACGACCGCGAACACGCACATTGCGACGACAAATGCAAGGCCGACGACCACAAGTGGGACGAAAAGAAGGAACGCAAGGAAGCCGAACGTCGCGTTAAACTGGGCCTGATTTTGGCGGAGTGGGGTACTCAGAACAAAGTCGAGGTTACCCGTGACGACCTGCAACAAGCGGTTTGGGCCGAAGCGTCCCGCTATCCAGATCCAAAGCAAGTGTTTGAATTCTATAACAAGAACCAGAATGCCTTGGCGATGCTGCGCGGTATGATTTTCGAACGCAAGGCATTGGATGCCATGCTGACACATGTGAAACAGAAAGAAAAGGCCGTAAAGCCCGAAGAACTGTTCCAAGCAGCAAAATAATAAAAACGCCCCATCGGGGCGTTTTTTTTATTCCCCACCCACGGAGGGGTGTCGCACGTCAGTGCGACGGGGAGGGTACAGATTAGTGAATAAGTGATATAGTGATAAAGTGATTTAGTTTTAGAATATAAAACTTAAAATGTGTCGCCTGCGGACTGGCGTCCTTGCCGCATCCTGCGCTTCGCCCGCAAAAATCTATTATCTATGCTCTATTATCTATGCTCTAAAAAATGCACTTCATTGCTCTCTGCGCTTTTTATCGCGGCGGAGTGTCAACGCAGTCGGAATTTCCTTGCATTGTCAAAAAAAATCCCGTATAATCCGTCTGGTTTTGCGGGTGGGCGCATTACCAATCCGACTAACCCCACAAGTCCCCCAGAGATTTTTGGATGGCTATGCCACCCGAAGCATCTGCGAAGGGTGGCAAACTTTGTATGAAATTTTCTTATGAAAGATTTATCCAAAGATTTATTCAATCCATTATCCGGCGAAGATTTCGTCCAGATGTTCGACAAGGACTATGGCACACAGGAAACTTTGCAGGGTTATGCTACCAAGGGCACCGTCAAAGACATTCGCGGTGATTTCGCGATGGTTGACGTTGGTCTGAAATCCGAAGGCCGCATTCCATTGAAAGAATTTGGCGCATCTGTCCCATCTGTTGGCGACATTATTGATGTCTTTGTTGAACGCTATGAATCCCGCGAAGGGACAGCAGTTCTGTCATACACCAAAGCCCGCGCTGAAAAAGCATGGAAAGATTTGGAAAAGACGGTTGCCGAAGGCGTTGACCCAGAAGGCACAATTATCGACGTTGTCCGCGGCGGTTACACTGTTGACTTGGGTGGTGTATTTGCATTTATGCCATCGTCCCAGGTTGATCACAAACCAGTTCGCGATGCAAAATCGTTGATCGGTCTGAAAGACAAATTCCGCGTTTTGAAAATGGACGCATTGCGCACAAACGCAATCGTATCACGTCGCGCGATTCAGTCCGATTCTATCGCGGCTGCACAACGCGAAGCGATGAAAAACATCACATTAGGTGCTGTTATCGAAGGCACAGTCAAGAACATCACAGATTACGGTGTGTTCGTTGATTTGGGTGGTGTTGATGGTTTGCTGCACGTTACCGACCTGTCTTGGAAACGCGTAAATCACCCACGCGAATTGGTTCATGTTGGCGAAAAGATAAAGGTCAAGGTTATCCAGTTCGATCCAGAATCCCACCGTATTTCATTGGGCGCAAAACAGTTAGAGGCCGACCCATGGGATACCGCGTCCCGCGCATTTAATGTTGGCGACACAGTATCGGGCAAGGTTTCATCTATCACCGATTACGGCGCATTTATTGATTTGGGCAACAATATCGAAGGTCTGGTTCACATGTCTGAACTGTCTTGGACAAACAAGAATATTCACCCCAGCAAAGTTTTGCAAGCGGGTCAAGATGTCAATGTTGTTGTCTTGGGTATTGATCAGGAAAAACGCCGCATTTCGTTGGGCTACAAACAACTGCAACCAAATCCATGGAAACAGTTTGCAGAAAACCACAATGTTGGCGATGTTGTAACTGGCCCTATCAAGAACACCACAGAATTTGGTCTGTTTGTTCAGTTGACCCCAGAATTGGATGGTATGGTTCACATTTCCGACCTGTCTTGGAACAAACTGGACGAAGAAGAACTGAAAAAGTTCGTTCGTGGCCAAGAAGTAACAGCGAAAATTTTGGACATCAACCCAGAAAAAGAACGTGTTACACTGGGCATCAAACAGTTGACAGAAAGTGCCGACAACGCACACGTTGCCATCAAGAAAGGCGCGGTTGTATCTGGTACTGTTTCTGAAATCACACCAGACGAATTGATTTTGGCATTGCCAAACGAAATCCGTGGTGTTATTCGTCGCACAGACCTGTCACGCGAAAAAGCGGAACAGGACACCAGCAAATTCAAAGTGGGCGACACAGTCGAAGCATCTGTTGTTTCTGTTGAAGACAACACTGTTAAACTGTCAATCCGCGCATTGCAGGTGACACTGGAAAAACAGGCCGTCAAAGAATACGCCAATCAGGCCGACAGCGGATCTGTATTGGGCGACATCTTGGGTGCTGCGATTGAAAACAGCAAAAAATAATTTACGATTGTAAATTATACCTAAAATCCCCGATGTTCTTGTCGGGGATTTTTATTATGTCATTCTGTGCCAGAATCTGGGTAATATTAAGCCACGCCGAAAGGCGCACTACCTTATTTATTTGAACTTTGAACTTTGCACTTTGAACTTTTCCACTTGTATTTATTTTCCAAACCGCATATAATCATGGTGTCGTTGGGTATTCCGACGATGGGGTGTAACGACCCTTGCACAAGCGTCGATAGTACGGTTTATTTGGCGCGCAATTTGCGCCGTTTTTTGTATTACGACGAAAAACACATCTCCTGACATTTTGGTCAGGAGGGTTGCTGAATATCCAATAAGCAACACAATTCTTGTGATTGTCGTTAACCTCCTGGCCACCTGTGTAAACCGGTGGTTTTTAACTACACAAAACAGGAGATATGGACATGAGAATTAAACAAATCTGTATAATTGCATTGGCAACGGTTGTACCAATGCTGGGCATGAGCAATGCAGCAAATGGGGCAGGTTGCCTCGCTGCGAGTTGTAATACTGAGAACACATCTGACCCTGTCAACAGTGACTATGCTAACTGTAAGACCTATTCAGATTCATGCTATGGCGGCAATCGCGTCAGATCTTGCAAGACCTGCATTGGCACCTTGACACTAACAGATGCAACGATAAGTGTATCTGGCTGCAGCAATACGATATCGTACAAAGCGTGCAAATTTAGTGGTGGCGGTACAATAATAGGTGGCGACGACGATTGTGAAGGTACGTGCAGTTCAAGCACCACTTATACCAGTATTGGTGGCTCGAATTGTAAGACATCCAGTGTTGTTGGTTGTTACGGGACCCAAAAGGTAACGACCTGCAAAACCTGTTCCAGTGGTTATACCCTGACAAGCAAAACAATGCTCACTCTATCTGGCTGTTCTGTATCATATAAAACGTGCGAATGCACCTTGACGTGTTCCAGTGATTTATCACTGTGGAAATTGGCCAGCGAACGTGGCAATTACGAGAGTTCATATAAGACGGAATTAAACAAAAACACATGCAAATGCGATAAAATATACAGTTATCGATGCAGATCGGGGTATTATAATTCTCTTGGTTCCGATGCTGTTGTAGGTTTCGTCGAGGGTTTGAATTGTGTAAAATGCCCAACAGCGTTGGACGGGTCAAGTACGTCCACGGCGGGCAGTAATGCCGGACAGGGCAGTTGCTACCTGAGCAAGGGCGATTCATATTCGCACAAGGTGCCAGACACCAGTGGTCTGAAAACCAACACCATCGGCAAATACAGATTGAGTGTTGATTGTTATTATGACCAAGCAGCAAAGTAGGTATGTAAACTCCGCCCTTGGATGGGAACTTGCGCCACCGGCGCGTTGTTATTCCTGTTCTGTTGTTGTCAGACCCAAATTTTCAGGCGTCAGTAATCCTGTTGCGGACAGCACCGCAAAGAATGCACTGGTGCGGCCAAATTTTGCCTGTGCCAATGAAACCTGTGTGTTCAGCAATTCTTGTTCGGCATTCAGCACGTCCAGCACCGTGCGACGACCACGCTTTTGTTCGTCACGTGTTCCCGACAGTGCCATTTTATTTGCCTTGACGCCCGCTTCGGCGGCGGTGATTGCCGCGGCCTGTGCATCGTACATATTCCACGCCTGATGCAGGGATTCTGTAATTGTACGCTGGGCATTCACCGTTTGTTCTTGGATTCCATCAACGGTATAGCGAACCTTGTCCACGTTGGCGAATGCGTTGCCCTTGTCATACAGTGGCATTTTCAGGTATACGCCGATACGACTGTCGCGGACTTTATCAATGTACGGGACATCTTCGATTTGCATAATCGAACCACGCACGTCAACCGCCGGCATCATGGATTTACGCGCCACAACGATTTTTTCGCGTGCGGCTTTCTCTTTGGATTGCAATGCCAAAATCACAGGGTGATTTTTCATTGCGTATTCAACCGCGTCGTCCACTGTTGCGGGGAATAACTGTTCCATACGTTCCAAATCGATTTCGGTAAATTCAGATGGTGCATCGCCATATACACGGCGGAATGTTTCAACCGCATTGTCATATTTTGCCTGTGCGTCCGCCAATGCATACTTTGCCATTTCCACGCGCGCAGATGCCTGTGCCACGTCGGTTTTGGTCAGACGGCCCACGCGGGCATTGTCGGCGCAATAATTATAGTATTCTTGCAATACGCGTTGGTTGTTTTGATTCAGTTTCAAGACCTCGTCCGCACGCAGGACGGCAATATACGCGTTGATTGCGTTCAGAAATGTATCTTGCTCGGTGGCGTACAACGCGGCTGTTTCGGCATCGCGCACGGCGCGTGCACCCTTGTACTGGGCAATGGTGGAAAACCCTTCGAATATATTCTGTTGAAATTCCAATCCAACGCCCACCGGATTATAGTCAAACGAATAATCGCCCAGTTTTGTGCGTGCCGCGCCGGCATTGGCGGACACACCCAAATACGGTTTGAATCCCGCACTGGACGCTGATACGTCGGCATCGGCCACACGCAGGGCGGCGCGCTGGCTTTTAATCACTGGGTTTGATTCATACACGTTTTGTAGTTCTGAATACATATCGGCATTTGACGCCAATGGTGTCAACGCCACCAACATACCGATTAAACAATAATTCAGTTTCATACCTTTTTCCCCTTATAATGTTGTTTTGAACTTTTTAATTGCGAATACCCATATAATTGCGCCCACCGCCAGCATGTATGTGCACTGGCGCACAAAGTATTCGATATCTGACCCTTTCAGAATAATGTTGCGAACCATATACGCATAGTGCGACAACGGGTTCACCGAACTGACATATTGTAACAATACTGGCATATTTTCAGTCGGAATAATTGCCCCCGACAGCATCAGTGACATAAACGCCACAATCACAACGCCTAATAACGCCTGTTGCTGGGTATTTGTATAGTTTGACAGCAATACCGCAATCCCCGATGCCGGTACGCAAAACACCAAGAACCCCAGAATAAACATCAGGTGCGATCCGACAAACGGAATGCCAAACACCGTGCGCCCAATAAACAGAATCGACAGCATAATCAAAAACGACACCAGAATGTATGGCAAAACCTTGCCCAAAATAATGTCGTACTTTGATATCGGGGCGGACACCAGCGTTTCAATCGTACCGCTTTCTTTTTCCTTGGTAATGGAAATGGTAATCAGAATCAGCAATGCCAAAAACACCAGCACCGCAATCAATGACGGAACCATAAACCACGGCGTGTTCAGTTCTGGGTTGAACAATATTCGCATATCAAATTTAATTGGCGACGCCGGCATCGGGTAATTCATTTCACGCACGGTCGACAACACCACACCCGCCAAATAGCCCTCGATGCTCTGGGCTTTCAAGATGTTCATGGAATCAATCAGAATCTGAATTTGTCCTTCGCCGCGAATCAAACTCTTGGTCAGACCGCCCGCCGGCGCGACAATCGCGACGTCCGCATCACCCGATTGTACAACAGATACTGCATCGCGCGTCGATGTATCTGCGCGCACGAACCAGCCCGACCCAATGGCGTGATTATAAACCTTGTCCATGACAACGTCGTTCGGCGTCATGTCCACCGCCAGACGCAGATTCTTGGCCTCTAACGTAATTGCGCCACTGTAAATAATCAGCTGCACCGCCGGCATAACCATAACCGCGACCAGCAAAACAGGATCGCGCAACAGGGCGATGATTTCTTTCTTGAAAAATCCCAGCAGACGTTTCTGTTTCATTCCAATGTCCTTTTGAACCGTGTCAGACATGCAACCAACAGCACGACCGCAATCGCCCCCAGTGCGGCGAACTGACGCCACAGGGCGGTAATCGGGCTGCCTTTCAAGAATTGATCGCGGGTGATTTCAATATAGAAACGTGCCGGAAATACATCGGACACCGCCTGATAAATTCCGCCCATATATTCCACCGGAAATACAAAGCCCGACAACACCACCGTCGGCAACAGGCCGATAATCAATGCAAATTGAATCGCAACCTCTTGTTTATGGGTGGATACCGATATGAACAGCCCCATTGCCAAATACCCCAAAATAAACAGCAATGTTGCCAGCGTCAGGGTCAGGTAACTGCCCACAAATGGCACGCCAAAGACCGTGCGCGCAACAATGAACACCAATATAAATCCAATGAATGACAAAATGGCGTATGGCAAAACCTTGCCCACAATGATTTCCAATGTGGTTGCCGGTGTGGATAATAGCATTTCCATTGAACCCTTTTCCCATTCGCGACAAATGGTCAGCGTGGTCAGCATAATCGCCACCAGCGCAATAATCACCGCCGACAGCCCGGGCACAGAAAACCACCGTGAATTTAATTCTGGGTTAAACAGATATCGCGACTTGAACGACAGGGGCGATGCCGACGTATTCATTTTCAGAATCTTGGCCGCGGCATTGGTGTTTATGGTGCTCATATAATTCGTGATTGCGATAATTGACGAATTGTCCGCGCCATCAACCATAACCTGAACATTACCGGTACGTCCGGCCAAAACTTCGCGCTCAAAATCCGGTGGAACAACTAATACGGCGCGTGCGCGTTCGGCCAAGATTTCATCAAACCCCACGTCGGGATTATCAATCGGGTACGGTTTGAAGTAATCCGAACTGCCAAACGTGTCAATCAGCATGCGCGAACTTTCCGTGCGGTCTGCATCATAGTACGCCATTTTGATTGAACGAATATTAAACTCAATGGAATTACCCAAAATCAGCACAATCGCCAAGGGTAACAACAACGCGATAATTAGCGTGAACGGATCGCGCAGAATATGTTTGCATTCTTTGGAAAAAATGGCCGCTGCACGTTCGCGGGAAAAGAATCTCATCTGTTTTGCCCCTCTACCAATCTGATAAACACGTCTTCCAGTGATGGCGATATCTTTTTAATATCAAAATATTTTTTGTACCGTTCAATCTGGGCGCGCGCATCGACCCCGTCACGAAAGCGAATATGCCAATGACGTCCGTATGGTTCGCAAATGTCCAAGATTTTTTTCGGCGGAAATATCGGATTGTCGACGCGCGGTGTGAAATTGTACAGCGTGTCGCCAAATGTTTGTTGCTTCAAATTTTTCGGCGAATCAATCGCAATCAGTTCACCCGCGCGCATCAGTGCGATGCGGTCGCAATTTTCGGCCTCGTCCATATAATGGGTGGTAACGAAGATCGTCTTGCCGTCAGATGCCAATTTTTTAATCAGCGACCAAAAACGTTGGCGCGATACGGGCGCAACGCCAGCGGTCGGTTCGTCCAAAAATACAATTTTTGGATCGTGCAACAATGCAACGCACAATGCAATTTCCTGTTTAATTCCCCCAGGCAGGTCGCGCACCACCGTGGACAGTTTTTCATCAAATCCGATAAATTTTAGTAACGCCCGACGCCGGCGCAAATACACCGAAACTGGCAAATCGCGCAACGCGGCGGCAAAATCAAAATTCTCTTTGATGGACAGGCCATCATACAACGTAAAATGCTGGGACATATATCCCACACTCTGTTTAATCAAATTTGCGTTGCCATTTACAAATTCATGACCGTCAATAACGACGCGACCGTCCGATGCCGGCAACAATCCGCACAAAACACGAATAGTCGTCGTCTTTCCCGCACCATTTGCGCCCAAGAAACCAAATATCTCGCCTGCGCAAACGCTGAACGAAACATCGCGCACGGCGCAAAAATCGCCAAAACGCACATACAGGTTGCAAACATCTACGATTGGGGCATTGTCTTTCTGTCTCATTTTGCATCGCCCCCACGCGTCAGGAAATATTCATCAAAATTCGCCGACCGCGACGCGCGCAACAGTTCCTTGGGCTCGCCCGTGCCCAGAACATGTCCGCGTTCCATCAAAACAACCTCGCCACAGCGTTCGGCCTCGTCCATATATGCGGTGGTCATAATGACCAAGATTCCCTGTTGCTGGGCCGCGTGTAATAAATCCCAGAACTCGCGTCGGCTGATTGGGTCAACGCCGTTTGTCGGTTCGTCCAACAGCATTACGTGCGGACTGCGCAGCAATGCGCAAATCAGCCCCAGTTTCTTGTACATTCCGCCCGACAGGTTGCCCGCGGTTCTGTCCAGAAACTTGTCCAAGCGCGCCATATGCAATAACTCTGCCTTTTTCTTTTTATATTCGGCATCGGGTATACCATACAGCCGGCGAAAGAAATCCAAATGTTCGTCCACCGACAGGTCGGCATATAAACTCTGGCTCTGTGGCATATACGCGACAGATTCGCGTGCATCGGCAAAATCAATCGCGCGCCCATTTTCATCATAGGTTATTTGTCCCTTGTTCGGTCGCATCAGTTCCAGCATCAGCCGGAACAGGGTGGTTTTCCCCGCGCCCGCCGGTCCAATTACACCATACAGTGTCGCTGGGTTAAAGTGCATAGACACATTATCCAGTGCAACAACGTCACCGAACCGCTTGGTCACGCCGGAAATATCAATACCAATTTGCTTATTCATTTAACAATGTACTTTCGATTGTCATACCGGATTTCAGTGTTAAATCTGGGTTTTCAAACTTTACTTTGACGCCATAGACCAAACGTGTGCGTTCTTCGCGGGTTTGGACATTCTTTGGCGTAAATTCGGCCTGTTCGTTTATCTTGATAATTGTGCCGGAAAATGTCTTGCCGGCGGCCTCGGGCAAAGTGCCAATAACATGTTGACCAACATTCAGTTGATGCAGCATTTCATATGGAACATAGAAATATGCCCAAATGTCGTACGGATTTGCCAGTGATACCAATGTTGACCCTGGGGCGACAACTTCGCCAACCTCGCGGAATTTGGTGATAACCATACCGTCAATCGGTGATTTTACATCGCACCATGACAGTTTCAGATCATTGTCATGCTTGTTACGCGCAACAACGTCGTATTCGGCCTGAGACATGTGCCCCTTGGCCACCAAGGCATCGGCGCGCGCATAGTCATTGTCCAACTGTTGTGCCAAAATCTTGTACGCATCGCACGACAACGTCATCAACGTTTGATCGCGGGAAACAGTGTCGCCTTCGGCCACATTAAATTCAGAAATATCAGACGCCACACGCGCAGACACAATAACTTTGGTCGTTTCTAACGTTCCGGCATACGAATATGGGCGAACGCCAACAACGTATTTCACGATAACGAACGCCACCGCGATAATCGCCGCCGCAATGCCACAGATACGTAACATTTTTTTCTGTTTTGCTTTCATCAGAAATTCCCCCCCCTTGGTATAAAATTATGCCAGATTTATATCGTGGGTCACCCCAAGTATAAATCCCTGTGCATTTGATTTCGCATAAATATCACCTTGCAAAGGTTATTACAAGAAAATAATTATAATTTTTAATAATTTTTTTCTTGCATTATATTTTTTATTTTAATGGCACGCGAATTTATTCTTTACATTTATAAAAAATTCCGTAATAATGCGGTGGCCCAAACGGGTGAAACGGTCTAACACAGAAAGAAAAACAAATGTTAAATTTGAAAAAATTTTTATAAATCGCGTGCGACCATCAGTTTTAACGACGGACGCACTTTTCTGCGTCCGTTTTTTGTAACAGTACATGCAAAGGGAAAAAGAAAAATGTCAGAAAACACAACAATTTCAACCAATGAATTACAGGCGCGCCTGCAAAAGGCGGAAAACATTCGCGCCCGCGACGGCGTTGTGTGGAAAGACAAATTTGACCGTACGCATACCATTGTCGATGCGCGTACATTGGCGGACGGCACGGCGGTAAAACTGGCTGGGCGTGTAACAGCGTTGCGTTGGTTGGGCAAATTGATGTTTGGCCGTATCTATGATATTGCCGGTGAAATTCAGTTTTCTATGTCCCGCGAAGAATTAGGCGAAGAACAATACAAGTTTATGAAGGCGAACGTTGATTTGGGCGACTTTATCGGGGTTGATGGCGAATTGTACCACACCACTGCCGGTGAATTGACCGTTCGCGTCGCAAAGTACACCATTTTGTCCAAGGCACTGCGTCCATTGCCGGAAAAGTTCCATGGGTTGACCGATACGGAAACCCGTTATCGTCAGCGTTATTTGGACGTGATTTCAAATCCTGAAACCCGTAACACATTGTTGGGCCGTTTCAAGATGACCCAATATTGGCGTGAATTTATGAATAACAACGGATTTCTGGAAATTGAAACACCTGTGATGCAGAATGTTGCGTCTGGTGCGGCGGCACGTCCGTTCTTGACCCATCACAATGCATTGGATGCGGATTTCCAGTTGCGGATTTCCCCAGAATTGTTCTTGAAATTGGCAAACTGTGCTGGATTTGACCGTGTGTATGAGGTGGCCAAGGATTTTCGTAACGAGGGTATGGACGCCATGCACCTGCAAGAATTTACAATGGTGGAATGGTACGCGGCATATTGGGATTGGAAACGTAATCTGAAATTCACATGGGAATTGATTCAGAACCTGATTCAGCGTTGCCGTGGCACATTGCAGATTTCGTATCAGGGCACAGAACTGGATTTCAGCAAATATGAAATGGTGGATTACACCGCCCGTATGAATGAATTGTTTGGGTGTAATATCTTGGATTTTGATGACGTTGATGCATTGCGCAAACAACTGGTCGATCAAGGAATGTTCCCATCTGGCGAATTGGACGATTTGAAATCTGTCCCAACATTGGTCGATTATGTCTATAAACGCAAGATTCGCGATAGTATTGTTCAGCCAACGTTCCTATACAACTATCCAACATATATGGTACCATTGGCACGTCACAGCGATGCAGACGACCGGTGCTTGGACATGTTCCAGTTGTTGGTATGTGGCGCAGAATTGTGCAAGGGTTATTCTGAATTGGTGAACCCAATCCAACAGTTGGCGGCATTTGAACAACAGGCAAAAAATATCGCTGGTGGTGACGAAGAAGCATTTAATCCGGACAATGACTATGTCCGTGCAATGGAACATGGTTTCCCACCGATTTCGGGTGTGGGTGTGGGTGTTGACCGTTTGGCCAGTATTATATTTGACCAGCCGACCCTGCGCGATGTAATCTTGTTCCCGATTATGAAGTAATGGAGATATAAAACAATGACAGCCCCGTATCCAGAAAACTATATCAATGATATGGTTGCGGATCATGACAGAAAAAATCTGGCCGCGATAGAGACGGCGCGCGCATCTGGTCGTATTAATGACGATGCCGCCGCATACTTGTCCCGCCTGTATTCGGACAGTATGAAATGGTATCGCGAGGTATTTTATTTTCTGGGCAAATGTTTCGGCGCACCAAAAGCACCCGTGACGCGATATGATTATGCAACTGACAGCGCGATTGATGAACCCTTGCGCATCGCAGATATCAATCCGTTGTCGCCGTATATCGTGCATCACCGTCTGGACGCCGATCCAATGCGTAATCAGTTTTTTACTAGTGGGGCCGGACATAAAATTGATTTGGCCGTGTCGTCCATTGTAACGGTTATTGTTGGTGCACAGAAAAACGTTGATCGTGCGCTGGACAAAGTGGTTGGTAAATATTATGCCATGTACGTGGACGATGTTGCCAGTACTGTCCACAGTGTAATTGCCGCGCACGAGCGCGAGGCATCTGCCAATGCAATCGCGAAAAAGATTCGCGAAAAATTATCCGAACGCTATATTTCCACTCCATCGGAAACCGTGTTGTCAATTATTGGTTCGGGGCACGAACAAATCGCGGTGGAATTGGTGCGTGCGCTGGACAAGATTCGACCGCCACGTCTGCGCTTGCAGGATGTGTGGCGCGTAAAGTGCTTGTTCGATTTGATTCCACAGGCCCGTACGTTTATTGAACGTGTGCGCGAAATGATGCCGGAACGTATTTTGTCTGTGCGTGATAATTTCTATGATATGGGCAACCCGCGTAATTACCGCGATGCTAAATTGATTATTGATATCGGCAAAGATGGCTTTGTCGTGCCAATGGAAATTATATGTCAGGTTCGTACATTCTTTGAATATGAACGCAAGACCCATGAACATTACGAGACGGCACGTAAAAAGGCATGCAAGGCCAGCCAGAATATTGAACGTCGCTTGGCCGATTTTATGGAAGGCGGCGCAAAAGAATATAACTTGATGATATGCGACTGCTTAGAGGGTTTGTTTGATCGTGTGGGGTGGAACATCTTGTACGGTCAGGGTAACAATGTCGCCTTGTTTGAAGGGTTCCCTAAAAAGTGCAAACTATACTACCCGCCACGTGTTGTTGAACGCATCATGGGTAAACTGGAAGATGCCATTGAAAACGAGGTGTTCCATATCACAGATGCCCCAACCAAATTGACACAAGCCCAAGAGTCAGAAATTTTCCGTTTTATGGCGAATTTTGTCTTGGTCGCGGCGATGCCGTATGGTCATCGTGGGTGGTCTGTACCAGTCGACACATTGTCAGGACGCCTGTTCAATTTTGTCATGACAGAGGTTCAGCGTTACTACAAGAAAGACGGTAAATAATAAAAACAGAGCGGGGCGATTTGCCTCGCCTTATTTGTTTCCGGCGTGCCATTATATCATATTTTACCCTAAATCCATAGGAAAGTTATTTTCTTGCATTGCGGCACCAAATTCGTCAAAATTATTACAGGTTCAGCACAAGAGTTGCACGGAACCATAACAAGCATAACAAAGGACTTAGATTATGCGTCAAGGTAAAGTAAAATGGTATAACGGTAAAAAATGCTTTGGTTTCATTACACCAGATGCGCCAAACGCAGAGGGCAACACAGATGATGTATTTGTTCATTCCAGTGCGTTAAAGGCCGCTGGCATCAGATTCTTGAATGAAAACGATATCGTTGAATTCGAAGAAGAAGTTCGTAATGATAAACTGTCGGTAACCGAACTGAAATTGATTCAACGTGATGAAGAATCCGCACGCAGATTTCACGAACGTCGCGCGGAACATCGCCGTGCAACCGAAGACCGTAAACAGCGCGAGGAGAAAACAACCCGCCGCGGCTTTGCGTTCTGGAAAAAATCATAAAAAACGGGGCATCGCCCCGTTTTTTTATTCCCCTCTTCGGGCCCCGCAAAATTGGTAAATTTTGTGGGTGATTTCGCGGAGGGGTGTCCGCGTAGCGGACGGGGAGGGTTACTGATTAGTGACACAGTGATTCAGTGATCCGTCTCCGCTGCGCTCCGTCGAGATTAAAAGTGATCTAGTTTTAGAATATAAAACTTAAAAACCTCTGTCATTGCGAACGGAGCCGAAGCAATCCAGT
>CAVGNU010000013.1:0-25990 GCA_963630775.1 Bacteroides fragilis | reverse complement strand
TAAACTGTCGGTTGTTTGAACCCCACCCACACAAGGAAAAGGGCCCCGCATGCCAAAAACACGAATTTTATTCTGTATCCCAAACATGGTAATTGGCGGTGTTGAATTTGTTTTTGTTCGCACATTGGCCGAGTTGTTAAAAGACGATGATTTGGAAATTTCTGTAATATTCTCGTCGCCTTTGACAGAACCTGTGTTTGTTGATTGGTTCAATAATCATCCACAGATACGAACTTATGTTGCTTTCCCGTTATGTCAATGGTTTGAATCATTCAAAGATAAATGTCGTTGTTTCCCATTAAAACAAATCAGGAAACTGATTTTTAGTATTTATAAAAATTTCAAACGTATTCAACTGGCCCACAGTGATTTTATAAAAAAACAGGATATAATTATTGATTATGCCAATTTTGGCTTTATCAAGGAAATTCGCCACATCCATAAACCAAAAATAACATGGGTGCATGGTTCTATAAATTATTTCAACAATAATAAATTTTATGACAAAACTAAATATTACGATAAAATTGTCGTGTTGAGTGAATCAATAAAACAGGATTTGTCCCAGCAATACCCAGATATGGCCGATAAATTGGTACATATATACAATCCGGTCAATTCAAGTGAAATTATGACTAAAAGTGCACATGCTGCTGTGCCATCTGGTTCTTATTTTGCGTGCGTGTCTCGTTTGGATTATGACAAAGATATCGAAACATTATTATATGCGTTCGAAAAGTTTTGGTTATCTGAAAATAAACCTAATGTCAAATTGTATATTATTGGTGGCGGACTGAAAGAAAATGAGTTTAAGGCGTGTGCCGCAACATTAAAATCTGCAAACCATATCGTGTTTACTGGCAAACAGCAAAATCCTTTTGGTTATATGCGTGGCGCGATGGCACATATTTTATCTAGTTATAACGAAGGATTGCCAACGGTATTGATTGAAACTGCGGCGGTTGGGACATTGAATATATCATCAAATTGCAAATCTGGCCCGGCCGAGATATTGATGCACGGACGTGCCGGGGTGTTATTTGAGCCGGGTAACGCAGACGAATTGGCTTGTATAATGTCTGATGTTTATGCGGGCCGGATTGACGCAGACAAATTGATTCGCAATGGCACGGCCGGTTTATCGCGCTTTGCCCCAGATTCCATAATTCCACAAATAACAAAATTGATAAAGGATGCGAAATGATTCCAAAAATTATTCATTTCGTTTGGGTTGGCGGCGCACAAAAACCGGAATTGGTTTTACAATGTATTGATACATGGCACCGGCTTTGCCCAGATTACACGATAATGGAATGGGGAAATGATTGTTTGGGTGAAATTGATAACCAATATGTGCGTGAAGCATTCCATGAAAAAAAATGGGCGTTCGTTTCAGACTATATCCGCCTGTGGGCATTGAAGAAACACGGTGGTTTTTATTTCGATTCAGACTTGGAAATAACCCAAGGCATAGATGAATTTAGAAAGCATAAATTTGTCACTGGATATGAATCAATTGCTGGGATAGTTTGGCCGTTTACTGCTTTTATGGGTGCGGAACCTGGTTCTGTTATTGTGTCTGAATTGTTGGCGCAATATGATGATTTGCACTTTATTAATTCAGATGGGTCATATAATCAACAAACGAACACCGTCCGAGTATCAAATTATTTTGGTGACAAATACGGGGTATTGCCACCATATGATGGAACGAAAATTACAAAATTGGGACATGATGGTATTATTTATCCATTTTGGTTTTTTTGCACGCCGGTTGCCGGAAAAACTAATTATTCAATACATTTATTTAATGGTTCTTGGCTGGATGGATGGAACAGAAAAACGAAATTAAAAATCGGTTGTTTGAGTATTGTGCGTTTTCGTCGTGTTCATCATACGAAAACAATACCGTTACAACCGGGTGAACGGATTGTATTGAAATTATATGTTTCATTCAAAAAATTTTATGCGATTGTGCGGGATAAAAAATGAAAAATGTCATTGTAATTTTGGGCACGCGGCCCGAGGCAATAAAGTTAGCACCGGTTATTTTGGAATTGCGTAAAAATCCAAAATATCGTGTGTTTGTTTGCAACACCGAACAACAGAAAGAATTATCAAATCAAACATTAGGGTTCTTTGGCATTACGGCGGATTTTAATCTTGACGTTATGCGACCCAACCAGACACTGGCTGGTGTTCAATCACGTATATTGAACGCGTTGTCGGATGTGTATCAAAATAACCATTTTGATGCGACTATTGTCCAGGGTGATACAATAACTGTTTTCTGTGGGGCGTTGGTATCATTTTATAACCGTATCCCGGTTTTTCATGTAGAGGCCGGACTGCGTTCGTATGATTTGTTTGAACCATTTCCCGAAGAAGCATTGCGTCAAATGACATCGCGTATAACTGATTTACATTTTGCACCAACGCAATTGGCCTATGATTCATTGATTAAAGAAAATATTTCTGCTGACAAGATTACATTGACCGGTAATACCGTCATTGACGCGCTATCATGTTTATCGAAAGACACGTTGGCAATGGCGCAGGCGGCATTGATGGCACGTGGCGTGCACTTGGATGATAAATTGGTATTGGTGACGGCACACAGACGCGAAAACCATGGCGAACGTTTGGACAGAATATTGGACGCAATATCAATATTGGCCGTAGAGTATCCGGACCATCAGTTTGTTTTACCAGTTCATCCGAACCCAAATGTTCACGACAAGGTTTATGCACGTCTGGGTAATATTGCAAATGTAATATTGACCGAGCCATTGGATTATCCAGAATTGGTATCAATTATGAAAAATGCAAAACTAGTTTTGACCGATTCTGGCGGTATCCAGGAAGAAGCACCGACATTTGGTGCACCTGTATTGGTAATGCGTTATGAAACCGAACGGACCGAGGGTGTGACCGCAGGATTTGCAAAATTAGTTGGTGCGGATGTTGATTTGATTTTGTCGTCGGCACGCGCAATTCTGGCACGCCCAAAATCAGAAACACGTTTGGATGGTGCCAAGAATCCATACGGTGATGGTCATGCCGCCCACAAAATAGCACACGCAATGTTGGAGTTTTGGAAATGAAAAAGATACCAGTGATTTTTATGTTTGATGATAATTATGCGATACCTGCGGCGGTTGCGATATATTCAATGATTGAAAATGCAGATAAAAATAATATGTATGATATCCATATTTTGTACACTGATATCAAAAAACAAAATATGTTAAAATTACGTAATATGGTAAAGAAATTCGAAAATGTAAATATATCTTTTCATTGTATGAAGGAACTAGATAAAAAATTACATATTCCTAAAAATATAGCAGGTTGGCCCAAAGAAATTATTTATAAATTATTAATAGCGGATATATTTCCAGAGTTAGAACGGGCGATTATTACCGATGCTGATGTCGTTTTTTTAGATGATATTTCTTGTGAATTTCTAAAATTTAATTCTGATGAATACTTTGCCGGAGTAAAACAAAGCGCAATGACCCATCATCGAAATTTCTCAACCGATATAACTGATAACAATATGCATTTTTTATGTGGGGCAGGGTATATGATTTATAATCTGACAAAAATGCGTAAGGACAATATGTCAGCCAAGTATTTGAATTTTATGCGTGAGAATATGCGCTTTCTAAAATTGCCAGACCAAGAAATACTAAATATAGTAAGTTGGCCCAACATAAAGTTATTATCTCCAAGAAATATGACATTAGTAACTTATTATGCGTCAAATGATTACGTGTTTAATCAATATTCTTATGCTTCCACAAAAGAAGAACACGAAGAGGCCAAAAGGGCTCCTGTTCAACTTCATTATGTCACGTATACAACATGGGGCAAACCTTGGAATGATTTTAATGCCCCATGCGCAGAATTGTGGTACAGATATTTGACATATACACCATTTTTTAAGGATTTTTATTTAACTAGATTTAGTCATAAGAAAAATATACCGACATATGTAAAATTTTTACTACATATCATACCTATTAAAGCTTGGCGACAAGAAATTAGAAAACATTACTATTAAAGTACTATGCCGTGCACACACCATTCACCAAGAATAGTTCCACTGTTGTTTATTACAAAGCCAGTACTGGTTTTGTTTGTATAACTGAATGAGTTATATTGTGAATTGTTGCCCGATGTTGTACTGAATGACAGCATAACCATATACGCATTGTTTTGCATTTTTACAGGCAGTATGATTTGTGTGTTTCTTTGGTTATAATTGCCCCCCTGTTCCACCCAGCCGCTTTTGTATTTGCGGTACCAGGTATAATTATTTTCTGCGGTGGGCATTTGCCATGCAATGACATAATCCCAACCTGTGGCGTCTGGCACATCACACTGTTTGGCCAGCATTGTGCCGCCGGGGGTTGTGCCGTCGTGCACGCGAATGGTTTTGTTGGTGGTATCAACGGTTATTTCGCCCTCGGCCCCGGTAAAGTTTTTATGCTCGTCGGCGGTTCCCCGACGAAACTGAATTTGTCTGGACATTTTTATTCCTTTGTTTGTTGTTCGTCGGTCGGTTGTTTGAATAAAAAAACGCCGATGCGGTCTGCATCAGCGAACATACGTATTATACCACAAAATGCGTAAAAAATCAATCTGATAATAAATCCTATGGCGAAATCTGGACGATGCGGTAAATATCTGATATAATTGTGTGGTTATGAAATATGGGGGAATGTATGAAAATTGCAATTATTGGTGTTGGAACTGTTGGTTCGGCGGTTGCCACCGCGGTGAAAAATACGGGCTTTGTACATGAAATAGTATTGTTTGATCGCGACGGTATTCGCGCGCGCGCCGCGGCCGAAGATTTAGGCCACGCGGCCAGTTTTGGCTTTGATGTAAAAATTTCTGCGGTCAGCAACTATCGCGGTATTCGCGGGTCTGACATTGTGATTATTGCGGCCGGCGCAAATCAAAAACCTGGGGAAACGCGCACAGATTTGCTGAACAAAAATGTCGCTGTTATTTCGGACATAGTGCCGCGCGTTATGGCAAATGTTGACCCAAAGCACATTCGCATTATTGTTGTGACAAATCCGCTGGATGTAATGGTTATGTTGACCCAGAAATTGTCGCGGTTGCCGGCGTCGCGCGTGATTGGCACTGGCACAATGCTGGATTCGGCGCGTCTGCGCACGATTTTGTCGCGGCAACTGTCGGTATCGACCCAGTCCATCAATGCGTACGTTATGGGGGAACACGGCGATTCCAGTGTGGTAAATTGGACATCGGCCACCATCGGCGCGGTGGCACTGGACGATTTCTGTCGCCAGATGAAAACGCCATTGCCTGCGACAACGCGTGCAACGATTGAACACCGCGTGCGTAATGCGGCGTATGAAATAATTCAGGGTCGTGGTGCAACATGGGACGGTATTGGTGCGGCGGCGGCGGATTTGCTGCGTTGCATCATCAATAACGAACATCGTATATTGACCGTCAGTTGCGTGAACGGCGCGGGCGCAAATATGGTCGCGATGTCTTTGCCGCGTGTGGTTGGTTCGGACGGCGCATCTGCCCCAATTATGCCAAAAATGTCACCGGCGGAATCGGCGGCATTGCGCAAGTGTGCAAAAATCATTCGCAAGAATTACGATTCGATTGGTAAATAATCACATGCGGATGCGCAATGCGTCCGCGGCATTTATGGATTTCAATCATATTTAATATCATCGCCCCCATTGGTATAATTTGCATACAGATGGGGGATTTTATATGCCAGATAAAATTACATATACACTGTATTCCAACGGTCTGGGGTTCAGTGCCGACGTGATGGGCCGGCATATTGGTGAAATCACTTTTTTTCGTGTCGGAATTGATAAATTTGTGATTGACCATACGGCGGTTGTTCCCGAATACCGCAACGCGGAAATAGGACTAAATTTGGTGCGCCGTGTGTGCGATTTGGCACGGCACCAACGGCGCAAGATTATACCACTGTGCCCGTTTGCGCGCGCGATGTTTGGTCGATATGCAGAATTTGATGATGTGCGTTTAATGAATCACAGCTGGTTGTAATTCAAATGTTTTGAAAAAATGTCTTGCACCGCCTGCGCGGTCTTTCTATAATCACGGCAGGAAAAGGAGAAAAAATGAAAAAATTATCTGTTTTGTCGGCTGTATTGGGTATGGCTGCGTTCGGTGCGGCGTCTGCTGCGGATATCGCAATTTATCATTCCCCAACATGTCCACACTGCCATCACGCACGTGAATTTATAGAGGGCCAGCTGGTCTATGAATATCCAACACTGTCGGTCAGTGAAATCAATGTTATGGTTCCCGAAAATAACGCGGTGTTTCGTGCCACATTGAAAAAGTGCGAATATGAATCTGGTGGCGTACCAGTAATCGTCGTTGGTGAAAAATGCTTCCAAGGATATGCAGATTTCATGCAGCAAGAGTTGCGTGACGCCGTAGAGGCAGATATGAACGATGCCGCCAAGGCAACCGCCGCCGAAAACCGCAAGGCATATGAAAAAGATGCCGCAGGGTTCAAGGCCGCACACGCCGATCGCGCAAATGCGATTTCTGAATATAATGCTGCATCTGATGAAGCAGCGCAAAAAAAAAATGATGTAACGCACGGCACAACCGCATACTTCTATGGTTTGCTGATTGTACTGGTTGCGGCATTGGGATTTGTTCTGGTTCGCAAAAAGAAATAATCGCGCGTGCACGTAACAGAATCGCTGGGGACACCGTATGTTTGATTTAACAACGCTTGACTATATTTATGTGGGTGTTTTGTTGGCATCTACTGTTTGGGCAACAATCCGTGGCGGGGTTTATGAAACAATCGCAACCCTGTCGTGGGTTGCGGCGGCAGTGTCTGCGCGATTTGCATCCCCGTTATTGGATTCGTTGTTGCAACGTTGGTTTGATCTGACGGATTCAACGGTCGGGACATTGGTTGCATCGTACTTTATCGTGTTCTTTGCAATTTTGTTGTTGGTCGGTTTCTTTAACCAGAAATTGCGCGACAAAATTCAGGCCAGCATGATAAAGGTTACCGATCATACATTGGGCGTAATATTTGGTATCGCGCGCGGTATATTCGTTATGGGCGTCATGTACTGGATTATGCTGTGGTATTATTCTGATGCACCGGATATGCCCCAGTGGATTGCCGAAGCGCGCACGCGTCCGATTATGCAGTTGACGGCGGTAAAACTGGACGAATGGTTCGTGCCGGGGACTGAAAATAAATTGTTGGCGCGCGATATGGCGGGGTCTCGGGAATCGATTGCAATTTATAATAATCTAATAAATCCGGCGGTGTCTGATTCAAAACAGACAGCAAGCGACGACACAAAAACAGAAAATGTCGCGACCCCTGAAACAGGGTATAAATCGTCTGAACGCACCGCGTTGGAAAATCAGTTGTTACAGATTGAAACCGCCGCCCGTGCCGAAGAGGCGCGCGACGCCACCGCCCCCGACATTGATGCAGAATAGGGCGTACACAAAATTCATTCACCGCACAATTCGTGCGGTATTTTTTATGAAATCGTTCCCGATGACATCGCGCGTCATATATGAAAAAATAGTGGTACATAACCAATGGGGGCGCAGAATGTTTCTCAGATTAAAAATTTGCACAACTGTACTATTCCTGTATGAAATCATTGCGGTGATATTGCTGCACTTGCCAAATACGTGCGCGACGCTGTTTGGATTGCCGTTCTGTTCGGACGCGGTTTATAAATACTTTATTGTATGTGCCGCTGTCCCAATGATTGCATTTCTGATTGCAATGTGGATTCGTCAAATTGTTGTGTCGCGCCGCCGTCGTCATTCGGTATTGCGTCGGGCGCGTGGTGCGGTGCGCGCAATCGCCGAAAATGTCCGCGACCATGTTGCGGGTCACATCAGTCAACCAGATATGGAAAAAATGATTGCGGCAGCATTGATGATGGGCGTCAAACGCTATGCGCGCCGTCATGGAAATATTCGTCGCTGGTTGGACGAAATAAATAACCCAAATTATTATGCTGACGCATCCGATTTTGACGGTGCCGAATATGACGATGAATATGACGAGGACGAGCCCCGCGCCCCACGTCGCAATTATCGCCCGCATCATGACCGATAAATCATATTTCCTTAGTATCCGGTATGCCCCCACGCGGGGCATATTTTTGTTGTGGAAAAAAATATTTGTCAATATATAATAGGTGGGACAAAAAGGAAAATAAATTGGCACAACAGTGTATTTTTTGTGGTAACAAGCCAGAAAATAAAAACAAAGAACACGTTATCCCCCAGTGGCTGAGCAAATTGGTGGGCAGTTATGATCGTGTCTGTAAATTTGGGGCGTTGACCGAAAAACAGATTACGTTTGGCAAACTGACATTTCCGGCATGCACCGCGTGCAATAGTAAATTCGGGGAACTGGAGGCCGCCGCCAAAATCGTCTTGGAAAAAGTAATGGCGGGCAACGCCATCACCGCCACCGAAATCAACACATTGTTAGATTGGTTTGACAAGATTCGCGTTGGCCTGTGGTTGGGGGAACTGATGCTGGTGGATACAAAGCGCGATATAGAACCCCAATTTCATATTGCTGACCGTATTGGTGCAAAAGATCGCATGTTGATTGTCGAACGTTTGGCCGATCCCGTGGCGCGACTGGGATTTGTCGGCACAAATACTGAAACATTTTTGACATGCCCCAGTGCGTTTCAACTGTGCATCGGGGATTATGTGTTCACAAACGCTTCTGAAATGGGGCTGGTGTCAAACCGTTTGGGATTTCCGCAGATATCAAAAATCAGAACAGGGGTCGAAACCAGCTGTGGTATTACCCCAGGGCGCGATAAACCAAAACACCCCGTTGTGGCATCGTTACAGGCGTCGCCATATCGCACATTGATTTACCAACCAATGTTCAAATGTTTTGCACCAACAACGCGTACAGAATATTACAACGTGCCATATGTCTTGTCGCATTCTTTGGATATGGAAAACGGTGTGGGTGGCGTGTTCTATCAACGCGGTGATAACACGGTCAGATATCTGGGTGCGAATGATAAAATAAATATCGTCCCGCGCAAGTCCCCCGAAAACGTATCACTGTATCAAATGACGGCCAAGGTGTACGATTTACAGCGCAGTGTTTTGAACCTGTTCGATTACGCCGGCCGCACAGAATATTTCAAATCCGTGGCGGATTCATTAAAGAATGAAACAGAACGTTATAAACGCTTGTTGCAGGAAATGGACAAACACCAACGTTAAAAAGTCCAAAAAAAACCGCGGGTAACCGCGGTAATTCTGGTGCCAGTTGTCGGACTTGAACCAACGACCCTCTGATTACAAATCAGATGCTCTACCAGCTGAGCTAAACTGGCAACGGGCTTTACTATACATGGTTCCGATGGCGATTTCAAGTATAAAAATTTATAAATCGCTTGATTTTATGCAATAAGCGTAAAAAATATACGTCAAAAGGCACAGATGATGATTAAATTACCAGAATTACTTGCGCCGGCGGGTACGTTGGACGCATTCAAAACCGCAATTTTGTACGGCGCAGACGCAATTTATGCCGGTCTGCCGGGGTTTTCAATGCGTGCGCGCGCAAAAATCACCACCGAAGAGGTAAAGCAGGGTATAGAACTGGCCCATGCCGCGGGCAAACGGGTGTATCTGGCGTTCAATCTGTTCGCGCACGAACGCGAATACGCAAATATGCCCCGTGTCAGCGCGGTGATAGATTACCTGCGTCCCGACGCGCTGATTGTTGCCGACCCTGGGGTTATGATGTGGGTGCGCGAACATCACCCTGATATTCCAATTCATGTATCAACACAGGCGAATATATGTTCGTCGGCGTCGGTAAAGTTCTGGCAAAATGCGGGCGCAAAATTGTGCGTGTTGGCACGCGAAGTCCCATTTAACGAATTTTGTGAAATTCGCGCCGCATGCCCCGATGTTGGTCTGGAAATCTTTGTTCATGGCGCAATGTGTATGAGTTATTCGGGCCGTTGCCTGTTGTCGAATTTTATCACAGGGCGTCCATCAAACCGCGGGGCGTGTGCGCAACTGTGCCGATGGAAATACGATGTCATTTTGCGCGAAACCCAGTCCGGCGTTGAAATGCCGTTAGAGGAAGATTCCCGTGGCGCATACATCATGAACTCGCGCGATTTGTGCCTGATGCCACACTTGGCGGAAATTATCGCTGCGCACCCTGATTCATTAAAGATAGAAGGCCGCAATCGCAGTGAATACTATGTTGCCATGGTGACAAATGCGTATCGCTGTGCGCTGGATGCGTATGCCGCCGATCCTGATAATTTTGACCCTGCGCCATTTATGGCGGAATTGAATAAATTGGAAACTCGTGGGTACACAACGGCATTCTTTGATGGCAACTTGGGCCCATCGGCGCACGATTATGAAACAACACGTTCAACGTCTGAATGGCATGCGGCGGGTGTAGTGACCGCGACCGATGGTGAAAAAATCACACTGGAATTGCGTAATGAATTGCGCGCCGATACCGATATTACATTCGTGTTGCCAGGGGTAATCGGTGGGGTGGCGGTGCATCTGAACCAAATCGTAAATGCAAAAAATGGCGACGTGTTGCCAAAAATGTCGGCGGGCCAACACAACAGTATTATAATCCCGCGCGCGTGGATTTCAACAGAACACCGGGCAAAACTTGTGCCGTGCGTTGTCGCATACCAGCGCAAATAAATTTTGCAAGGAAAAGATTTCTTTGACTTTATTCCCAAAATATGTATACCCTGATAAATGGTTATGTCGCAAGAACACACTGTTGCCAATAATGGGCGGTGTGGATGTAACCTCCGGTCTTGCCAATAATGGGGGCCGCAGTATTTCATCACAACCAAGGAGTTATTTGATGAAAAAAACAATTACGTTGGCGACGGCTGTGGCCGCGCTGACCGCGCCTGCGATGGCCGTAAACATTCCGGTGTCGTATTCCACGGTTCATAACATGGAAAATCCGTTGTATTTACCGGAACAGAATATGTTCTATTCCAAATTGTCCAATGGAATCATGTTAAAGGTTGCCGATAATTCATGGGCGCACCGTGAAAAAAATCACAGTGGCGGCTTCGAATTTCCAATCGTTCGCGTCCAAGAAGAACTGGGCTATGGTATTACAGACCGTTGGGCGGCACACTTTTTATTACAGTACACCCACGACAACGACATTGGTCGTACTGGTCTGTCCGGCGGTCGTTTGGGTACAACATATCGCATCTTGAACCTGTACAAGGGGTTTGTGTGGGACGTGTATGGCGACATCCACTTGGGTGGCGTCGGTGAAATGCGCGGCACATATAATGTCAAGGGTGACTTGAATAACCCCAGCACCGTATACGGTGTGTTTGATTACGATAACTATTCCGATGGTATGTGGGGATTCCATGCGGGAACAAAGTTTGGTCATGTATGGGACAGATTTACCGCACAGGCATTTGTTGAAATCCTGCACACATTTGCAGATGACAACAATATGATACGTGTTGTCGGAGACAATAGTGTAACGCATGCTGCTGCTGCTCCTGGGGCGGGGATGATACCATTGCCTGCGACAACGGCGGCACAGTTGGCATTGGCGGGTGCCCCAAACCAGATTTCAGCCAAAATCAAGGGGTACACGGATATCAGTGCCGGTGTCCAAGGGTTCTATGAATTTTCAACTCGTTGGAGCATGGGCGGCTGGTTCAAATTCAATCGTCATTCTGACAAGGGGATTGATAAAATCACCAGTGACATTCCAGCAAGTTTGACGCCATTGAAAGTCGCACTGGAAAAGCAGTTGGCTGACATGGAAGATGGTTGGGACGAATATGTTATCGGTGCATCGGTATCAAACCAGTTGACAGATAATACCCAAATCACGGTCTATGGCGAATACACATTGGATGACTCGCATCGTAAATCCCAGAACGGGACAGATGTAAAGGCCGAAATGGGCGTTCGCCTGAACTTTACGTTCTAAACATAAAAACAACAAAACATATTGGACTAAATCCCGCGCAATGCGGGATTTTTGTTTTGTACTATTAGGGTTTTTTATGATATAATATGCGCAAAGGAAATGGATTTTACATGAAAAAATCTGCTGTTTTTGCCGTTTTAACGGGGGTTTTGGCGGGCATATCATTTGATGCGCGTGCCGCATATCCTGTGTATCAGGCGGCGTACCCAACCACATACCAGACGACGTACCCAACGACATATCAGGCAACCACCGCCCAGGGTCAGGTTATTGCATTGCCAAACCAAACGTCGGTCATAACCAGTACTAATTTGCCGGCAAATACCCGTGTCACGGGCGCATTGCCACGTGTTGGATCGTCGACAACAAATGCAGGTCGCCAGTATTACCAGCCGGCGGACTATGACCGTTTGGCGGACAGTGGTCTGTACATCGGTGTTTCCGCGGGGTATTCTGCATCAATCACGGGCAGTATGTCCGCCGATTACGCTGGCGAAGATAAATCGTATGTCGTCCCCGGCGCATTCAAAGATGCAAATTTTTCATCTGATAGCGTGATTCCGTTACAGGTATCGGTTGGTGCGGCAATCAATAATGACGTGCGTATTGATTTCTCGTTCTTGCGCTATTCAGGTCTGGGGTACCCAGACACGGTTGAATCCGCCGACGGTAATGGTGGCTATATCACGGGCAAGGTCAGTGGTGGTGCAATCACCGCAAACACAACAATGCTGAACGTGTATTATAACATTGATTCTTATACTGGCTATCTGGCGGGTGGCGCGTTGCGTCCGTATATTGGTGCTGGTGTTGGTATTTCGCTGAACACAATCGCCGACTATGTCGTGTACGATGGCACGTTTTATGATGTGATGGATCCATCGGCGGCGGGTGCGGGCGACCTGACGGGTATTTCAGACGTCTATGCATACCACAACGGTGGTACAACAGAACAGTTGGCGTTTTCGGTCGAAGGTGGCTTGACCACCGAATTGGACGGCGGTATTAAATTGGATTTCTTTGTCCGCTATGCCAATTTGGGCAAGGTTAAAACGTCAGGCAGTATTGTTGTTTCCCAAACCGAATGGTTGGGTGACGGTGCGGGCGGCGAATACCAAGCACCATACGACAGCGTATTCCACTATACCAACTGGTACGAAAGTGGCCGCTTGGGCATGGTCGATTTGGGTGTTCGCGCGCGCCTGCAATTTTAGAGCATAGAAAATAGATAATAGAGCATAGATATGACGGCAAATAGCGTAACGGTACAAAAGAGTAGGGATTTCGCTGTTCGTATCTATAAGTTGTGTAAATATTTAACAGGAGAGAAAAGCGAAATAATTTTATCTCGTCAGTTGTTGCGGTCGGGAACAAGCATTGGTGCAAATCTATCAGAGGCCAAATGCGCAATATCGGCAGATGATTTTTAAGCCAAAGTTTATATTGCGTACAAGGAATGTTCAGAAACGTTGTATTGGTTAGATTTGTTAAAGAATGTTGGTTTGATTCCAACAGAATGGTATGAGAGTATAAATTCTGACTGTGAAGAGATAATGAAATTATTGACGGCCACCATCAAGACAAAGAAGCGGGTAAAGGAAAAATGAAATATAATTATTATCTATTATCTATTATCTATGCTCTATTATCAGGCGGCTACGCCGTCGCTGCCGTTCGTGTCGGTAACACGTCGCGCAGTTATGCGGCCGGATATCAACAGGTAAATGCCCAACGTGAACAGATTGCAGCGGCCGCGGCGGCCGTCGCCACACCAACTGCCACAACACAATCAGCGGATACGGAAACAAACCTGCCGGTACGGGTGGCAAATCGTGAACTGGCGCAAAAGTTATCGCGTGGCGAAACAGATTCTCGCGTCAGCATCGAAACGTTGGATACCTGTGCGATGGTGTATCCAAATGGTGAATTTGCATGGGACACACCGACGGTTGGCAATGGCGCGGGTGGTGCATCAACATGCGTCGCGGTTGTTGAATTACGCGGTTATCAAATGGGACTGGACGGTTCCGATGCCGTATTGGCGCGTGCAAATTTGGCGGCGGGCGATACGGTCAAATGTAATATTTCTGACTTTCCTGAATTTTCATACACCACCGACGCGGCACAGGTCACATTTCCTGCGGACAATGAACCGACCCGGGCGGACGTGGTTCAGGTATTAGATGCGGAACAGAAACAAAATGCCGGTTTGCGCATTGCGGCGGGCACGGTGATTGGCGGTTTGGTGGGCAATGCATTCGGCAAAAACGAAATCGGCAGCGACAGCATATTGGGCGGTGGCAAACATAAAACCACTGGCACAGTCATTGGCGCAATCAGTGGCGCGGCCTTGATGGCGGGCAATGCTTATTCGGGCAAGGTTGCGGGTGATACGATTCTGTCAACCGGTGTCAACGCCGCCGCGGGCAGTATGATTGGCAATATCGTCGCCAGTGGCGATTCCGTCCTGCGTATCGAGGACTGCAAAATTCCCAGCACCACCGAAAAAGCAAAATCAAATCAGGACAAATCGGGCGCGTTCGCATCTGCTGGTACAACCACTAAAAATTCCAAGTGCCTGTGGGGTGTCATCAGAAAGGGTACAGCACTGTCTGGTAAAAACGCCTATTACAACACTGGCGACGAAACAACATTGGTGTGTGAATCAGACGACACTGGTTGCAAACAGGAAACGTTGTTGAATATTAAACTGGATGCATACCCGAACAAAGACATTGAAGCCGTGGCTAAGGAAGGGTTCGAAAAGGTCAAAGCTGATTCAGCAAAACAGTTTTACCTGACCGAAAACAACGAAATGAAAAATGGCGCAAATCCCGACAACAGTGCGATGTATGCCCTGATTTCCAGTGCCACCGTTGCCACCGGTACACAGATGCCTGCGATGATTGCCAACGTCGATGACAAGGCATTCGGTTACAAGCGTTCTGATTGGGCCAAATTGAAATCGGACTTGTCGGGGCACACGATTCTGGGTCGCACATCCAGCGGTACTGGTTATGCATTGGATGGAGAATACAGTATCAATGACTTTTACCCAATGATGGTTGATGCGTCCGACGGTGGTATTATCGACTTTGGCAACAAGGCCAGATTAAAAGGCACATTGATTGGCGCGGGTGCTGGTGGCGCATTGGGCGCATATTCTGGTTACCAGGGCGCGCAATCCGATGTTGAAAACCGCTGGGTTACGGCTGTGCGTGAATACAAGGATTCATTGCAGAAAATATACTGCGCCACCGGAAAACGATTCTTGGGCTATTACAACGATCAAATCGTAATCCCATCAATGACCAACCGATAAAACAAAAACACCCGCCTGCGGGTGTTTTTTATGGTGTCTGGCTTATTTGCATTCAAATATGTTATAACGATGTATTGTGGTGGTGCTCGCTCCGAAACCAGTAAATGCTGTGGTTGATGTTCGGCCTGCGCTTGCAGAAGTGCCCAACACACCACCCGCATTCTGAAAGCTCACTGGCATGCTGATGTCTGAACCAGTTATCGCGTTGCCGCCTATTTCAAAAACGGTTTTTAATATTTGTGACATATCAGAACTGGATATATTGCCCAGCAGGGTGCACTCGCCGTCTTTGGGTAATCCAGATGCGTAAATATCAATGTATGTGTATTTGTATTCTGGGGCAGTTTCAAATAAAGAGTGTCCTAATGCGTCTGCTTGCAGTCGGCCTTCGTAAAAACCACCTTCTCCTGTGATGTGCTTTGTACCGTCATATGGGTAAAATGTCATTGCGGGGGAACATGCCGCCAACGCCAGCACCAGCGCGAGACCGCCGAATTGTATTGTTTTCATAAACGTCTCCTTGGTATATTTGCCAGTATAAGAATATTGTCTGGACGCGGGCAATAAAAAATAACGTTTTTTGTCTGTTTTGGGTTTTGAATTTATTTGAATAACCTTTTTGTTACCTTTGTTGTGACGTGTTGGGTTCTAGTATAGGTTGATTTTTACTGCAAAACACAACCTATGCTAGAAAACAATAGGGTTTTACCTAAAGTTCAACCCGTGGTTGAATGCTGTGCTGGTTAAACGCGATTTTATTTGATGTTTGGTTTGTGTTGGTGTGTCGTATAAAACTTGATGTAAATTCTAGCATAGGTTGATTTTTGTGTGCCAAAACATTTGTGCAATCTATGATTGAATATTAGTGTAAATTCGCGTAATACACGAATCTTGTCTAGTGTTTCTGATTGCTTGCAAAAACAATAGAATTTACGCGGTTGTGCAACTTATGGTTGAATTGCGTTGCATAAAACGGCGTTGTTGTGCAGAAAATAGTATGCAGCTGTGAGTCTGTATCACATGATTCGTTTGTGCAATACTCTTAGGGCTAATAGAGTGTTTTTATTTGTGATGTGTGTTTTGTGTGAAACCGGAACGGCATTCTGGCGTGGGTTGAATTTATTTGAGAATACGTGTGGCTTGTGTTGATTCAACTCATGGTTGAATCGAATGACTAAAAACATATGGTGTGGGTCATCGGTATATCCCGTGTTCGATATAAACAAAATCCTTGTGTACTAATTGTATCACGGTTTTACGATAAAAAATCATGAAATTTGCCCCTTTGGTGTGGCAAGATTCTACGGCGAACGCCATACAACAAAATACAGGGATTATTAGGGAATTTTTGTCATTTTTTCCCAGATATGTCGTTGGTTGTTCAGCCACAAGTTGTATTGTGTCCACGGATTCTGGTGCTGTGCAAGGATTTTGCAAAATTTTATTTCTTGGATAACAAGGTTATAACAAATCCAGAATCACGCCGCGCATTCTTGACCGCACTGGAAGAATTTCAAAACGCCCTGTAATCATTTTTTGTGGTTTTGTGAAAGTGAAATTCAACCACGGGTTGAATTGTGTGGCGTATTTTTGGCGTTTATACAACTGTGTTCTCAAATCGGTCTACGATTTCAAGTAATGTGTCTGGTACATATTTTCGGGCGGTCGCCTGTATGTCGGCTGGCACGCCATAGTACGCACCGGCAACTGCACCCGTAATGGCGGCAATCGTGTCACTGTCGCCACCGATTGAAATTGCATTGCGTATTGCGTCTTCAAAATCGGTGGATTCTATAAAGCACTGCAACGCCTGTGGGACTGTGCCTTGGCACGAGGCATCCCAACGATAACTTTTTTGCAATTCAGAAACCAGTAAGCACGCCCCATAGTAGTTTTTGATTATGTGCCTACCTATCTCGGCTTTGTCACGGCCGGTGTGCGCCAGAAATACAGCAACGGCGGTTGCCTCGGCCCCTTTGATGGCCTCGATATGGTCATGGCTGACCGATGTCACCATGTATGACAGGCGTTTAACCTCTGATAAACTGCGGCCAACCAAGCCAGCCGCCGATACGCGCATTGCGGCACCGTTGCCCCAACTGTCGTACGGTTCGCTATCATAGCCGTCCAGCCACCGCGCAAATCTGAATCCATAACTCATATCTGGAAACTGCTGGCCAATTGTACGCATAGACCGGCGCGCCAAATCCGACAGATCGCCACCATCACGCCGTCATTTCAACAGCGCATCCGCCACCGCGATGGTCATACAAGTGTCATCTGTGATAAATCCACACGGTGAAAATAATGGAAAGTCCTTGGTTCTGATATTATCAAATTCGTAAATAGACCCGACAATATCGCCAACTATCGCACCCCACAGCATATTGCGCCCCCTTTTATAACGTGCTTAAAAAATTCTCTAACTCTTTAATCTTTTGTTTTTTCCAACCACGATTGCTTTTTTGAAACGGGGTGTAAGTGCGCAACTCTGTGACCTTGCGCAACCATGGGGCGGGGTAATAGCCGAACACCGGTACATTTCGCGCCATGCATTGACGCAATAGGACGATGTTTTCATCACGTGCGTCACGCGCGCCCTTGGGGCCACGTCGCCTCTGGCGGAATACCGCGCGACGATGCCGTGTGATACGGATAGTATTCCAGAAACAGAACCTCTGAATTTTTTACACCATATTCACGGAACGCCGCGCAAAAATCGTCCCACCAATCGTTGTATTCCTGCAAACTGTCCAAAGGCATACCGGTTGGGGCATAGCAACCGTCTGAACGCATTGTGTACTCTGGCAATCGTTTTGGCCACTGCGGATTGCCACCCGGATTCCATAACAATATGACAAGACGTGGATTTCTGTCGTTGCCCAAACGCACCACCAGCAAATCGTATAAATCTCTACTCATATTGTATTTCCTCCACAGTCAGACCCCGAATTATATCATAGACGATTTGAGAAGCAACCTATAACTAACATGCGCTGGTTATGTAATAATTATGTCAAGGCCATAAAACAAGGCGCGTATTCTACAACAGGTTGATTTTATTATAAAACACAACTTGCGCTAGAAAACAATAGAAGTTTTTCAAAAAATCAACCTGTGGTTGATTTTGTATCGTGGTTTATGAGATCCATAAACAAGAATGCATCACACAGACAAACAACCTGCGCCAACAAACCAAATAACAAAAACGACATTTAATCAACATAAAATTCAACCACAAGTTGAATTTTGTATAGTATTCCATTGTTTTTTTGCGCAGATTGTATTTTGCAACAAAATCAACGTATACTAGAATTTACATCTGATTTTATACTATCTACAAATAATTTCATAATATTACACGTTTTATACACCTGTAGCACGCGGGCAGTCAACAGCCAACACCCACGCACGCAACTCAACCACGGATTGAAATGTGTGGCGGATTTCCGGAATTTATATAAAAATCTGCAATTTCAAGCAATGTGTCTGGTACATATTTTCGGGCGGTCGCCTTTATATCGGCAGGCACGCCATATTATGCACTGGCAAATCGTATAAAACTACACTCATATTGCATTCCCCCCCCACACACACAAGCAGACCATAAAATCAACAAAAAACACCCCATGCGGGGTGTTTTTTATTCCTGGCGGAGTGGCAAGATTCTACGGCGAACGCCATACAACAAAATACAGGGATTATCAGGGAATTTTTGTCATTTTTTCCCAGATATGTCGTTGGTTGTTCAGCCACAAGTTGTATTGTGTCCACGGATTCTGGTGCTGTGCAAGGATTTTGCAAAATTTTATTTCTTGGATAACAAGGTTATAACAAATCCAGAATCACGCCGCGCATTCTTGACCGCACTGGAAGAATTTCAAAACGCCCTGTAATCATTTTTTGTGGTTTTGTGAAAGTGAAATTCAACCACGGGTTGAATTGTGTGGCGTATTTTTGGCGTTTATACAACTGTGTTCTCAAATCGGTCTACGATTTCAAGTAATGTGTCTGGTACATATTTTCGGGCGGTCGCCTGTATGTCGGCTGGCACGCCATAGTACGCACCGGCAACTGCACCCGTAATGGCGGCAATCGTGTCACTGTCGCCACCGATTGAAATTGCATTGCGTATTGCGTCTTCAAAATCGGTGGATTCTATAAAGCACTGCAACGCCTGTGGGACTGTGCCTTGGCACGAGGCATCCCAACGATAACTTTTTTGCAATTCAGAAACCAGTAAGCACGCCCCATAGTAGTTTTTGATTATGTGCCTACCTATCTCGGCTTTGTCACGGCCGGTGTGCGCCAGAAATACAGCAACGGCGGTTGCCTCGGCCCCTTTGATGGCCTCGATATGGTCATGGCTGACCGATGTCACCATGTATGACAGGCGTTTAACCTCTGATAAACTGCGGCCAACCAAGCCAGCCGCCGATACGCGCATTGCGGCACCGTTGCCCCAACTGTCGTACGGTTCGCTATCATAGCCGTCCAGCCACCGCGCAAATCTGAATCCATAACTCATATCTGGAAACTGCTGGCCAATTGTACGCATAGACCGGCGCGCCAAATCCGACAGATCGCCACCATCACGCCGTCATTTCAACAGCGCATCCGCCACCGCGATGGTCATACAAGTGTCATCTGTGATAAATCCACACGGTGAAAATAATGGAAAGTCCTTGGTTCTGATATTATCAAATTCGTAAATAGACCCGACAATATCGCCAACTATCGCACCCCACAGCATATTGCGCCCCCTTTTATAACGTGCTTAAAAAATTCTCTAACTCTTTAATCTTTTGTTTTTTCCAACCACGATTGCTTTTTTGAAACGGGGTGTAAGTGCGCAACTCTGTGACCTTGCGCAACCATGGGGCGGGGTAATAGCCGAACACCGGTACATTTCGCGCCATGCATTGACGCAATAGGACGATGTTTTCATCACGTGCGTCACGCGCGCCCTTGGGGCCACGTCGCCTCTGGCGGAATACCGCGCGACGATGCCGTGTGATACGGATAGTATTCCAGAAACAGAACCTCTGAATTTTTTACACCATATTCACGGAACGCCGCGCAAAAATCGTCCCACCAATCGTTGTATTCCTGCAAACTGTCCAAAGGCATACCGGTTGGGGCATAGCAACCGTCTGAACGCATTGTGTACTCTGGCAATCGTTTTGGCCACTGCGGATTGCCACCCGGATTCCATAACAATATGACAAGACGTGGATTTCTGTCGTTGCCCAAACGCACCACCAGCAAATCGTATAAATCTCTACTCATATTGTATTTCCTCCACAGTCAGACCCCGAATTATATCATAGACGATTTGAGAAGCAACCTATAACTAACATGCGCTGGTTATGTAATAATTATGTCAAGGCCATAAAACAAGGCGCGTATTCTACAACAGGTTGATTTTATTATAAAACACAACTTGCGCTAGAAAACAATAGAAGTTTTTCAAAAAATCAACCTGTGGTTGATTTTGTATCGTGGTTTATGAGATCCATAAACAAGAATGCATCACACAGACAAACAACCTGCGCCAACAAACCAAATAACAAAAACGACATTTAATCAACATAAAATTCAACCACAAGTTGAATTTTGTATAGTATTCCATTGTTTTTTTGCGCAGATTGTATTTTGCAACAAAATCAACGTATACTAGAATTTACATCTGATTTTATACTATCTACAAATAATTTCATAATATTACACGTTTTATACACCTGTAGCACGCGGGCAGTCAACAGCCAACACCCACGCACGCAACTCAACCACGGATTGAAATGTGTGGCGGATTTCCGGAATTTATATAAAAATCTGCAATTTCAAGCAATGTGTCTGGTACATATTTTCGGGCGGTCGCCTTTATATCGGCAGGCACGCCATATTATGCACTGGCAAATCGTATAAAACTACACTCATATTGCATTCCCCCCCCACACACACAAGCAGACCATAAAATCAACAAAAAACACCCCATGCGGGGTGTTTTTTATTCCTGGCGGTGTTGGAACATTCTACGGTTTATTACATACAACAGGGAATTTACAGGGAAATTTCGCCATTTTTGAACAAAACTGATTTTGCTCCACGCGCAGGATGTGCATTCCCCAGTTCTCGCCAAATATTCCCTAAACAAAAAACAGGGAATTTATTTCGCAAATTATCTTTTTTATTGATTTTTTAGCTCATTTTTGATACAATACTTAACGATTTGAGCAGGCGATGTTATCGCCGCCTTTTTATTTGCCCCGCCGTTCTCGGTGGGGATTTTTATTACCCAAAAGGAATTACATGAAAAAATCGAATATCATTATCTCTGACATAACATGTATGAAAGAAAAATTTTGTATTGCTGGATTTGACACCTATGAAAAACGTATGAAACGCCTGATGTTGGACGGCGGATACTGGGATGCCAGTCAGATTCCGACCACATATTGCGAAATACTGGTTAATAATGAAGAATTCAAAGAACCTCGTGATTACCCGCACAGGACTGAAGATGTGAATATAGATATTGATTCTATCGAAGTCTTGCGAGAATTTGAACCGGACAACAAATTAGCAAATACACTGAAAGAAAGCCTGTCAAAGGATATTCAAAGCATATTTCATCATCACGTCAAAGAAAATGCCTATGTCATGCAGAAAACTAAGTGCCCGTCACTGGGGGCAATATTGATACCGGCACACAATATCGAATTCTTTACAGAAGATGGTAAATTGCGTGCACGTATTACGGATTTTTCAAACCAAACCTATGAATTAAAGGTTAGTTGCAAATATTTGCGCGACATATTTGCACAAGATAAAGATGTCGCGGCCCTAAATAATGCTGTCGCGGCTAGTCAATATGCCCATTGTCGTATAGGATTGGCACGGAAGTTCCTGATGCAGGAAAATCATTGCTATTTGATGTTAAACGGGCTATTTTTGTATTGATATGGCAAAGATATTTACAATCGGGTTTAGTGGCAAAAGTCCAGAGGCATTTATGGATGTTCTGAATGCGGTGCGCATCCGTACCGTATGGGATGTGCGCCTGTGGCGCACCAGTACCTATGTGCCATTTTACAGTGGCGAAAAACTGGTCGCAACACTGGGCACGCGATATGAATACCACCCTGAATTTGCCCCAACGGCGGAAATACTGGCTGGATATAAAAACGGCAAAACCACCTGGCCCGATTATGAGCGTATGTATCGTGAATTACTGGCCACGCGCCACCCAACCGCCGGATTGACGCCCGACGACATTGACCGTATCTGCCTGTTATGCATGGAAAAATCCGCCGTACAATGTCACCGACGCGTTGCCACTGAATATATCGCCGAACAATTTCCAGGCATCGAAATTGTGAATCTATAAATAACATTTTTATTATTCCATAAAATTTAAGGTACGCGAGCTACTAAAAATTGTTAATGTTTTACATGCTCTACTTATGGCTACATAAAAATTCTTACTATCCATTGCTTGAGCATCTAAAACTATCACGTTATCAAATTCTAAACCCTTTGTAAGCAATGTTGAACCAATACACTTACTATGCGACCAAAGGTTTCTATCTGCCCGCGCCCCAGGTGGACGAAATCGCAATAAAAACCATAACGCGGTTCTTAGATTCAGATTTATCAGCGCTACCGCCTGCGACCGTTGACATACTAAAACGTATCAACATACACAATATACAATACACAGAAAAGAAAGCGCTCATTCAATCACTGGTTGATAGAGTTATATATTCGCAAGAAAAATTGATATTTTATCTGAAGCCGGACACAGCAAAATTACAACCCTTTATAACAGAAAATTATGTAAATCAAAATGCAGACAAAATGAAATATATAATTAGCGACAACAGCATAACAATTACAGAAAAAGTATTCCTTCGTAAATATGTGAATACAGTATATGACCGCGGTAAAAACGGAGTTCTAAATATCACCGACAATAATCATTTAATTCTCAAAGCCTTCGTCACCGCATGGAAATATAGGGAACTATATGAACGTGATGGCGGAGTCGATAACATAATCCATAATCTGCACACGTCCCCACGCCAGTTTTATCGTTACCTGGATATCGCATACATGAATCCAGACAAGGTCAACGAAATTTTGTCTGGAAAACTGAAAATTAATATTAATGATTTATTTCAGATTGCGCAGAAGAATCAATTACCATTTCGTCTTGAAAATTAAACAAATCTATTTTTGGACGGCGTGTTTTATGAGCGATATCTGATGGAATTGGTAATATTTGTGTATCATTAAATTTATATACTTTTACTATGGATAAACCTGCGTCTTGTTCATGTCCGTTGACATATTTTTTCTTTTTTTCTAATAAAACCGTCATCGTGTCATCTTGTTCGGTCTGTTTTATTGCATATCGGCCAGATAGGAATTCTTTTTTAAATTCGTCGTCTAACATTTCTACAGATTTAGGTTTGGCACTTTCGCCAATTTTTACCGACCATTTAGCATCACTTTTTACATTTACCGATTTAACAATTGTAACAATATCTATAAACTGTTCTGCTGGTAAATTTTTGTCGGTATCGGACACAATATAATTTACAAAATCTTTCTTTTGAATTTCTGGCTCATTGCTATCAGAAAAAGACACCCCCCTAATGTCTTGATTTGTAGCGCACATACGATAGAACCCATTTTTAGCATAAATCGCTTTGTCTAGATTCAATTCTTTGGGTATAATTTTCGACAGTTCTGTCGCATTTTTAGAAAAAATACCGACAGTTGCATCTCGTAAAAAACTTCCAACATTTTCACCGACACTTCTTAAATCATAATCGTGTCCAGTTAATCCTGTATAGAAACCATGTATAAGTTCTGAATCCAATGCAGCAGGTATACTTATTAAAGTCCCAAGCACACCAACAGTACTCCAAAAACCACCTTCTTTATTTGCAACAATGCATAATTCGTACTTTGCTTGTCCTTTCAGTAATTCCGTATTTATGTTCGCTAGTATCTGTTCTATGCTTTCTATAAATATTTTATAATCTTCCGCTATTATAAAATGTTTGTCTGCCCCATTTGTAAAGAAATGGGTGGAAAAAGTTTCTAATTTTATTACTTTATTATCTTGTGTCATTTGATTTCTGTCGTTTTATTCGTTTTATGTTAAAACAAATTATTATAAAATCCACAAAAAACAACAAGAAACTGGCATCGAGATTTTGGGCAAGGTATATAAGTTGCTGGATTTTGGGCGGATTGAGTGCAAGGGATGATATACACCGGTAACATCGTGCAGAAAAACCGCCGGAAATGGGGCGAAAAAGAACACCCCGTGGGATTACCACGGGATGTTCAATATTCCTGGCGGTGTGGTAATAAGTTGGAATGCGCAGCTTATAGGAATCACGCCATATCAGCGACAGAACAGGGATATTTTACCATTTTCTGACTTTTGCACACTTTATAATCAGCAGAAAACCTGTCCTACCCCACCAAATTCCCTACAAAAATAACAGGGAAATAATACTTACAATGCAGGAAATAAATAATCATTACCTACGGATTAAAATCTGTGTTTCCTTGATACTGTCCCCCTTCTGCATCTCCAACAAATGCGCCATCTTCAAGATAAGGATCCTGGGGAACATCTTCATTTTGAGCACCATCCTCTTGTATATCCAAGTTAGGTAGCGTTGGAACCTTGAACATTATAGGCATATCTGACACCAATGCTTTTCCTGCTACAATTGCACTTCTAAATTTAAGTGTTGGAATTGATTTAGCAAACTCTTCTCCAAAGTGATTTATTAAGAAATCACGACTAGTATTATCAAACTGCTTAAATGAAACAATAGTATTGCATTGGGTTAAAATTGTTTTTGATACATTGGCTGTACGCTGTGCTATAACCATTAATCCTATATTATATTTTCGCCCCTGTAACGCAATTTGGGCAATGGTATTTGTTAACTTTGAAGACATTTTGTCGCCCCCACCGGCCATATTCCATTCTGGAATTACTGTATGTGCTTCCTCTAAGACAATGCAACCTTTTCTTTCTAGAGAGAACAAGCCATCGTTTTTCGCTATGTCAAATAAAGCCATGAATAAGAATTTTGTATATTCTAAAGATACTTCTGTATTCGATAGGTCTTCTAATTCAAATAAACAGATGTTTTTTTCATCATTGTTTATAAAATCTATCAACTTGCTTTTTATGTGTCCTATTATCTGTGATGCTAATTGATCTAAATAATCAACATTAACTTTGTCTAGCTTTGCATTTTTATGTAAAACATAATGCGATATATGATCCATTAACGAAGAAGTTGTAGTTATACTTCCGGTAACATAAGCATAAATATCAACATTTACATGCGATGCATCAAACTCAGTGTTCAATTGCAAATCTTCGCAGTCTAGCTTTTTTTTCATTTCCCCTGTAAAATCAATACAGAACACTTTCGTTTGATTCTCTGCCAATTTTTTTATAATTTCGCGTGCAAACACTGATTTTCCGGTCCCAGTGGTGCCTAAAATCGCCATATGATGCGTTACCAAATCATTAACGTTAACAAGAACTTTAAATTCAGTATTTTCGATTTTTCCCAGTTCTATTT
>CAVGNU010000012.1:0-26829 GCA_963630775.1 Bacteroides fragilis | reverse complement strand
CAAAAAACGACCCAAAGCGGTCGTTTGTTATTTTTTTGGTCGGGGCGAAAGGATTCGAACCTTCGACATCTTGCTCCCAAAGCAAGCACTCTACCAGACTGAGCTACACCCCGAAACGAGTGAGATTATAACAACATTTTTTGCAAATGCAAATATTAAAATTGATTTTATACTTGCCCGCATGGGGGAAAAACTTATATCATTATATCAAATGTCAAAGGTATTGCATTTTTTGCCGATTTTATGTGCGTTGTGTGTTGCGTGCGGCGGTGTGGCCGGCGCGGCGACGCGGGCGGCGGACTACGTCAGTGCGAATACATACAACAACATGTACCCGTACATGAATAATGCGATGCGTACCCAGTTGAACCCAGGGACAACGCCCAGTCAAAGCACAAACCAGATTGATGTTCTGACGCGTACGATACCGACGGGCAATGCCGCGACCACCAGCGCACGTCGCGTGGTTTCGCGTTCCACCAACGCGCGCAGTGCAACCAAGACCGGTACGGCCGTTGCGGCTGCCGCCACGTCTAGTACCGCCACCACGACAAGTGCGACCACCAGCACGCGTCGTGTTGTCGCGCGCAGCGCATCGCGCAGCGGGGGAATATCGGGCACAACAACGGTGCGCAGTGCGGTTGGAACGGCGTCTGGGCGTAATGTTCGCGCGCGTACGGTTCGTGGCAATGGCACGGTGACGCGTGACGACGCGGTGTCAAATACGCAAAATACCGCCACCAATACCACCAGTGGTAGCCACACCAACGTTACGGCGGCGCGATGCTTGGCAGATTACAGCGAATGTATGGATGGGTACTGTGTGCGCGAGAGCACCGCGTATAATCGCTGCTATTGCAGTGCCAAGTTGTCCCAGATTGACGCACAATACCAACCAGAAATTGACAGTTTGATAAAGCAAATTTTGACCATGCGCGGCACCAGCCAATGGACAGAGGCCGAGATGAACGAATATTGGATGAGTGTTGTTGGTAAATATAGTGGTGAAAATTCGTGGACTAATTTGGACAATGCATTGAACATTGATTGGGCCAGTTTGGAAAGTCGCGCCCGTGGGCAAAACGCATTTGTAACGGGACATGATTATTGCGTGCAGCATTTACAGGGGTGTTTTTATATGGCGGCAAATTTGCGCGATATTTATCGGTCTGAAATTGCGCGCGATTGTGCGACATATGAAAAATCGTTGCAAAAATTGAAGAATGCGGCGGAAAGTATAGTAGGGGCATATAAATGAAATCTTTGTTTGGTATAGAATATGGCCGCGGTGCGACCGCGAAAGTTGTCTTGGACGGGCCAGCACTGGCCCCCGCTGCGGTGCAGAAAATGTACCCTGATGCAAATTGGACGATGGTTACGGCCGACCCATATGATGCGGATTTGTGGGCGCGTGATCGTTTTGGTGAAAATCTGTTGATTCAGCGGAAAATCTATGCGGCAACGCCGAATGCGCCCCACGTAATGATTGGTGGTGACCATTCGGTGAACTTTGGGCACTTTGCCGCGTTGGCGGACAGGTTGATGGATGAAGATTTGTGCCTGATTTATATTGACGCGCACTTGGATGCGCACACACCGGAATCATCGCGTGCCCAGGCATCGGGCGCGCCACACGGTGCAAACGTACGCGCATTGGCGGGCGATGGGGATGAACGCTGGCTGGGGTTACAGGCGCGTGTGCCGGCACTGCGACCAGAAAATTTATTCTATCTAGGGTCGCGTTCATATGAGCCAGCCGAAATTGATTTTGTGCACCAGAATAATATCTTTATGCGTACGCCGTTGGATTTGGACACACCGGAAAAGATTGACCATGTGGTTGGTGAAATTTTTCGCCAGATTGACGATCGCCCGTACGTTGTGTCATTTGATTTGGATGCGATTGACCCAAATACGTTTGCGTCAGTGTTGGTTCCAGAACCAAATGGTATTTCATTGTCTGGGGCGCGCCAGTTGACGCATGCGTTCGCGCCCGACGCGCACAGTTTTGAATTTGTGGAATATGCCCCGCGTGATGGCGATGTGCAGAGCGCGAACATCGTCCGCGAACTGGTTGGTATTGCGTTGGCGAACTAAGGGCGTTCACACATCATATTATGTTGATAAATATTGCGGGCCAAATCGTCGCTGATTTGGCCCCAGTCGTTTGCGCGCCCGTATATTGGTACGCATGGCACGCACGAATTATTCGGCAATGGTATATTTTTCGCGCAAGATGCGACGAATATCGCGCATGCCAGTATGCAAAGTTTCTGCATGTGTTTTCTCCATTATTTCAATTTGTTGTTGTAATTCATGTGTAATGTTGTTTGCCACCGTATTACGGCACCGGATGCGCCCAGCATTCCATCCAAAAAAATACGCGCCAACAACGCTGCACACGGCAATAAGAAAGATATGTATGAATCTCATCATAAAATCCTGTTGTGTTTACAAATGTCTTATTCTATACTGATACCGAATTCACAGGGATGTGAATTCGGGACTTAGAAAATCCCAATCAGTGCGGTGGCGCGCCATCGTAATCCGACCGAGTGCTGTGGATTGCAGCATGTTTTACGTACCTCGACACGGCTTGTCCGGGTCGGGAAGCCGTTGGTTATATACAACAGAACTATGTTCAAAGGCCAACGGGGTCTTTCACTGATTGATTTTTCTAACTTCCCGACCACCAAAAATTGGTGGTTTTTTAGATTGTCACACAACGCCATGGCGTCGTGTGATTCAACATAAAAACAAAGGAAGGAAAATCATGAAAAAAACTTGTTTATTCTTGACAGTATTGGCAATCGTGCTGAACATGCCAAACAATGCGTTGGGGGTGGGGTATGTATGCACGTACGATCAGTTTGATTCTGAAGGGCAGTGTTCTTCATCTTGTGGAACAGTAAATATGGTATATGACTGTGGTACCAGCGGAGTGTATTGCGATTGCGCAAGTTGTAGCGGTTTACTTCAAACACTGGAAGAGACGACAGTAACAGTGTCGTCATCAGAAACTATTACATACAATAAGTGCGTCGGCATCTCAGTAGACTGTTCAACCTGCGTATCAACCGATTGGGCGGCGTATTCCACAGGGTACGAGAGTAAGGTTAGTGCGACATGTAACACACGCACTGGTGCGTGTAAAAGAACAACCAGTTATCGTTGTGCCGCGGGGTATTATGGCAGTTCGACAAATGGTACCAGTGGATGCAGCAAATGCCCATCGCCGGGTACGACCGCGGCGGGCGCAACATCAATAACCGAATGTTGTATACCGTCAGGCACAACGGGCAGCGATACAACCGGTACGTATACATATACCAGCCAGTGTTGTTACAGTAATTAAAGAACGCGCCGAATGGCGCGACATAAACACACTGGATTGCCACGCGTCGCTGCGCTCGCTCGCAATGACAATGTTTCTAGGGAATTATATTGCGTTGGTGGGAAATAAAAAACGGGGCACCGCCCCGTTTTTTACTGATTCATGGAATTAAAGAAATCTTCGTTCGTTTTGGTTAAACGTAATTTATCCAACAGGAATTCCATGGCCTCCAGCGTGCCCATTGGGTTGATAATGCGACGCAAGACGTACATTTTTGACAATGTGTCCTTGCCCACCAACAGGTCTTCTTTGCGGGTGCCGGATTTCGTGATGTCGATTGCCGGATATACGCGTTTGTCGGACAGTTTTCTGTCCAAGATAACTTCGCTGTTGCCCGTTCCCTTGAACTCTTCGAAAATAACCTCGTCCATTTTTGAACCAGTATCGACCAGCGCAGTTGCAATAATAGTCAACGAACCACCCCCCTCGATATTACGGGCGGCACCAAAGAAACGCTTTGGCCGTTGCAACGCGTATGCATCAACGCCACCGGTCAAAACCTTGCCACTGGATGGGACGCAGGTATTATATGCGCGGCCCAAACGGGTGATGGAATCCAGCAAGATGACGACGTCTTGGCCGGCCTCTACTAAACGCTTGGCCTTTTCGATAACCATTTCTGCGACCTGAATATGACGTGTGGCAGGTTCGTCAAATGTGGACGAAATAACCTCGCCCTTGACACTGCGTTGCATGTCAGTAACTTCTTCGGGGCGTTCGTCAATCAGCAAAACAATCAGTTTTACATCAGGGTAATTTGTTGCGATGGAATGCGCAATGTTTTGCAGCATAACGGTTTTACCGGTGCGTGGTGGCGCAACGATCAAACTGCGTTGCCCTTTGCCTGTCGGGGAAATCAGGTCAATCACGCGCGCCGACAGGTTGCGGCCCTTGTCCTTGTCATCTGGCACCTCCATCCGCAGCATTTCGTCAGGATACAGTGGCGTCATGTCGTCAAACGACACACGATGACGCAATTTGTCAGGATTGTCGCCATTTACGCGTTCAATCGTTTCCAATGCGAAATAGCGTTCTGATTCATTCTGGGGTGCTTGGATTTGCCCCTCGATATAGTCACCGGTTTTCAGACCGTGCTTTTTTATCAAATTTGGCGACACATACAGATCGTCTGGGCCGGCCAGATAGTTGCTCTCGGGCGCGCGCAGAAAACCGAAACCGTCCTGCATACGTTCCAAGACGCCGTCACCAATCAATGTAATCTTTTTATCGGCGGCAAAAACACGCATCACAGCAAAGCGCAGTTGCTGCACATTTAACTGTGATGGATTTTCAATACCCATATCTTCCGCCATTTTCAGCAGTTGCTGTGGCGATTTTGCCTTTAATTCATTCACATGCATAAATAAATCCTTTTGTGGGAAATGGGCTAAACTGCGGGAATCCACGCCCAATTTGTCTTTTTGACCCGTCCATTATACGCTTTTTATGGCAAAAAGTCAAGAATTGTTATTTTTACTTGCTTTTTCGGTGTATAACTGCTCTCATTTAACATATATATAAAACAAAGGAAGTGGATATGGCAGGCAGCATAAATAAAGTGATATTGGTCGGTAATGTTGGTCAAGAACCACAGGTGCGCACAATGCAGAGTGGGCAAAAGGTTGTCAGTTTCTCGCTGGCGACATCTGACAGATGGCGCGACCGCGCAACCGGCGAACAGAAAGAACAAACCGAATGGCATCGCGTTGTAATCTTTAACCCGAATTTGGTAGAAGTTGCAGAACGCATGTTGCAAAAGGGCACAAAACTGTATTTGGAGGGTTCTTTGCGTACCCGCAAATGGCAGAATCAACAGGGCGCAGATGTATTCACAACCGAAGTGGTCTTGAATCCATTTGCAGGCCAGATGGTAATTCTGGCGGGTGCCAAGAGTTTGGATGCCCAAGGTGCGTCGGGCGATACGGCGTCCGCGCCGGCCGCCGCACAGCGCGAAGAAATCCAGACAACACCACTGGACGACGAAATTCCATTCTAAAAATTGGGAATACAAGTTCAAAAACAAACGCGCCACACCGGCGCGTTTTTTGTTTGTATTATGCATTTATGAAAAAGTGCCCATGGCTTTTGACGTGATTTGCTTGAAAATCGAAAACAAAAGTACTACAATAGCCGTATCGACAGGAAAGGGAGTTGCATTATGCCAAAGAAAGAGCAAGTTAAAAAATCTGCGCCAAAGCGCGTGCGGAATGTGCGCAGTCGTCGCACAGAATCCGATCCAATCGCGGCCGCGGTTGAACGTATGTATAATAAATCCGCGCCATTGTTGGTATGCGAAGGGTTGTTGTTTGGTATTGCAGCGATTTGGATGTTTATCAATCCTGTTGCAATTTTGAACGTGCTGACATTCGTTATTGGTATCGGTTTGATATTGTTCGGATTGTATCGCACGATTTCGGGTTTTATTGTATCACGTAATATCGGCGGTGGCTGGATTGACGTGATATTTGGTCTGGTAAACATTGCGTTGGGTGTTGTGTTCTGTGTGTACCCAACGGGTTCGATTATCGGACTGACATTGATTTTCGTGGTGCTGTTTTTGTTCAAGGCACTGCGTGCACTGGTGTTCGCCATCAATATGGCGCGCGCCCGTTTTGGTCATTGGATGATTGACCTGATTATCGCAGTTGCGCTGGTCGCGCTGGCGGTGGCATTGTTGTTCTGGCCATTGGCGGCACCAATCGCGATTGTGTATTATCTGGCCATAACATTGTTGCTGTATGCGGCATCAGATATATACATGTATATCGAATTGCTGAAACTGAAACGCAACGTACTGAGTTAACAAATCAACGGATAAAACGCCGCCCATTCGGGCGGTGTTTTTTTGTGTATAAATATCGCCTTGAAAAAAATCGCATCAATGATAGAATATACAACGACATGGCGATGCCGTGTTGGGGCGTCAGAACCCGTTTATGCGTTGTGTCCGTGGGGACAAAAAATACCTCCAATCAATGACAGGTTGGAGGGTGGCGATATATTAAAATAAGCCCGCTATTTTCAACGCATTATAGTTCTGAACCTCCAACCACCTGCATTGCCCAGGTGGTATTTTTATGTGAAAGGACAATAAAATGGCGATGACAAAAGCACAAATGAGTTTTGTAAATAGCAAGGAAGCGTTTATTCGTTTGTTGGCACCAGCTGGATGCGGAAAAACTTTTTCAATTGTTGAAAAAGCAAAGAAATTGTTCAGTGATAATCCAAAGGTAAAAATATCAATTTTTACCTTTACAAGAAATGCCGCCGAAGAAATAAGAACACGTTGCGATAACGATATTTGTGTGACAGTTCATACATTGAACAGTTGGGGAAATAATTATATAAAAGCAAATGTATTAAGAAACCCGCGAATCGTGTCTGGAAAAGATACAAAATGGTATGTATTAAATACATTACAACCAATATGGACAAAAGCGGCTTATAGTGACAAATATGAACCTTTGCTGACAAAGCGTGCCAGAGTTCATAATAGTGAAAAAATCTTGGAACTGATAGATGAATTTAAGAACATAGGTTTCAAGCATACCGACTTTTCGCGAAATTTTTCTAAAAATATGGAGATTTATAAGGAACATTTGCAATTTATAAAAAAAGTTTCATTGTACAGATATTACAGTGCGATTATGCGTCAGGTTTTGTTATTGATCGGTAAAAAAGAGTTGGATAAACCTGATGACCGTAAACATGAATATATAGTCAGACATTGGATTCCTTTTTGGTGTGATTGCTGTGAACAAATGTTAGGAACAGGTCAATATACATTTGACGATCAAAAATATTTTGCAAATGTGGATTTAGCGCAAAAAATCCGAAAAAAACAAAAGCGTACAGGCGCGGCGAAGATTGATTATATTTTTATCGATGAATTTCAGGATACATCTCCACTAGATTTACAGTTGATATCAAATCTACAACAAATAACAGGTGCGTCATTGGTCATTGTTGGTGATGATGACCAAGCTATTTATGAATTTAGGGGTGCTAGTCCGTATTTTATATTGCACCCAGAAAAAATTTTTGGTGCAAAATTCAAGACGTTTGTATTAGATGAAAATTTTCGTTCGCCGGCAAATATTGTAGAGAAATCAATGAAATTGATTAAAAATAATCAAAATCGCGTTGATAAAAATGTTGTAGCAAAATCATCTGTTGCCCAAGCGGAAATACAATTAAAGGAATATGATGGGGCAGAAAATATGGTAGACGCCATTATTCAGGACATAAAAGCAACATTGGACAATAATTCTGATGAAACAGTTGCGGTATTATCGCGTAAAAAATCTGCATTATTGCCGTATCAGATTCTGCTGACCAAGGAAAATATTTCATATTCTGTAAGTGATGACTTGGCCTTTTTCTATACATCAGCTGCGGCAAATTTGAATAGGGCAATGGACATAAAAAGGAAATCGAAACTTGGGCCGGGGGATTTGACTGATTTGGTATGTATGTTTAGTAAGAACGAATTTTATAAAGAGGCCAGAGATACACTTTATAGAGCCCTAAATGCAAATTATGCTACAATCGATAATATAGACAAAATCTTGTTGTTTTTAGGGGAAAAACAACCTAGGTTTGAAAAAGTTTTCTTACGTGATTATGTTGTAGATTTTCATGTTGCGTTGGATAAATTTATGAAAGCAGAAAATGTATATGATACCTTAGCGGTGTTGTTAGGTTGCTTTGGCGGATTTCAACAAAATTATAACCGTTCGTTAGAGGATCTGTATTACAAAGACCCACCGTTGGCAAGCTTGTTGTCGTTTGCCGCTAAATATGACAAAGATTTTGATGGTTTTGTTGACGACTTTAATAGGGCAATAGATCGGGCGGCATGTTCGGCAGATAATGACAATATATTGATTGAAGAAAAACCAAGAATAATTTTGTCGACTGCGCTAAGAGTGAAAGGACAAGAGTTTGGAAAGGTCATTGTGTTAGATTGTATTGATGGCATCTGGCCATGTTTCCCAAGTAATACGAGTACTGTTCCGCCAGAGGAAGTTGAGGCAGAACGACGCTTGTTTTATGTTGCAACAACAAGGGCGAAAGAGTATTTGCATTTGTACAGAAGTGTAAACGTAGCAGAAGATATGCAAACGCAAATATCGCCATTTGTGATAGAGGGTGATTTTAACAAATAACAAAAGGAGAAAAAAATGAGTGATAATATAAAAAATATGAATGCAGTTTCTAAAAAAGAAAGTTCTAAAATTGCGCCTATCTATTGGTTCAATTATTTTTTGATTGCTTTTGCTATGGGTTTCTTTGGTGGGTTGTGCATAAGCATTGCTGTGAGTGATGCTAATCGTTTGGGCGATTTGAACTTTTTCTATTGGATAGGGTACGGTTTCTGGATTGTGGCTGCCTTTTTCAGTATAGATCTATTAAAAGAAGTTATCGCCGAAGCAGGGGTGCGTGCCAGGGAGGTGTATTATGGTAAGCCAAGGGCTATCAAACAAGCAGCAGAACCAGAATCTGGTTGGTCTTGGGGTGAATAGACCATGATATAAAAAAACGCCGCCCATTCGGGCGGTGTTTTTTTGTGGTTTATGCAAAACTTGAAATTTGCCGAAAGATAGTATAGAATATGCGCTGTGCGCCCTTAGCCCAGCTGGATAGAGCATCGGATTTCTAATCCGCAGGTCGCAGGTTCGAATCCTGCAGGGCGCGCCAAGATTAAAAGCGCAGTCATAGGATTTGCATGTTGCGGGGAACTTAGATTCGAACCTGCGACAGGGAGCGGTTCGACCCGCAGCAAAAAGGCGGAAACGCGCCGGTCGCCGACAGGCGATTTTGCAAGGGCGGCGTCAGCCAATCCTGCAGGGCGCGCCAAGATTAAATGCGCCGGCGTTGCGCAAATTTTTTTATAATGGGGACGAAAATGGCACAGCAAGATATTGTTGCTTTCTTGGAGAAAAATTACCCGAGCGAAAAGATTAAATATTTGGGGCAGGGCAGTGATTCTGATGCGTTTCGTGTTGGTACGCGCGTATTTCGTTTTACCAGTAAAAATATTTCTATCTATGCCAAGGATGCAGATATCTGCCACTTTGTTCAGCCATACGTTGATGTCCAAGTGCCTGATATTCAAATTGTTCATCGCGACGGATTTCAATATGCCGTGCATGAAATGCTGATGGGTGAACGTTGGTCGTGGCACAAGTTTCAATTTTCGCCCGCGCGCCAGCGCAACCTGGCGCGGTCGGCGGCGCAATTTTTGGCACAGTTGCATTCGATTGATACGGATGCGTTGGTGCGTGCCGTGCCCGCGGTGCGTGATGGCGTGCCATACATTGATTTTGATTTGGTTGTGCCGTATTTGAAACCTTTTATGACCGCGCGCCAGTTGCGTTGTTTTCGTGAAATGTACAATCGTGTTGTAAATGCGCCGATTGATAAATCGGATATGGTGTTGGTTCACATGGGATTAAAGGGTGCAAATTCCGTTGTGTATCCCGATGGTCGGTTAAAGGGTGTGTTTGATTTCTGTAATTGTGGCATATATGAACGCGGACGCGATTTGGTTCTGTTTTCTTTGTCGCGCAATGGGCGGCTGTATCGCGAATTTTTGCGCGAGTATCAACGGCAGACGGGCGTGCGCGTATCGCGCAAGCATATTCGTGAATTGGCGTTGGTGGAATTTCTGTGGGCCAAGCGTTGGTATGTTGGCGATGTGTTCAGTCCAATCGGTGCGAACGTCGTGGCGCGCAATGTTGGATTGGTGTTGATGCATTTCTATCATTTGCCAGAAATTATGAAACCGTTGGTGCGTGTGTTTATGAAAGTGCATGCGCGTATGGTGCGGAAATAGAATTTGTTCCTGTGGCGTCCGATGCGGTGTGCGCGTATAATGTGCGTGTACAGAGTTCAAAGGAGAGCCCACATGCGACGCGTTTTTCAATTTATCTTTGCAATGATTGTTTCTTTTATCCCAGGGGCGATTGGCAGTATGTATTCGCCGAATGGTGCGTCTGATGCGTGGTATAATATGCTGAACAAATCCATTGTGACGCCCGACGGTTGGGTGTTTGCATTGGCGTGGGCGATTTTGTATGCGCTGCTTGGGATTGCATTATTCTTGGTCATACGAAATGAAAAAACACGTTTGTCCAAGGGGCGTGCGTATCTGTTGTTCTTGGCCCAGATGGTGTTGAATGCGTTGTGGTCATACGCGTTCTTTGGCGCACATATGATGGGTTGGGCGTTGGTTGTGCTGATTGCGCTGATATTCGTGGCAACCCTGATGATGCGTGCGTTTCGTCCGTTTTCCAAGTGGGCGTCGTATCTGGTTTGGCCGTATATTATTTGGATGATTTTTGCGGCGTATATGAATATCGCATGCATATGGCTGAATTGATAAAAGAAAGAATCCCACGCGATGTGGGATTTTTTATATCTTTAATATCTTGAATTTTGGATCGCCGACGTTCAGGTATTTTAATCCCAATTCTTCGACATAATCAGAACTGTAATGTTGCAGTAAATCGATATGTCGGCTCAGTGTGTTTAATTTTTCCTGTTCCGCCATCAGTTGTGTTTCCTCTGTATTCAGACGCCATATGTTCACAATGAATTTCTGGACATTGACCGTGCCCCAGAATATGCGCACAAACATAAACAGCGCAAACGCCAGCATCAGAATGCCAACCTTGCCCCGCCAACCGGCCGTCCACGCGCGCCCGATGAATCCAAAGAAATTTTTGATTTTTTCCCTCATAGATGGCATTATATCATAAATGTTTAGCGATAATCAAATTTTTGCTGCACCGTTGGCGGGAATTACTGATCGGCCGTTTCGGCGGGTCTTGCGTGCGTTTGCACCAAATGCGCCGTTGGTGACGGAAATGATTTCGTGCCATTCATTGGTTGCGGCACATAAAAATTGCCCACGTAATTTTGACAGATATGACGACGAAGGGCCGGTTGGCGCACAGATTTTTGGTGCGAATGTTGCACTGATGGCGGACGCGGCGCGAATCTTGCAAGATGCGGGGGCGCGGTGGATTGATATCAATATGGGGTGTCCCGTGCCAAAGGTTGCAACGCGCGCGGGGGCGGGCGCGTTCCTGATGCGTGATCATGCGTTGGCGGGGCGGATTATGTCGGCGGTTGTGCGTGCGGTGGAAATTCCTGTGTCTGTGAAAACGCGATTGGGCTGGGACGACCAGAATCGTGATTGGGCGGATTTGGTGCGGATTGCGGCGGACAGTGGTGTGAAATTTGCAACGTTACACGGACGCACACGTGCCCAGTTATATGTCGGGCCTGCGGTGCACCCAGATGTGTCAGATGCCCCGATTCCAATTATCGCAAATGGCGATATTGCAACCGCACAGGACGCCGCAGATATGGAAAAACTGGGCTATGCTGGTGTGATGGTTGGGCGTGCAATGCTGGGGCGGCCATGGGTTCTGGGGCAAATTGCGGGGCGTGAATGCGCACCGGAAAATGTTGGCGATGTGGTGTTGCGCCACCTGCAATATGCGATTGAATATTATGGGCCGTCGGTTGCCGTGCCGATGTTTCGCAAGCATGCGGCGTGGTATTCTGCGGGACGGCCAAATTCGTCTGAATTTCGCATTCGTGTGAACCAGATAACGGATGCCGATGCGTTGCGTGACGCCATTCGCGAATTTTGGGGTTGCGTTGCCGAAATATAGGTTTATGATAGGGTGTAACAAGGGAAAAGACAGAAATGACAGACATGAATGAAAATAATACAGATGTTCAGGTTGAATTGACGGTTGGTGAAATGCTGCGCAATGCGCGTACAACCGGTCGTCGTAAACGTGAAATTCCGACTATTTCCAAACAGTTGTGCATTCGTGAAGAATTTTTGCAGGCATTGGAAGATGGCAATTACAGCGTGATTCCAGAACCTGTTTATATTTTGGGTTTTGCGCGTAATTATGCGATGGAATTGGGATTGAATCCGGACGAAATCGTGAACAAGTTAAAGCACGAAATGGGTCTGTCGAACGAATGCCAGATTCATTCTGAAAAAGAAGATAAAAATGACGCGGCTGCGGCGGCGTGTGAATCAAACGCGCATCACAATGCGGGCGCATCAATGCGTGAAATGTTTGTAGCGGCGTGGGCGTACGTTCGCGTGCATTGGAAATGGTTCGCGGCGGGCGTGGTGGCGTTGATTTTGCTGATTGTGTTGGTGGTTGTTTTGGCGTCGGGTGCAGCGGACGAAGACGCGCCGGCAGACGCGTCCGTGGCGGACAATCCAGTTGTCGCAGTCAGCACAGAACCCGCATACACCGTTGCGGTACGTGAACGGTTTGGTACGGACAATCGCGCCAAGGCAAAGGTTATTTTGCAGGCGAATCGCGATGCCAATGAAACTGGCGCATGGGTAGAGGTCAAAGATGCCCGTGGTCGCACGGAACTGAGTCGCGTTTTGTTGCCAGGGGACGTTTATTATGTGCCCGCTGGTGGCAAGTACACCGCGACATTCGGTAATGCTGGTGGAATTGATGTTTGGGTAAATGGAAAATTAGCACCAAAGGTTGGCGTAAATCACGCCCGCAAGAGTGGAATCGTCCTGAGCCCTGAAAAATTGATGGCACCAGCAGAATAAGAACAAAAACTGGGAACAAAAATCAAGGGCGAAATTTCTTTCGCCCTTTGTATTGAAAAATGCGATATTTTTTCTATATTTACTCATCATGAGTGGAATAATTAAAATTCGTGGCGCACGCGAAAATAATCTTAAAGATATCAATCTGGATCTGCCAAAAAACAAACTGGTGGTCTTTACTGGCGTGTCGGGATCCGGCAAATCGTCGTTGGCGTTTAACACCATTTATGCCGAGGGCCAGCGTCGTTATGTTGAATCGTTGTCGGCGTATGCGCGCCAATTCCTGGATATGCAGAAAAAGCCCGACGTTGATTTGATAGAGGGACTGGCCCCCGCGATTTCCATTGAACAGAAAACAACATCGAAAAATCCACGTTCAACCGTTGGTACGGTGACCGAGATTTATGATTACCTGCGTTTGTTATGGGCGCGCGTGGGGGTACCGCATTCGCCGGTGACGGGGTTGCCGATTAAATCCCAGACGATTGCTGAAATGGTTGATTGGACAATGAAAATTCCCGCCGGCACACGGATTTACATCATGGCCCCCTTGGTTCGTGCGCGCAAGGGCGAATACAAGAAAGAAATCGCGTTCTTGATAAAGCAGGGATATCAGCGCGCCATAGTTGATGGTGAATTGTATGATTTATCGTCTGTGCCAGCGTTGGACAAGAATAAAAAACACGACATATTTGTGATTGTTGACCGTCTGGCAATGCCGGTGGCGGACGCAAACAGTGGTGATGTCGACGAATTTCGCAGTCGTATGTACGCATCGTTTGAGGGGGCGTTGCGTCTTGTTCCTGGGTCGGTTTTAGTGCGTCGTCTGGATACAAACAAAGACACATTGTATTCCCAGAACTATGCGTGTCCGGTCAGTGGATTTACTGTGCCAAAAATTGAACCACGTTTATTTTCTTTTAATGCGCCATTGGGGGCGTGCCCATCGTGCGATGGTTTGGGTGTGCAGTTGAATGTATCGCCAGATTTAGTAATTCCAGACCCGTCTAAATCAATTCTGGACGGCGCAATCGCACCATGGTCGCGTGGCGGAATGCTGAGTCAATTTGATCATCTGCTGGACGCGTTGCATAAAAAGTACAAGATTCCATTGTCAAAGCCGTGGCATACATTGACCGCGGAACAAAAGAACTTGATTTTGTATGGCAGTGGTGACGAGCCGATTAAAATCAACTGGAATGGTTTTGTTTATGAAAAACCGTACGAGGGCGTAATTCCGAATATTGAACGTCGTTGGCGCGAATCGGAATCAGAGGCGATGAAGGCCGAGTTGGCCAAATACCAGTCGGAAAAGCCATGTCCGATGTGTCACGGGAAACGTTTGAATATTCAGGCGTTGTGCGTCAAAATCAATGGATTTGATATTATGGATGCGTGCGATTTGGCGGTTGATGATTCGCTGGCGTGGTTCACAGATTTGCCAAATCATTTAACCCAGAAGGAAAACGATATCGCGCGTGTTATTTTGCGTGAAATTACGTCGCGTTTGCAATTCTTGCAGAATGTGGGCTTGGGTTATTTGACGTTGTCGCGTATGGCGGGAACCCTGTCTGGGGGCGAAGCGCAGCGTATTCGTTTGGCGTCCCAGATTGGCAGTGGTCTGTCTGGCGTGTTGTATGTTTTAGATGAACCGTCAATTGGTCTGCACCAAAGTGATAATGACAAACTGTTGGAAACATTAAAAATGCTGCGTGATAAGGACAATACGGTGATTGTTGTCGAACACGACGAAGACGCAATGCGCGCGGCGGATTATCTGGTTGATATTGGTCGTGGGGCGGGCGTAAATGGCGGGAATGTTATTGCCGTCGGCACGCCAGCACAGGTTATGAAATGCAAAGATTCGTTGACGGCGCAATACCTGACTGGAAAACGAAAAATTGATGTACCGAAAAAACGTCGCAGTGGCAATGGTAAATCAATCACTATTGTTGGGGCACGTGAAAACAATCTGAAAAATATTGATGTGGAATTTCCGCTGGGCAAGTTCATTGCGTTGACCGGTGTGTCGGGGTCTGGCAAATCCACATTGTTGCTGGACACGCTGTATCCGGCATTGATGCGCGCGCTGTATAATTCCAAGATGGAAATGGGCGCGCACGATATCATTCGTGGTATGGAAAATGTAGACAAGGTTGTTGATATTGACCAGTCGCCAATCGGGCGCAGCCCGCGCAGTAATCCCGCAACATATACTGGTGTATTTTCAAATATTCGTGATTTCTTTGCCGGCTTGCCCGAGGCCAAAGCCCGTGGCTACACATCAGGTCGCTTTTCATTCAATGTCAAGGGTGGACGGTGCGAGGCATGTCAGGGCGACGGTCAAATAAAGATTGAAATGAATTTCTTGGCTGACGTGTATGTTGAGTGTGATAAATGCCATGGCGCGCGTTATAACGAAGAAACATTGGCGGTTAAATACAAGGGAAAATCTATCGCCGATGTGTTGAATATGACCGTGGACGAAGCGTACCATTTGTTCATCAATGTACCCCAGATTGCGCGCAAATTAGAATTGCTGAAACGTGTTGGTTTGGATTATATCAAACTGGGCCAGAGTTCGCTGGATTTGTCTGGTGGTGAAGCGCAACGCATCAAATTGTCCAAAGAATTGGCGGCACGCAGCACGGGACAAACGATTTACATTCTGGACGAACCGACAACGGGATTGCATTTTGAAGATATCAAGATGTTGTTGTCTGTGTTGCATGAACTGGTTGATCAGGGAAATACGGTTATTGTCATTGAACACAACTTGGACGTGATAAAAACTGCGGACTGGGTGATTGATTTGGGACCGGCCGGTGGTGAGGGCGGGGGGCGTGTAGTTGCCACTGGCACGCCAGAGCAGGTGGCGACCGTGCCCGAATCGCTGACTGGAAAATATTTGCAACGGTATCTGGACAAATCGCGTACGGTAAAATAAAATACTAAAACTACAAAGGAGTAAATATATGTTTGGGTTCGGCAAAAAAAAGAAAGTAGATGTATCTGCAGCAACACCAGAAAACGTTGCGGCAACCGAAAAAGAATTAAAGCAGATGGAAGACAAAATTCCATCTGGTATGAAAGAAACCGCCCAGCGCATGATGTCGGGTCAATTTGATATGAACGACATGTTGGCCCAGTTAAAGCAGATTAAAAAGATGAGCAATTTTAGTGGGCTGCTGAAAATGGTGCCGGGGATGTCGGGTGCGGTCAATGCCATGAAAGAGAAGATAAAGGACGGCAGTGTTGATGCCCAAATTAAAATCTTGGAGGCAATGACGCCCGCCGAACGTGCAGAACCAGACAAGGTATTTGCCAATGCCAAGGCGCGCATTGCTGAAACCGCGGGTTGCACGGTGCGTGATGTTGAACACATCATCAAACAATATACAAAAATGCGCCAGCAGATGGCTTTGGTACAGCGTATGGGGGGAATGGAAGCCATCATGGAAAAAATGAAAAAACAAGGAAATTAAGAAATGAAAATAAATTGGAAGAAAATTTTTAACTGGGACATTCAAAGTGTCTCGCATATGGATTGTCGTATTGAACCAATGTGGCGCGACAAAAGTGGTGTGTGTCGTGGCGGTTCGGTTCGTTCGCTGTCGTTTTGTGTGAACTATGTTTATCATGGCCAGCGTAAGTTTGTGTTTAACGGTGATGATAAACGTCTGTACGCAACATATGGCAATCCTGTTTTGGCCGCCAACGCGGTTCAGAAAACTTATATTGATGCAATGATGCGTCAACGTGCACGCAAAGCGGCAAAAGCACGCTAAGTTAAAATATGAAAATACTAAACAAGAAATTCCGCACTCGCCCTATGACTGTTGCTGACGCAACGCACACGGGCTCTGCGGAATGACAATGATATGAAAATTCTAAACAAGAAAATTGCTGCACATAAATCATCGGTCGCGTGGCTGCAACGTCAGGCGGCTGACCCCTATGTGGCGCGCGCACATCGTGATGGGTATCGTGCGCGTGCGGCGTACAAACTGATTGAAATGGACGAAAGGTTTCATTTCCTGAAAAATGGTCAGGTTGTTGTTGATTTGGGTGCGGCCCCGGGGTCATGGTCACAATATGTAATGCGTACATACCCGCGGTCGCGTGTGTTTGCAATGGACTTGTTGGAAATTACACCCATAAACGGGGTGGAATTTTATCAGGGCGACTTTACAACGGATGCTGCGCTGGAATGGTTGGTGCAGACATTAAAACTGCCGACGGACGTGGCACAGAATGGCACTGTGGACGTGGTTTTGTCTGATATGGCCCCGAATACGGTGGGACACAAAAAGACCGATCACCTGCGCCAGATGGTATTGTTAGAATATGCGTTTGATTTTGCCCAGCGTGCGCTGAAACATGGTGGCGTGTTTGTTGCGAAATCGTTCACAGGTGGCACAACCGGTGAACTGATTAAACAAATCAAGTCAAAATTTGATACGGTGCATCATATAAAACCGCCTGCATCGCGCAAGGACAGCGTGGAAATGTTTATTGTTGCCATGGGTTATCATGGTTGATAACAAACGCCCCGTGTGGGCGTTTTTTCTTGCTTTACTTTTTTCTGTTAGTTATAATTTTCCGTGAATCGGCAGGGATGTTGGTTCAGGGACGTCAGAAATCCCATAATTGTACGATATGCTGTGGCATATTGAATCCGACGATGAAAGATGTCGGCGCGTATTGCGCCGTTGTTTTTAATCACCCGATCTGTACCAGGTCGGGGATCTGATGGTTATAAAACAGGTTGCAGTACCAAAGGCCATCGGGGTCATTTACAATTATGATTTTCTGAAATCCCCGACCGCCTGTCCCTGGGCGGTTTTTATATATCAAAAAACACAAGGGGGCAGAAATGCGATTTTTCCAAAGTATTTTAATGGCGATTGTTGGCTGTATAATTATGAACCAAGCATCAGGGCTCTGTTTTACGACTACGACAAGTTTTTTAGCATCTTGCAGATCTGGTACTGCATGCTGTCCAACCGGCGAGACCACAACAGTGACAACAACAAGTTATTCTTGTCCGTCTGGATATACAATGGACTCGTCCAGCAACATCTGTTCGCGCGCCGCTACCACGGGCAGTGATGCGACGGGTTCGTATACCGTAACGTATGATGATTGTTATGCAACGGAAACAACATCATCACATACAGAATACTGCTGTACAGTCACCACCAACACCAGCAGTTCTACGTGCATGACATGTACTAGTGGTACGCTGGAAAGATAAATCATGATGCCTTCCCCACGCATACTCGTTGTGTGCGTGGGGGCCCTAAGGGGAATCAATTATTGTGCTGTATTCTTTATTTTAATTTTTCGGCAGCGGTGCGTGCTAATTCATCACAACGTTCATTCATTTCGTTGCCGTTGTGACCACGTACCCAATGCCAATGAATTTTTATTGCGTCCGACAATTCGGCTAACTGCATCCACAAATCTTGGTTCTTGACAGGTTTCTTGTCCGCGGTGCGCCAATTATTTTTCTGCCAATTTTTCAGCCATGACTGCATACCGTTTTTGACATATTGGCTGTCGGTGTGTAATTCAATTTCACTGTGTCGATGTGCCGCAGTCAGGGCGCGGATTACCGCCGTCAATTCCATACGGTTATTTGTTGTGTCGCGTTCACCACCACTGCGTTCAGCGGTATTTTGTCCGTCTGTTGCCACAAATGCCCATCCGCCTGGGCCAGGATTCCCAAGGCAACTGCCGTCTGTCCAGATTTTTAACATTTTATTCAACCTTGTTTTGTGATATAATAACATAAAATGAAATTTGATGCCAAACAATTAGCAGAAATGTCCAAGAGTGTCCGCGCATTCGCGTTGGATATGGTGCGTCGCGCACGGTCGGGGCATTTGGGAATCGTGTTGGACGCCGCCGATATTATCACAATAATTTATGCAAATTTCTTGCGTCGTGGTCAGGACAGATTCGTTCTGTCGGCGGGTCATGGCAGTGCGCTGTTATATGCAACGTTGAAATTGGCGGGATATGACATTGGCGAACTGGAATCTTTCCGTACGATTGGTGGTTTGCCGGGGCATCCCGAATACGGTATTGATGGCGTGATGGCAACAACTGGGCCACTGGGTCAGGGTGTTGGCAACGCGGTCGGTATGGCGTTGGCGGCAAAAATTCAAAAGAAAGATGAAATGGTTTATTGCCTGTGTGGCGATGGCGATTTGTCAGAAGGGGTGGCGTCCGAATCTGTCGCATTCGCGGGACGATATAAATTAAATAATCTGGTGTTGCTGTGGGACGATAATAATATCACCATTGATGGTGTGGCATTGACTGACGTTGATGTGCCTGCGCGTATGCGCGCGGCGGGGTGGCGTGTGATATCGGTGCGTGGCGATGATTTTGATGCGCTGGACAGGGCATTGCGCGCGGCGGCAACGTCTGACACACCGACATTCGTTCGCTGTCGTACAGTGATTGGGCGTGGTTCATCATTGGTGGGCCAGCCCGCGGCGCACGGATTTGCATTGTCCGATTCGGAATTATTACAGTTGGTAGAGGGGTTCATTTCCCCCGCAGGCGAACGTCTGTGGCGTACGGTTGCCGAAAACGCCAATGCAAAATATGTATTGAATCAACCTGATGTCAGTGTGGCTGATATGCCGACGCTGGATTGTGACAAAGATATTTCGACGCGCGAACTGTCGGGAATTTATTTACAATCTATGATTGCGGCGGGCGTACGCCTGATTGGGGGCAGTGCGGATTTATCGCACAGTACCAACGCAAAAACGTCTGTACACCACGATATTACACCGACGGATTTCAATGGTAACTTTATAAATTATGGTGTGCGAGAACATGCGATGGGTGCGATAATGAATGGACTGGCGGCATCTGGTCTGCGTCCGTATGGTTCGACATTTTTGGTGTTCAGTGACTATTTACGTCCCAGTATTCGTATCGCGGCGATGTCGGGTCTGCCGGTGATTTATGTATTCACACACGACAGTGTCTGTGTCGGCCCAGATGGCCCCACGCACGAGCCGATTGAACAGTTGCCGTCGCTGCGTTTGATTCCGCATCTGAATGTGTATCGCCCATGCAATGGGGCCGAGGTTGCGTATGCATGGCGTATGGCGGTGTCTGATACGAATTGTCCGTCATGTTTGATTCTGTCGCGCCAAAAAATACAGCAGATTCCAACGCCAGATAATGCCGATATTTCGCGTGGTGGGTATGTTATTTATCCGGCGGCAACGCGACGCGTGCGTGCAACGTTACTCGCCACCGGCAGCGAAGTGCCACTGGCGGTTTCGGTTGCACAAATGTTGGGGCCAGATGTTCAGGTGGTCAGTGTTCCGTGCGTCAGTGAATTTCGCGCCCAAGATGATAAATACAAACAAAAAATCCTGCGCGGGTATGTTGTGGCGATAGAGGCCGCGGCATCCGCCCCATGGTTTGAATTTGCGGACGCGGTTGTTGGGATTGACCGATTCGGTTTGTCTGGTGATGGTGCGGCGGTGTATCGCGCAATGGGCTTTGACGTGGACGCGATTGCGCGTGATATTGCCGAAAAAATAAAATAATCCAAAAGAAATGTCAGAATATGAATTTATTTCATCGTGGGGCGAACATATTCCCGTTGTGATTGATACACGACGTGGCGTGCGCAATATAACGCTGCGCCCGAAAACGCGCCCCGTGCGTGAAATTCACATTACTAAACCGTGGCTGGTGACCGCGTCGTCGGCATTGCGATTCTTGGATCAGAAACGAAAATGGGTTGAACGAATTTATGCCGCCGTACCTGACAAATCACATGTTCATGTTGGTGATACGATTGAATTTCTGGGGCGACGTGTAAAACTGGTGCATGATGCGTCGCGACGCGCAAATCAATTTATTGTATGCGATGATGGCGGGTGCGCACTGATTGTTGGTGGCGATGACGATATGTTTGAACGTCGTGTGCGTGATTTTATAAAGGGTGAATTTTTGTCCGCAGTGCGCGCGATGATAAAAACCGCACCACGTGAATTGTGGCCAACGCGTGTTGCTGTGCGTGACACAACCAGCCGTTGGGGCAGTTGTTCATCAACGGGTACGATTTCTTTTTCGTGGCGGTTGGCTTTTGCGCCAACGGATGTAATGCGCTATGTTGTTATGCACGAATTAGCGCATCGTGTGCATATGGATCATTCACCGGCATTCTGGGCAACCGTTGCCCAGTTATATGGTGATGGGGTGGGGCGCGCAAAGCGTTGGTTGGCAATCCATGGCGCGGAATTGCACGAATATTTCTGAGAAAAATGCTTGAAAATCCGCAAATTTCGGCTAGTATCAAGGTATGATTAAACGCGCAGTTATCTTTTTTGCACATCATCACGCCCCGTGGGGCGAATATTAGCGTTTTGCATTTTTTATGATATAATTGACATTGATATGTCACAGTTTTCCATACTAAAAAACACAGGAATAAAAAAATGGAATTAAAACCAACAAAACCGTTGTCGGGTTTTATCGAATTATTGCCGGCGCAACAGCGTTGCTTTGATGAATGTGCGCGTCGCATGTTGGACGTATTGCGCGTGGCGGGATTTTCCCAGTTGGACTTGCCGGCTATCGAACGGGCCGAGGTTTTGACCGATAAAGATAATTGGGACGAAATTGAAACACAGATGTTCTTGTTTCAAAAGGGTGATACAAAAATGGGCTTGCGCTATGACGGGACGGTCGGATTGTCGCGTTATGTCGCAGGGCACTTGAATGATTTGGTGTTTCCGTTTCGGGCATCACAGTTTTCAAAACGCTATCGCGGGGAACGTGCGCAAAAGGGGCGTTATCGCGAATTTTACCAGATGGACATGGACATCATGGGCATCAATACGTTGTCCACAAATTATGATGCAGAAATTATTTCTGTTATCAGTCGCGCGTTGAAATCCGTGTCTGAATTTATCGGGCCGGCGCGCGTGCTGGTTGGATCACGCCCATTCTGGGACGCAATGTTTTCTTACTTGGAATTGTCGGATGCCCAGAAAAAATCAGTATTCGTATTGATTGACAAGAAAGACGCAATGGGCGATGACGAATTTGCCGCTGGTTTGCGTGATGCGTTGGCGGACGCACGCAAGGAAGACGAAATCAAATCCGTTTTTGCGCGCGGGTACACTGAATTTGCCGGTCGCACAGATGCATTGGATGCGGCGATTACCGAACTGACTAATTTTGCGGCGACATTGCGTGATATGGGCGTTGATAATGCCGAAATTGATTTATCGATTGCGCGCGGATTGGCGTACTATACCGGTTTGGTGTTTGAGTTCAAATTGATTGAACACCCAGAATTGGGTACGGCCGCGGGTGGTGGCCGCTATGCCGATTTGGCAGGCAAATTTTCCAAGACGAAAATCATTGGCGTTGGTGCGGCGATTGGATTCTCGCGCATATTTGTGGCGTTGCTGGAATCAGGGCAAATTGACCTGACGCGTTTTTCGTCGCCAATTCGTGCCGCGGTTTTGGTCATAGGTGCAAATAATGTTGCGTATGCGTCGTCAGTATTGAATGCGTTGCGCGATAATGAAATTGTATCTGTGTCGTATTTGGATACGGACAAGAAGTTCAAAAATCAAATCGAATATGCCGATAAAATTCGTGCCGATTACAGCATAATTATTGGTGACAGTGAACGCGAATCAAACATGCTTGCGGTTAAAAATATGCAATCGGGTCAGCAGCAAACGTTGGATTTGTCGGGCGTAATTGAATTATTAAGATAATGGTATAACATTATGATAATAGAACAAAAATTAAAAGACATACAATCGCGCGCATCGGAAATAGAGGCGCAAATGAACTCTGGAAATGTGTCGGGCGATGAACTGACGAAATTGTCCAAAGAGTATTCACGCATATCTGAAATATTGCCGTTGATAAACGAATATTTTCAGACGACCGCGGGTATTGCCGATGCGACTGAAATGCAACACGATCCGGAATTGCGTTTTATTGCGGTTGAACAACTGGCGGAACTGAATCACGCGTTGCCTGAAATTGAAAAGAAATTGCAGATTGCGTTGTTGCCACGCGACGATGCAGACGACAACAGTGTGATTATGGAAATTCGTGCAGGCGTTGGCGGCGAAGAATCCGCACTGTTTGCGGGCGATTTGTATAATCAATATAAATCATATGCATTGCGTCACGGCTGGCAGGTAGAGGTTATCGAAGAAAACGCGACGTCCCTGCGCGGGTACAAAGAAATTGTATTCAAAATTGATGGCGTTGGCGCGTATGCGCGCATGAAGTTTGAATCGGGTATTCACCGCGTGCAACGCGTGCCTGAAACCGAGGCCGGCGGTCGTATTCATACCAGTGCGGCGTCTGTTGCCGTTATGCCAGAGGCCAAAGATATTGACGTCGTAATTGAAGACAAAGATATTCGAATCGATGTGTTCCGTGCGTCTGGGGCGGGTGGCCAGCACGTAAATAAAACCGACAGTGCGATACGTATTACGCACTTTCCAACGGGAATTGTTGTTACGTGCCAGAACGAGCGCAGCCAGTTCCAAAACAAGGCGTCGGCGATGGCGGTCTTGCGTTCAAAACTGTATGAAAAGCAGCGTGCTGAACAACAGGGGGCCAGTAATGCCGCGCGTAAAACCATGGTTGGCAGTGGCGACCGCAGTGAAAAAATCAGAACGTATAATTTCCCAGAACAACGTGTGACCGATCACCGTATCAAATTGACGTTATATAAATTAGACGACATTTTGGCGGGTGGGGCGGCACTGGACGAAATGATTGATGCGCTGATTGCGGCGGATCAACTGGAACGTCTGGCAAATATGGAATAACAAACGGGGCATCGTCCCGTTTTTTTAGTGATATAGTGATTCCGTGATAAAGTGATATAGTTTTATAATGCTTGCGCTTAAAGAATGTGTCGTCTGCGGCTTGTCAGTGGAATGAATCGAAAGTTGTTTTATTACCAGCGGTCAAGATGCCACCGGTACATATGAATTTGTAAATTCCAGTACAGATGATAAGCGTTATTATCCCAAAAGTTAAAAAGACACCGCCATTTGGCGGTGTCTTTTATCAGAACAGATATTTCAAACTTGTCCCGAATGTCCAGCCCGTGCGCCCGCCGTCGCGGCGTCCGACATTGATGGACATATTGAAACGATCCACCGATGTTTCAACACCCAGACCATATTCTGAATAGTTGCTCATTTCCAAATCGTCCAGTTTTACGTTATCAATAACCGTATCGCCACCGTGCGCAAAGTTAAAGACGTATTTGGCACCGATAAACCCAAACCAGCCACGATTAATTTTCTTGATAGCGCGGACGCCGGGGGCGATCTCAAACATATTAAAGTTCTGGTTTGCAATATGTGTGCCATCGTTCGATGTGTAATTCGCGGACTTTATCCATGTGTAGCCAGTATAGATGTTTGGCTGTAATGTGAATGTTGCGTCCAATGCGATGTTATATGCCGCGTTTATTGCGCCACCAACCCACATGTTTGCGTATTCGTCTGTGGCAGTGTCAAATTCAGCGCTGTTATACATTGCGCCGGCGTTCGCAATCAATGAAATATTTAATCCGCCCCAAACGTAACCGTTATAGAATCCGATATAGCCGCCGTTTTCGGTGATATCCAGCGCGTCATTCGTTTGCGTGCCACCAGCATAGCCCCCAAACATACCCCAATCGGTAATGCCATTGCCAAACTGGGCATTGCCGCCAGACAGGCCAAACATAATTATATTATAATCAGAATCCAATGGGGCCATGTGGTCAAACTTTGCGTCGTCACCAACGTGTTGCCAATTTAACCACATGCCGTTGATTGTTGGGCGTGTGCCCATATCGCCCCCGCCACGACCAAATACCGAACCGTCGTCACCATATTCGCCGTACAGTGGCATTGTGCCGTATTCTGGCATGCGTCCATATTCATCAATTGAATTTTTGCGTGGGGCGGGGGATTGCTTTATGTTTGGTAATTGGCCACGTGATCCCAATGCTGCCGCCATTGTTCCACTGAAAGAACGTGTGGCGTTATTCATAATTGTATGCTGTATCGCGGCAATATTGTGTGCCGATATGCTGTTTGCATAGACGGTTGTTGTCGGTGCGGCGTGCGCGGATACAACATATGCCGATGCAAAAATTGATAATGCAAACAAAGATATTGATTTCATAGTTTCTCTCCTTTGTTTTATGCGCCTATTATATCATATTTTTGCCTGTTTGGAATTTTTTAATTGTCGGGGGCGACCTTTTTTATTATGATTTTTTACATGGGTGAAAGAATAAAACTGAATTTAGACAGACCGATTGTAATGGTTGGTTTGATGGGGGCGGGGAAAACCAGTGTTGGGCGCGCGTTGGCGCGACAATTGGGTGTACCGTTCGTTGATTCTGATAAAGAAATAGAAAACGCGGCTGGTTGCAGCGTGGTTGATATATTTTCTATGTATGGTGAAAACGAATTTCGTCGTGTCGAGCAACGTGTAATCGCGCGCCTGATGGATACGCCACCGGTGGCCAAGGTTATTTCCACTGGCGAGGGGGCCTTTATCACCCCTGCGGTGCGCGAAATGATGGCGGGCAGGGCGTTGACAATTTGGTTAAAGGCAGATTTAGAACTGCTTGTAAAAAGAACAAATTTTCGCGATACGCGTCCACAGTTGTTGCATGCCGACAGTCGTAAAATCTTGGCGCAGCTGATTGACGAACGATATTCGACGTACGCGCTGGCGGACATAACGGTTGAAACTCGTGACGAGAATTTGCGCAAAACACTGGACAAGGTGATTGGTGCAATAGAAAAGTATAACAACACAAAAAGGGAAAAAAGATGAAAGTTATAAAGAGTAGTTTTTTGAAAGATTTTCGCGCCTTTATTGAACGCGGCAGCGCGATTGATATGGCGGTCGGTATTATCGTTGGCGGTGTTATGACCAGTGTAGTCAATTCGTTGGTCAAAGATATCATTATGCCGCCAATAGGGTTATTGATTGGCGGGGTTGATTTCTCGCAATTATTTGTTGTTTTGGCCGGCGGCGCAGAGGGGGTGCATTACCCAACTGTTGCGGCAGCACAAGCGGCGGGCGCAACGACAATGAATATCGGGTTGTTTCTGAATTCTATTGTCAGTTTCCTGATTACAATGTTTGCGGTATTCTTGATTGTTCGTGCAGTTGGCAAGGTTCGCGATAAAAAGGCGTCAACAACACGTACGTGTCCGTACTGCATGTCGACAATCAATATCGCAGCAACAAAATGCCCAAATTGCTGCTCGGCGGTAAAACCGATTGCAGTCGCGCCAGTGCAGGAAAGCGACCTAAAAAAAGGACTAAAAAACCTGACAAATGTGGCGACTGCCTCAGTTGCAAAAATCAAAAAGATTACAAGGCGTTAAAAATTATTTGTAATAAAAAGATTAAATATCAAAAGCAGGGGGCAAATCCTGCTTTTTATTATATAAAAATTTGAATAAATATGATGATATTATGGCACGCACCAAAGCATATGTTCAGAATGTGTAAAATCAGGCGCAGGGCCAGTGTGTTTTTAGGTAACGGATTTTGTTGATTTGTTTTATTAAAAAGAATTTTTAACATTTTGTTTTTAGTTCGAACAGTTAAATCGGGTTTGAACATAATTTTTTCTCCTTTAATTTATATAATTGTTGTGATGCTAATTTTTCTGCTTTTTTGTAATTTTTTATTCGGGGGGTGTGGCGGCGGGGCGCACCCCTTCATTAGCATTACTAAAAGGCGCATAATGTATATTATGTATACTTTCTGA
>CAVGNU010000011.1:0-26851 GCA_963630775.1 Bacteroides fragilis | reverse complement strand
TTTGGGAAATAAATACAAGTGGAAAAGTTCAAAGTGCAGAGTTCAAAGTTCAAATAATGCACGCGCCATTCGGCGCGACACCATAACCTAGATTCCGTGTTCAAGCCACGGAATAACAAGTACTTTTGATTTTTTATTCTTAAACTATCTTACTTTATCACTAAACAAAAACCCGCCCAGACGGGCGGTTTTTATTAGAATCCGAATACCATACGTTGTTTTGACTGACGTTTCTTTTCGTTACGTACGGCCTCTTCCTTCAAACGTTTGCGCTTTGTAGTTGGTTTTTCATAACGCTGACGTTCTTTCATTTCGCGGTACAGACCCTCTTTCTGCGATTTACGTTTTGCAACACGCAATGCCTGTTCAACGTTGTTATCGCGAACCAGAACTTTCACCATAATGTATTCACCCCCTTTCGGCGTAATCTATTTGTATCAATCTTGGTGGAGCCAATCAGACTCGAACTGACGACCCCCTGCTTGCAAAGCAGGTGCTCTACCAACTGAGCTATGACCCCAAAACTTTGCGCCTTCAATTCATGAAAGCGTACGCATTCTATACACTTTTGCGCGCATTGTCAACGTAAATCTTTTACTGGACAATTTTGGCGTTTGAACTATAATATGTGGTATGGAAAAGATGATTACAAATTTTGGGAATTTTAAGTGCACACGGACGAAATCCGGACGCTATGTGTTGTACTGCGCCGACGCGATGGGCAAAATGCGTCGCGTGCCCAGCATCGGTTTTTCATCACAACCGTTCCAGATTGTTGCACAATACCCGAATACACCATATATTACCGTACGTCGCACGGTTATGACGCCACGTGGCGCGGAAAATAAATTATATTTGGTCAATACCCAAACCGGCGAAATGCCCGATCAGACCCGCGATGGATTCAAATCCATTGTGTTTGACAGTGGCAGCAAAACCTTCTATTTCTCGCAAAGCGAAAATGCATACTTTGCGCGTTATGCCCAATATTTGGCAATGAATGGTAACGGCATGACAAATATGCCCGCAATGCAATACGCAAACGTAACCACGGCCGGCACACCAATTATGGTTGCCCCCATTGTACACAAGCGGAAACGCAAACGCGTGCGTCGCACGCGTGGTAAATTGCGCGGCCTGCGTCGCCTGCGCGTCGCATCACGTAAATTACGTCGCACACGCAAACCACGCACGGTTGCAAAAGCCCCCGCCACCAAACCGGCGACCGAGATTCAGTTGACCGTACCATACGCGCTGCGCACCGCACCAACATTGACGTACACAAAACCAGTTATCACCAATTCGGTCGCACAACGCGCCCCACAACCACGGCAGCACATTTCACCAGAAATGATGCGCATGCTGATATTGCAGCAACAGCGCGCCGCGATGATGCAACATGTACATTAAAAACAGCAAAAAACACACCGCCAAATGGCGGTGTGTTTTTTCGGGTTTTGGGATTTCGTGCGACGTTATTTCACGGTCAATTCCTTGCCATGAACGTCAACGTAAACCGTGCTGCCTTCACCAACAGTGCCAGACAAAATCAGGTCGGCGATTTTATCTTCGACCGCGGACGTAATCAGACGTTTCAGCGGACGCGCACCAAACGCCTCGTCATAGCCGTTATCACCCAACCATTTAATCGCGGCATCTGACACATCCAGTGTGATGCGACGATCGGCCAAGCGGCGTTCCAGATTACGCAACTGAATCTTTACAATGCCCGCCATCACGTCTTTGCCCAATGGGTTAAAGAACACGATTTCGTCAATACGGTTTATAAATTCCGGACGGAACTGGTGCTTTACCGCATCCATTGACGGCAAATTGCTGGTCATGATAATAATCGTGTTTGTAAAGTTTACCACATGCCCCTGACCATCAGTCAAACGACCGTCGTCCAAGATTTGCAAGAAAACGTTAAACACGTCGGGGTTTGCTTTTTCAATTTCGTCAAACAGCAATACCTGATACGGACGACGCCGCACCGATTCGGTCAGAACACCGCCCTGTTCATAGCCAACGTATCCTGGGGGACTGCCAATCAGGCGCGACACCGAATGCGGTTCCATATATTCGCTCATATCAATTCGGGTCATCGCCGTATCGTCGTTAAACAGATATTCCGCCAACGCCTTGGCAACCTCGGTCTTGCCGACACCAGTCGGGCCCAAGAACATAAAACTGCCTGCGGGACGATGCGGATCAGACAAGCCCGCACGGCTGCGACGAATTGCACGTGCAACAACCGTCAATGCATGATCCTGACCAACAACACGTTTGCGCAGTTCATCTTCGATGTTCAGCAATTTGGATTGCTCTTCGGCGTTCAGTTTGTCCGCCGGCACACCTGTCCATTTACTGACAACGGTGGCAATATGTTCCGGTAAAACCGTCTTGTATTCACGCGCATCGGCATTCAGTTTGCGAATTTGTTCCTCTAATTCTGGAACTTTGCCATATTGCAACGCAGACGCTTTTTCATAGTCGCCATTGCGCATTGCGGTTGCAACCTCTGCCTTGGCCGCATCCAACGCCGCCATCGCATCAGACAGCGCGCGCATCTTGCCCTGCTCGGCACGCCAATCAGCGGTCATCTTGTCCGATTTGGTCTGCAATTCGGCAATCAGTTTTTCCAATTCGTCCAAACGCTTTTTAGAATCTGCGTCTTTTTCTTTCTTTAACGCCTGTTGTTCAATTTTCAGTTGCATCAGGTGACGATCAATCTCGTCCAACTCATCGGGCTTTGACGCAATTTCAATACGAACACGCGCGGCGGCCTCGTCAATCAAATCAATCGCCTTATCTGGCAAGAATCTGTCCGTGATATAACGGTTCGACAATTTCACCGCTGCCACCAGCGCAGAATCCGCAATACGAACACCATGATGTCCTTCGTATTTTTCTTTCAACCCGCGCAAGATTGAAATCGTGTCATCAACCGTCGGTTCATCAACATAGACCGGCTGAAAACGACGCGCCAACGCAGGATCTTTTTCGATATACTGACGATATTCGTCCAGCGTTGTTGCACCCAAGCAATGCAGTTCGCCACGCGCCAGCATCGGCTTTAGCAAATTGCCGGCATCCATACTGCCTTCGCCCTTGCCCGCGCCAACCAGCGTGTGCAATTCATCGATGAACAGAATAATCCCGCCATCGGCATCTTTGACCGCTTTCAAGATTGCCTTGAATCGACCCTCGAACTGGCCACGGAACATCGCGCCCGCCATCAGCGCGCCCATGTCCAACGACAACAGTTTTTTCTTTAACAAATTTTCCGGCACGTCACCCGAAACGATTCGTTCGGCCAAGCCCTCTACAATCGCGGTTTTACCGACGCCTGGATTACCAATCAGCACAGGATTGTTCTTTGTCCGACGCGACAATACCTGAATAGTGCGACGAATTTCTTCCTCGCGACCAATCACGGGGTCTAATTTGCCATCAGACGCCAGTTTGGTAAAGTCAGTCGTATATTTCTCAATCGCCTGCTGTGGTGTTTCTTGCATTTCTTCTGGATTCATGGTTGTAAATCCTCCTGTCTGTATTATTTTCGTTGATATTTATATAGTATCACGACCGCCGTTTTCAAGGCACAGGAATATATTGCGCAAGAAATTTTTTTGTACTATTCTGGTGCATATACAGCAGGGGTAGCAGCAATGACAGAATTTTCCAGCACCGACATCGAACAAATAAAAAATCACGGTTTAACACCCGACGCCGTCGCCGCACAAATAGCGGACTTTGCGCGCGGCTTTCCATATGCCGACATTACGGCCGCCGCGACAATCGGCAACGGCATTATTAAAATGTCAGACGCCGATATCGCGCATTACGGCAAAATCTATGCCGAGGCACAATCGCATAAAAAGATTGTAAAATTTGTACCCGCATCCGGCGCGGCAACGCGTATGTTCCGTGACCTGTTTGAATTTATGAACACAGGCACAATAAATGACGTGACGCGTCGCGTGCTGGACAATTTAGATAAATTTGCATTTTGGAATGATTTGAAACCATTCCTGCCAGAAAACGCCAGTGACACGGACAAAATTGCATGCATTTTGACCAACGCGGGCCTGAATTATGGCAATTTGCCCAAGGGGCTGGTTGCATTTCATAAATATGCCGAATACAGCCGCACCGCCGCCGAAGAACATTTGGCAGAGGCCGCCGCATATTCCACCGCCGGTGGCGTGGCACGCATACACTTTACCGTGTCGCCCGAACACATGGCGGGATTTAACGCCGTTCTGGCACGTGCCGTATCGGAATACAGCGCGCGCCATGGCGTCAAATATGACATTACTATGTCGACCCAGCGCACCAGCACCGATACCATCGCCGTTACCCCAGACAACACACCATTTCGCACAGACGATGGTAAATTGCTGTTCCGCCCCGCGGGTCATGGCGCACTGATTGAAAATCTGAATGATATCGATGCCGACATTATATTTATTAAAAACATCGATAACGTCACAACCGACAGCCACCGCGCCGACACGGTACAATACAAATGTGCGCTGGCGGGGCTACTGGTCGAATTACAGGCGCGCACATTTGAATACCTGAATAATTTTACGGCGCACGACATTGACGAAATTCGCACATTTATCAGAAACGATTTGTGCGTGCGCGCCTCCCCCAACGCCGATGCCGACGCACTGCGAGCGATTCTGAACCGGCCAGTACGCGTATGCGGCGTGGTCAAAAATATCGGCGCACCAGGGGGTGGCCCATTCTGGGTACACGGTGACGATGGCACGGAATCATTACAGATTGTCGAATCCAGCCAGATTGCCCCCGACGCTCGCGGTATTATGAACACATCGTCACACTTTAACCCCGTGGATTTGGTGTGTGGCGTGCGCGATGCGCATGGGAACAAGTTTGATTTAACAAAATATGTTGACCCGAAAACAGGATTTATTTCAGACAAATCATACGGTGGTCGCGCACTGCGCGCAATGGAACGCCCCGGATTGTGGAACGGCGCAATGGCGCACTGGAACACAGTGTTTGCAGAGGTTCCCATCACCACATTCACACCGGTCAAGGTTGTTTGTGACCTGTTATCGCCAATGCATACGGACAAATAAATTAAAACAGAAAACATTACTTGACATTTCCAGAAATTTAGTATAAATTATGCCCCAGTTATTAAAGGATTATTGATATGCCACGTGTATGTAAAGTTACAGGTAAGAAAACAGAAGTTGGGATGAACGTTTCCCACTCTATGCGTCACACAAAACGCACGTTCTTGCCAAATTTGCAAAAGTTAAAGTTCCACAGCGATATCTTGGATCGTGATTTTTCGTTGCGTATTTCGACGGCTGGTCTGCGCACATTGACCAAGCACGGCGGTCTGGACGCATATGTTATGGCGAAACCAATATCACGTTTGACCGATGATATGGCTGCGATTAAAAAAGCGATTGAAAAGAAACAGGGCAAGGTTGCTGCCCCAACAAAGAAGCCCGCGCATAAACCTGTGCGCAGTGCCCGTTTGGTCAAGAAAGTAGAAACCAAGAAAGCCGCGGCAAAATAATCGCACGGTTTTGGCCCCGTGGCGGAATTGGTAGACGCGCTTGACTCAAAATCAAGTTCTGCAAGGAGTGTCGGTTCGAGTCCGACCAGGGCCACCAAAAATATAAACCACCTTTTTGGTGGTTTTTATTTTTGCCCTGTCGGACGAGAACCGTCGGTTCGTCATGCAAGTTGGCAAGAACAAGTGCAATTTTTTTTTGCACGCCGTTCGCGCCTTACGTATGGTACGCGATGTGGCGACCAGCCACGCAGCGTACAATCCGACCACGGGCCACCACCATGACTAGCGGAGCGATTTATCGCGATGCGTCAGGAATGCCGCGCAGGGCTATGCCCCGAGCGAAACTGATATAAACCACCATTTTGGTGGTTTTTATTTTTGCCCTGTCGGACGAGAACCGTCGGTTCGTCATGCAAGTTGGCAAGAACAAGTGCAATTTTTTTTTGCACGCCGTTCGCGCCTTACGTATGGTACGTGATGTGGCGACCAACCACGCAGCGTACAATCCGACCACGGGTCACGCGTTCCTACGATTGTCATTGCGAGCACAGCGTGGCAATCCAGTAAATCAGAGCCGCGCCACCGGCGCACATATTCGTCACCCCGACGCAGGTCGGGTCTATTGCTGCACAGCAATGGATGCCGGCATGACGTCAAAAAAATATAAGCACCGCGAACCAGATAAAAGCCCCCCCCCGCTACGCGGTACTCCTCCACATGAGGAGAACTTGCTACGTTCTAGAAAAAAATCTGTCATTCCGTGGCTCGACCACGGAATCTAGGTAAGTAACGCCGCGCCGAATGGCGCACTTTTTATTCACTGGATTGCTTCGTCATTTCATTCCTCGCAATGACAGAGATTCTAGCGCGTGTGTCGCCTGCGGGCTGCGTCCTTGACGCAACCTGAGCGTATCACTCTGGTTTGGTTGCACCGCGCCCGCGTTGTCATGCCTTGGCTTGACTACATAATCTATTATCTATTCTCTCTTATCTATGCTCTAAAAAAAACGCCCCGATGGGGGCGTTTTTTATTTTTCAATTTTCTCTATTCTGTCAACCTCGATTTCGGTTTTGAACAGGCCGGAATCAACCTCGCCATACAACCTGACCGTATCAGTTGCGCGAACATCAACGCCACCCCAATCTTCGTCCTCAATCTCAACAATCACAGAATCCGTCCCGTCACGGAACAAATATTTTTCATCGCCCAGACGCTGGACAATATTGCCCTGAACAACAACGGGCGTATCATCACGCATGTTTTTAACCTGTGCCACACTGACAACAGAATCTGAATTCTGGGGTGCGATTGGTGTATCCACAACAAAACCCGCAACAGCTGGTGATGCCAGCATACCAGCCACAATCAATACAGATATTTTTTTCATGTTCTTTCCTTTTGTTTTACTCGTGAATTATAACACATTATTTTGTCAGATGCACGTCCATTTGCGGGAATGGGAATTTAACCTTTTTCTGTGGCAATTCGCTATAAATCTGTTCCAATGTGTCCGCACTGGCGTCCGCCATGTCGCCATATTTTGACCAGAACCGCACGGTCAAAACAACAGCGCTGTTGCCCAGTTCCCGCACAAAGACCGATGGTGCGGGCGTTTCTGCAATTCGTGGATCACGCGCCAATATATCCAGAATCGCACGTCGCGCAACCGGCACACGCGAACCATACGAAATTCCGACCGTCAAATCAGTACGACGCAGCGACCCACCCGACAAATTTGTTATCTCCCCATTGGATAACGCCCCATTTGGCAAGAATATAACCTGATTATCAAACGTGTGTAATTCGGTTGTGAAAATCATAATCTTTTTCACAATGCCGGTCTTGCCCGTGGCGGTTAAAATCGTGTCGCCAACCTTGAACGGTTTCAAAAACAATATGATAATGCCACCGGCAAAGTTCTGCATTGTGCCCGACAATGCCATACCAACGGCCAATGCGCCCGCCCCCAAGACCGCAACGATTGACGTCATCTGAACCCCGACCGTTGTCAGTGATATGACTATTGCAATTATACGCAGTACGATACTGACAAACGATCCAACAAACGATTTTAAGGATGGGTCCAGATTACGCCGTTCCATACCCCGCCTGACCGAACGTGATACACGCCCCGCCAGCCACAATCCCACGACCAGTATAAATACAGATGCGGTCAATTTTATTGCGAAATGCACCGCCGTTTGGCCCAGCGATGTAATCACAGATTCCAAATCAATATCTTTTGCCAATGCATGTACCTGAGGCATACTTTTATTCCTATGGTTAAAAAAACGGGCCATACGGCCCGTTTTATTTTACATTGTTATATCCTCGCACTTCTCAACTGGGTCTGATTCTGTACACGACAGTTCCTTCTTGGCCCCAATGCCCAGAAATCCCTTTTTGCTGACAGAATTACAACTCTTGGTAACGGTGGACGTACAATAGTGGCACACACGGGTATCACGATTAAATACCGACCACATTTCACGCGTACCACTGGGCAATTCAACGGTAACATGATTGTTTGCCTCGGTTAGTTGATTCAGCCCCAACGTCAATACCGTTGCCGCCCCTTCGCTGAACTTGGTGGCCCCTGCGTTTGCAGAATTAGATAATGCTGCTGTGCCACTGATATTGGACGTACTATGTCCACCTTGGGCCAGCATGCTGTTATCCAACCCTGCCCCAACGTCATAACTGATTGCGTATGGTTGCGCCAACGTTGTTTTAACATCGGCCGAATATGTCGCGCCACCATTCATTGGCAACATTTGACACACATACTGTGCAATATCCGCCGATGCGTTCTTGGTTGCCGCCGCAATTTCAGAATTTAACTTTGCATTATAGTTATCTTGGGCCTGACGCAGGGCGGACACTGCGATTTGCATTTTCACGCTGTTCAGCAGGTTCGGGAAACGCGCCGTTGTTTTCTGGTTTGCCTGCCCCGTAATCTGGGACAGGTTACGCCCATTGATGCAGTACTGAATTTCAGGGTCTTGTTCAATCAGCGAAATTGTGCGATTGATTGTTCCCGCAATGTTGTTCAGTTCTTCTTCGATAGACGAAATAATACCGTCGGCATTTGCAACATTCGCATTGCGACTGCGTATCTGTGCCAAGTATTCGTCAACACCGATTTGCCCCGCCCCCAACTTGGTTGTTGTGCCATCGCCATTATCAATCACACGACCGGTCGCATCGCCCATCTTGATACTGCCAAATGAAATCATACCTGTCACACGATATATTGTACCATCTTTCTGACTGCGCAATGAACCCGTACCGATTGTGTCATCAGACGCAAATTTATTACAATCGGTGGTACTGCCACAAATCTCTGTCATCTTGGTATCAACCAAATCCTGACACTGGTTCAATGCGGCATTATCGATATTCAGATACAGGCCCATCAACATAGAATCCAAATCATCCATCGAGAATGATGGGTTGTTCGCCTTGCATACAACCAATGAATCAATCGGACAGATATCGTGAATGAAATCATAGTCCATACCAATGCAGTTCTGAAATTCAGACCCGCAACGCGTGTCGGCGGTAAAGCAATCTTTGACCTCTTGGGTGCACGCATCAACACGCATCGCCGCCAATTTATCTGTGACATAACCCCAAATCAGTGGTTCCATACGTTCGCATGGGTCAATTTCCACCTTGCAGAAACTGCGCGCCATATCCGGACGCGACAGGCACGCGTCCATTGTCGCGACGCCCTTGCCCGCGATGTCGTCTTTACACGCGGTCTGGATACAGTTCGAAATATTGGTCAGGCATGATTGACGAAATTTCGATTCCATCTTGGTTTCTGCCAATTTGATTGTTGGCGCGGCCTCGCGCAAAAACGCGGGCCATACCTGATCGCGCACGGCGACACAGTTGTCCAAAACCTTTTCACAAATTGTACGTTTAGAATCCAGAATTTCCATCGTGGACGCGGTGATATCGTATGTATTCACCGTCGCAACCTTGGTCGATGCAGTGCTGACCGCGGCGTTATTCTGCATATTTTCAGACGCAATCGTTGAAACGCAATTTTCCCAATCCGTGCCACACGCGTCATCGGTCTGCATACACTTTTTGAATTCGACCATGCACGTGCCCAAATCGTATTTGTTGGCGGATTCAAAACTTTCACGCAGGGCATCGCGAACCTCCGCTTGGGCGGCAGCCAAATCTTGTTTGGCGGTTGCCATTTGGGTGGTTAAACTGTTTTCGAACCCCTTGCAGTCCGACACAATTTGACGCGAATATAATTGGGTCAAGAAATTCAAATCTTTTTCACAGTTATCTGGAATTTGCGCGGTGCATAATTCCTGTGCGGCAGCGAACAGTGCCGCACCGGTCTTGTCGGCAACCGTGCTGATTTCGCTGTCCCAAATATCTTCGTCATCGTCGGTGGTGTCGTTTTCAAACAGTGCCATCAAACTCTGACGGGCTTGTGCTTTCTTTTCCGCTGCGGTCAATTCACCCGCCGACATAATATTTCCGTTTTCGTCGTATTTACGTGTGCCGGTAAAGACAATGTCCGCATCCGCACCCGCTTTGACCCGTTCAACATCTTCGGTGCGAATACGCGCGGCCTCGTCCATCATTGATTGGATTTCAGATAACTGGGATTCATATTTTGCATTATCATCACTGCATGCACAGCTGCCCCCGTTGGAATTGTCGGTGATACAGAATTGATCCATACAGCCATAGTACGCATCATAGCACGCCTGATCATACAGCCCCGTGGCGGTCAGCCGCGTACGCACAGTTGTGCCGTTTTGAATTGCTGATTGCTTGGAAACCTTGGTCGATTTGACCGCGGCCGTCGCGCCACCGAAATCAGCAAACGCCACACCACATAACAGATACGCTAAAATATTTTTCAAGCTCATCTCTCTCCGCCCATATTATCTTACATATTTATGTCTTCGCACGATTCGATTTCCTGACAGAATTCTTGCTGGCCACCGGCACTGCGTCCTGCGAACAGACCACCAACCGCACCGACAACGCCACCAATCGCCGTACCCCACCCTGGGGTTACCATTGTACCAGCCGCCGCGCCCGCGGACAAACCACCCGCCAGACCTTTCAGCCCCGCTGTACCCTTGGATTCACCACCGGTTTCGCAAACCTGTTGCATGCGACAAACGTGGCAGTTACGCAATGACGGCTCAAACGAAACACTGCGAATATAACTGTAATTCTTGTTGGATTTGTCTGGTGATTCAACCTGATATGTCGCCAAGCAATTCTTTTCCGCCGCGGCCAAATCTTGCTGACGTGACAATTCGGCAATCTTAGATTCCAATGCGCGCATCGCGCGATTTTCCGCACCAATTTGTGCAATCATTTTCGCACTGTTAAATACGGTGTCACCCAATGACTTGCGCCCCTGTGGCTTTTCACTGTCTTGGCATGCCGCAACGGTCTTGTCCTGTTCAAACTGTTTGAAAAATTCATCAACAGACGCCGAAACATTGCCACGCACGGTTTCACGCAACGCCGCCAAATCCGTTGAGTTGTCCGGCACAGATGTCAACGACGCAATCGTCGTATCGGTCGGCAGGCACGACATATCAGTCCCGCATACCGCCCCCAACTGTTCACCGAAATAGTTCAAGCAACCCTGAACCAATTTGTAATCCATCTGTAACAGTACGGATTGAACAATGATATCAAATTGTGTTTCATTCTTGCACGATGGATACATCGACTGCGGGCACAGCGCAGCAATTTCCGTTGGTGTCTTGCCCAAGCATTCCGGTGCGGTAAAGTTTTCACCGCATTTATCTTGCAGGCATTTATCAATATCATTCTGGCAGAACTGGGTACGCAGGTAACCCAATTTGTCGTTCACACTGCTCTGAATCCCAGGAATCAGTGTTTCGCATTCTGTAATCACCGGACAAATACCCGCCGCCACATTCACATCGGTCAGGCATGTCGAATTTGTTTCGGTGCTGCAACTGTCTTCTAAGCAAACTTGAATTCGTGCCAAGCATGTCGCACGCGCATTTTTATCTGCATACTTTGCGGCATCGGCCAAAACAGTTTCAGATTCCGCCGTCCAATCTTGGACAACGTAATCACGCACCGCCATGCATTGATCCAGCACGTTTTCACATGCGTTCGCACGACGTCCCAGCAAATCCGCATCCAGACAGTTTTCGAAATTAGTCCCGCAACCACCCTTGTCCGCGATACATGCGCGATACGCCAACAAACATTCACCACGATTGTATTTGTTTGTCGTGTCCAACATTTCCAACCGTGCCTTGCGCACTGCGGCCTCGGCCGTGCGTTTATTTGCGGTTGCATTTGTTTTCTGGTCGGTTAAATACGCATTAAAGGATTTGCAATCTGATATAATCTGGCGCGCATACAGGGTTTCTTCCATTTCGGCACTGTCGCCACATGCCGCCAATTTATCGGCACAATATTCAGATGCCATCGCATACAGACCATCGCCAATATCATTATCGGCATCCAATGCGTCCGTGTCGCTGGCACCGCTGCCACTGTTTAACCAATCAATAAAACTCATACCCGATGCACGTGAACTCTTTTTGGCATTTTCACTTTCGCCAAAAACCAATTTTGCCCGCGCCCCCAGTTGTTCACGCTCAACCCCAACGGTGTACAAACTATCTGCCTCTGATTGAATTGATTGAATTTCTTGAATTAAACTTTTTGACTGTTCGATATTTGACGAACAGGCGCAACGACGTCCCTCGGACTCATCCAGCAAGCAAAATTCATCCATGCACGCACGATACGCCGTACGACAATCACCACTATTCTGTACCCCTGACGTATCGCTGGACGCGACCACCGCCAATGTCGCAACCGTCCCATTCGTTGTATCACCGGTTGCGGTTGTCGTTTTCGTCGTCATGGTTGGTTGTATACTTGCAACTATATTTGGCGAACGCGCACCTGCCATTGACATACGCGTTACGCCAACGCGCACAGAATCTGCGTCGCGCGCCGCGCCAAATGCCAACGACGGTACCGCACATAACAACGTAAAAAACGAAACTAATTTCATATGAATCCACCCTACATTATTATGTCTAATTTTATCAAATGTCGGGGCGTGGCGCAAGCAGATAAAAACATCTTGCAATTTTTTATGCCACGCATTATGATTACAGCCGTAAATTTGCAGAAAAATCCAAGGAATAGATATGGCAAAAGATGATGTAATTGTATTCAGTGGCACGGTCGAAGACAAACTGCCCAACACCATGTTCCGCGTTAAATTGGAAAACGGACACGAAATTCTGGCAACCGTATGCGGTAAAATGCGCAAGGCGCGCATTTGGGTCAACATCGGGGAAAAGGTTCGCGTTGAAATGACACCATACGATTTGGACAAGGGTCGCATTACATTTGTTGAACGTAATCGCCCCACCCCAGATGCAAACAACCAATAAGTAAAAATCCACCACATCGGTGGATTTTTTGTTTGAATTTTATTGAAATACCCCTTGCCCAGAAATGGGCTTTTTTGATATCATATACCGCGTATAAAGGAATGAGAAAGATTTTGCTTTTTGCCGCCACATTGTGTGCCGGCATCGGCGTGGCCGATGCTGCGGTGCGCAGCGCGTCAAATATCACCCGAAATCAGGTATCCACAACCAATCAATCGCAATCGGGCACATCACGTGGCGGTGGCACGGTCAGCGCACAATCGCGCACCACAACAACGCGCGGCAATACCAGCGTCATCACATCACGCAGTGCGACCGACACATCTGCGCGCACCGCGTCCCAAAAAACGGTCGCGCGCACCGCGTCCCCAAAAACGATTGCACGCACCGCGTCGACCAAAACTGCACGCGTGGCTACATCACGCGTCGCAACAACGATCACACCCGCACGCAGTGCACGCGCCACCACAACTGCCACGGCCACCGGCACAAACACATTCGGCACAGGATATAATGCATGTCGCGATGCATACTTTACGTGCATGGATCAATTCTGTGCAAAGCAAAACGATACATATCGTCGGTGTGTATGTTCGTCAAAACTGACTGAAATTAAATCACGTGAACGCGCATTGACCAATGCATCTGACAACCTGCAAGATTTCAAGAATTTGAACATAGAGGTTATACCCAAAACCGCGGCAGAGGTCAATGCCATGCTGACCGCCAGCGATGGTGAATTGGCGGCATCGTCGATGCACGACAATTCCGCGTCGGCACAGGCCCTCAGTGGTATTAGCGAGGTTTTAAGTAACGCAAAATCCAAATCCTTGTCGACCAGTGGAACACTGGACATCGCGGGCGATATAAACGCAATTTGGTCAACGACGGATTTGACTGATGGTGCAAACATTTCAAACCTGACGGGCGAACCACTGTACAACGCGGTTCATGCCCAGTGCGCCGAAATGGTATCGGCAAATTGTTCATCCAGCACAGTTTTGGACATGGTTGTGTCCGCATACGGTATGTACATTGAAAACGATTGCAGCACATTGATAACCGCACTGGACAAGAAATTGAATACCGCAAACAGCACTATACGCAGCACCGAACGCGAAATGAACAATGCGCGATTGGAAAACTATAACGCCCACAATTCAACATCTATCAATGACTGTATCGCCCAGGTGCGCAGCGATATCACCGCCGACACCGCATGCGGCAAGGATTATGTTCACTGTCTGGACATATCTGGCAGATACCTGAACCGTGACACGGGCGAACCAATTTACACCACAAATTTTTACCAACTGGAAAACCAGATATCTTTATCGGGCGATGTGTTAACTAATGCAACAAACCGAATGATTGTTGCCGAATTGAACAACAAGCGCGCATATGCCGCCCGCGGGCTGGACACCTGTCGCGACTTGGCGGACGAGGTATGGGACGAATTTATGCGTCAGGCAATCGTTGAAATCTATCAGGGGCAACAAGAACGCGTCCGCGATGTTAAAAACGAATGCTTGGACGTCGTGAACGCATGCTATGATGAACAGAGCCAATCGTTAAAAGATTTTAGCAATGTCAAAGAACAGTTGTTGATTGGTTCACGTCTGGAATTATCCGAAGAATTATGTCAGGAAAAATTATACGCGTGCAGCAACCTGTACGGCGACGGAAATGGGAATGGGCTGGATTTATTGATAAACGCAATGCGCGATATCACTGACCAGAAAATTGGCAAAGAATGCCTGACCACGTTGCAAGAATTTATCCAAGATACTTGTGCCGTCCCCAGTAACGACAGTTTACACAGTTATCCATATGCGTGTCGCGTCTATGCCCCTGGCAGTCAACAGTACGCCAGTATTTCCACATGCAACCAGCGTATATGGAACGACACGGGCACCACCACCAGCCCCGACACCAGCCAAAATCAAACCGCGCCAGAGGACGATTGGTTGGCAGACAAAGAATATATGTGCCACCTGAAATCCACATTTTATGAATGCAGCGAAGGGTACTATATGGTTGCCCAAAACGAAAAAGGCGAATGGAAATATAATTCCAGCGAAATTGCGGGCAATTATTGTTTCAAATGTCCTGCCACCGCCATATCGTGCCCGGGGGGCAAGGCCGCGCCAATATACGCAACCGAAAGCCAAGATATCTGTGGCAAGGACTATATCGGCAGTTTGTATCAAAAGGTTGTTCGTTACGCGATGCAGGCGTGTGTCCGCCCATCAGAATCCAGCAAGGGCGACTATGTATTGCCAACCACAATTATGCAAGACGTCAATGTCGTCATGGATTCTGTACGTGTCGCCATGGCCCAGGCCCTGTCGGCGGAATGTGACCGTCTGGGCGGCGTATGGGTTGACACGCCATGGGTTGACGAACAACTGGATGCAGATGGCCAATTGGATGGTCTGCACGATTACACGGGCGATATGCAGTATAAACGTTTCTATACCGAAACCGGATCGAACACCCAGTGGGGCTATTGCCGCCCACCCACCACTGACGAAACCGAATCAGACAGCGATTCCAAAACATCATCAGGCACCATCAGCACCAGCGGGGCATCCAGTGGTAGCGACGTTTCTGGCACAGACACATCAACCCCAGATACCACACAAACCAACGCAGGATAGCAACTTGCACAATATGGCAAAATCTGATAAAATAACAGGAACAAGCGGGGAATAAAATATGAGAAAAATATTTATACTTGCAATACTGTCTTTGACATGCGCGAACGCGGGCGCGGCGACACCATGGTGGCAACAGCCCACGATTTGCCGACTGGATCCCACCAAATGTTACACAACAATGGGCGCGGGCTATGACAGTGAAATGTGGGACGCCGGCAGCAGTTGTCGCGGCATGAAATGGATTTGCGCCGACGCATTATCTGATAACAGTGCAACCGATGCGAAATTGGTCGGGCGCGCCGATATTTCACGTGGCGATGGTATCAATTCTGATTTTGATGTAAATGTATTAAACGGCGATTGTTTTGGCACGCGTAAATCCAGCGCCGACGGAACCAAGGTTTTGATTGACGGCAAATACGTCAACGTGTGGTGCCCAGGCGTGTTGCGCAACGTTGACGAAACAATGGAATTTGGGGAAATCACATATGGCACGCAGCCGACGTGTCAAACATTGGCGGACGATGGATTTGTGGCGATTGCACACAATCGTTGCATTGGCAAATCGTTTGATGCCGCCGAATACTTTATTGAGTGCGATGGTGGTGATGGCACATTGCCAAACCGCCTGATTGTGTTAAATGGTGCTGATGCAAATGCGTCTGGTGGCATGACCAGTCGCGATGCCGCCAACCAGTTGATGGACACAATGTATCAGGTATCACAAGCCCAACATAATAAATATTTCAAATAGAAGACGCGCCATCGGCGCGTTTTTTTAGAGCATAGATAATAGATAGTGCGCCATTCGGCGCACACATTATTTACTGGATTGCTTCACTCCGTTCGCAATGACAGGGGGGCAAGAACGTATTTCTGCCCGCTGGGGACATACGCGCAAGAACAATGCCTGTATCTATTCTCTGTGCTCTATTATCTATACTCTCTGATAACTCCTGGGTGGGGAATAAAAAAACGGGGCGATGCCCCGTTTTTTTATCAGAATTCATATCTGAATTTTAACATACCGGTTTGCGAAGTGTAATCTTCGTGCAAATCCAAATCGTAATTCAGCGAGATTTCCACCCCGTTATATTCCGCGGTCAGGCCAATTCCAAATTCACCGCCAAAGCGTGACAGACGACCGCTATCAACAACATACGGCGCCGCCCCTGGCATTGTGACAGTGGACTTTGCTTTGTCGGAAACAAAGTCGTATGTCGCCGCCGCGCGCAGTTCTGGGAACCAGTTGATTGCCGAACCATTGTCAATCGCAAAGCGGTATTTCAGCCCTGCAATACCGGTCAAGAAATCGGTATCATCGCTGTCCACATGATTCAGCCCGTTGCCGTACGAATCCTGTGACACGTGCAGGTAACGAACGCCGCCCTCTGGTGTCAGGCCAGATGCGAAATCATAACCAGTCATAACCTGGCCACCGAACGCATTGACGTCATAATCTGATTCCAGACGCACACCAAACGCATCACCGGTTTCAGTATACTGTGACATTGTATAATTCAATGCCGCATTGATGTACCATTCGCTTGGCTTATACTGGGCATACGCAAATATGCTGTTGCTGTCAATTTCGGTATCGCGCCCGCCCTTGGCATTGATATCGGAATGACCGAACGCATATCCCAAACCAACCGTGTACTGATTATCAATCAGTGCATCAACACCGGCCGCAATCCCACGAGTGTACCCGTTAAACTGGCCGTTGTATTTTGATTTGTTAAACATACCCTGGGCCCACACGCCATAGTCAGCATTTGACCAATCGCCACCACTGCGTCCCGCGACGCTGGCCGATGGTGCACCCGCCATACGATTCGCCGCCAGCGTCATAACCGCACCCTGAACCGACTGGGCAGCGGATTGAGCAACCGGTTTGTCGTCGGGGTTGGCCTTGGCTGTTTCGGCTTCGACATAGCCAACATTACCATCACGCAACGCCTGTTGCACGTTCAACGACGCAATGTTTGCCAATGCGTTGTCGCTGTTTGCCAGCCCCGCCACAACATTCGCCGTCGCATCGGTCAGACCAGTATCCGCCGCGATTTTATCAACAGATTTCGTTTTAATGACAACTGCACCGTCGGCGCCCTTGGTCACATCATATACAGCACCAGCGTCAACGACAGCATAGTCGTTCGCATTTGCACTAAATATATTATATGTCCCCGCTGTCGCAACATTCAACGACACTTCGCCGTTACCATTGTATGTTTCTGCCAACAGTTTACCATAGTTGTTCGCCCCAATAATTGTTGCGCCAACCGTACCGTCCAGTGTCAATTCCGCTTGTTCAACTGTTGCCGTGCCGATGTTCAGTGTCGCGCCATCTGCAACCGTCAATGTGCCGGTATCGCCGGTAATTCCGCCATCAATGGTTGTTGTGCCATCGGCAACGGTCAATTTACCCAGGTTGTGAATATCATTCGCCACGCCATTTGCCGTATTGCCGGTAAATGTGTTATTGCCAGACAGGATGATTGAACCAACCATACTGTTTTTATTTGCAGTGCCTGTGTCATCATTAAAGATTGCACCACCGAATTTATCGGCCGAATTCCCTGTGAATGTTGCGTCCTTGATTACAACGCCATCAACCTTGCTTTCGGTGCCACCATCAGTCGCAGCCACACTATGATAGAACGTATTATAAATAGCCCCACCGTTTTGGTCTGCGTGGTTGTCTGCAAACGTTGCCGATATGATGTTTAATGTTGCCGCACTGTTATCTCCATCGTTGGGTTGACGCATAGAAATCGCACCACCAGTTGTTTTTGAACTGTTGCCAGCAAATATAGTGTTATCTATCTTGGTCTTAGAATCAGAACCCAAGAAAATAGCACCACCACCTTCTATCAATCCGTCACCATCTTTACCATATGTCGCTTTGTTATCGTTAAATTCAGAACCTGTGACGTTCAATATATCAAAATTGGCAATCGCCGCGCCGGCTGCGCGCGCCGTATTCCCAGTAAATTTAGAATCAGAAATTTCTACATCACTAATTCCAGATTTGCCAGAGGCCTTCAACATACCATATACGGCACCACCATACGTGGCTTGGTTGTTCGTGAATATGCTGTTTTGGATATTCAAACTGACTGTGTTGCCAACCGGGGTATCAAGAGTAACCGTTGCAATCGCACCACCCAAACCATAACCATCGTCTGGGGCCAGCGCAGAATTATTTTCAAACGTACTATTTGTTACCGTCAATGTCCCCGACGAAGCAATCGCACCACCAACGCCATCTCGCTTATATGTTTCCTTAGCGTACGACCCAGTAGACACCTTGTTGTTACTGAATACCGAATCGTTGATGGTCATCACACCGCCCAGACCAGTGTCTGTCCCCGTGGCGTCGACATTGATAAACGTATGGTTGTAAATCGCGCCACCATTCGTCTCAGCGGTATTATTGGTAAATGTTGTTCCGCTGATTTCAGTTGTCGCAAATGTATTTGCAATCGCACCACCGTTGCCCCCAACCTTTTGGCCGTCGGCGGTGTCAGATGTTTTTCCGGTTGCCTGGTTACCAATAAATGTGGAATCGGTGATTTTTATATGATTGCCCAGGTTGGCAAAACCATCTTCTGTTTTTTCACCTGGCTGCAATGTCCGACGTGTTCCGATTGCACCACCATCATAACCACTGGTGTTGTTTTCAAATAATCCATTGACGATGTCCAGCCGGCCATTGACATCCATCGAAATTGCGCCACCACCAATCGGCTGTGAATCAGATGTAATTTCACTGCCATCCAGATCAATATTTGCATGATTGTTTCTGAACACGGCGTTTTTACTGATAACTGCGCCGCCGTAATTACCAATCGCGCCCCCATCATAGATTGCTGTATTTCCTTCAAATGTAACATTATCGGCAATATGCAAAACACCTTTTTGTTTCTCAATGGCTATTGCGCCACCAACAAGGCCCTTGTTGTCTGTAAATACGGTTCCTGAGCCAACATTTAACGTGCCTCCAACATATGCAACACTGCCCCATGTCCCTGAAACATAACCATCATACACACCCGACAACTCCTCGGTTCCGCCACCACCAATTACAATCCGCACTTTTTCATCTTCAGCCGATGCACCACCAATAACCACCATGGCACCCATTGCGGCAATAAATGCATGTTTCAACACGGCACGATATGCCGCGGTCAGTTCTTTGATTGCTGTACGAGACATTTTCATATTGGTTCTCCTTTCTGTTCCAAATGATTGTTATGTTCAGTCACCACTCGTTTTATTTATACAACTCTTTTTGACACTTGCAAGCACAAAGTGTGCCCGATAGGAAACATGTCAAAACAAATTGCAAAAAACCGCCAAAAACTTATTTGACGGTCGGGGATTTCAACAAATCATATATCGGAATGACCCCACCAGTTTTTGGGTTGCCCCTGTGGTATCACCGGTGGATCCCCGACCATAACGGTGGGGTACATACAATAAATGGCGCAAATGCGCCGCTTTACTGTGCGGATTTGACACGTGCATCGCGCGCGTCACCGACATACGGGCTTGTTGAAGGCCCCGAACCCAAATCCCTTTGGATTCATGGTCAGTATAATCAGCCCAAACATAAATTGCAACAATAAATTATGCGGCGTGCACACCGCATAATTTATTCCATGGTGTCACTGACAACCACATCTGTTTCAACAACAATCGGGATGGCATAGTCAATTTGCGCGGGAACAATCGTTGGACGCTTGTTCGTGTCCAGCGGGTGTGTCTGGAACGCGACCGCGCCAAAATCAATTGCCGACATATCAATTGAACGAACCGTGCGATCGTACATGGTGTGATAATAAATCACCATATTTTTCAAATCGGTCGCAATTGTCCACTGGGTCGCCGATGGCATATTTTCAGGCGCGCGCCCAACCGCGAACTGGACACCGGTCGGCACATCAAAGTTATTCAGGATATGAAACGCCTGCATCGCCGAATCGAATGCGGTCTGTTGCTGTAACGAATACGATTCCAAAAACGCCGCACGAACGAATCGCGATGGCGGTGTAAAATCCCCAGGCAGGCCATGAAAACCACTGCCCGAACCAAATGCCGATAGTTGCACGCCATTCATATCAACCGGCCCCGCCGTCCCAGGGGTTAAATTCACATAATTGTTCAAATTCGCCATATGCCACGGGAACGATGGCGCATTGGTCAACACGCCCAATGGATTGTCATAGAAATTGACCACACCATCAATAACCTCTATCACAATCTGGCGGCCAGACGGGTCGGTTATACGCCAATGCACGGTGTCGGCACGCGAATCAATATTGATGATGCGAATGTTTTGCATACCCGCACGCAGTTCATCAATGGTGGAAAAATTCGCCAACACCCACGATACGAATTGCAAACCACCAATGGATTGCCCCGCCAATGCCGAATCATACGGCTTGTATTCGCCATACTGTGGGAAATAGAACAACGCCGCGGACAATCCCGCCTCGTTCGTGCCATCGATGATAAATTCGGCCTGCTCCATCCCCAGACCGACATAGCCATACTTTGCGGTATATTGCATACCGCCCGACGCATTATTTGGCAAAATCGCCGTCTGGGTGTAACCACGCGGAATTACAACATATATGTTGTCCATTTCTTCGCGGGACCAATCAATTGTACGCGCGACAACGACACCGCCGTCGTCGGATTTCAGCGTGATACCCGTACAGGCATCTGCACTGTTTGCAGCCACCAATGGCATCGCCACCGCCAGCGCGAATAATATTTTTCTCGTTTCCATACCCGCATTATGCGCACGGGGGCCATCATAAATCTATGGGACAGATTTCACAGTTCCAGCGCATGTGTCCAAATCGCACGCACCGCGCCATTGTCCATGCGCCACGCCAATTCGGCAATCCGTGCCAAAATAAATTCACGTTGGGCATCTGACCACGGTAATGGCGACATCACACGGTCAAAGAACACGCGCACCGATTCGTATTCAATCTGGTTCAGTATCGCAGCCTGTTCAAAATTCGCACTGTACCAATCACATACCATCTCGGTCAAAATACTTGTCGGAATCTGGCGCACGTCGTCCCACGCGCCAACATGATGCGATTGCATACGGTGATGTTCGGCATGCACGCGCCTGTACAGTTCCGCCTGCTGGGGCAACATTTGCATATTGGGGTGATAGACCATGTAATTCCGATATGCATAACCCGTTTGATACGGCTCTGTGAATTTATCGCGGTCGTGCATGGGAAACGCCGCACCCAGCAATCCTGCAAAATAGTTCACACAATCAATGTGACAGTGCGTGCGCACCAAATGAAATCTAATGATATCAGATAATGGAATGTTCATGGGTGACATAATACCACAAAAACGCCCGCCACGCCACCCAAAGGCATAAATTTTCATTGCAAAACGAAAAAAGACATTATATAATACGCCGCGCATTGGGGCATAGTTTAACGGTAGAACTCCGGACTCTGACTCCGTCAGTGTTGGTTCGAATCCAGCTGCCCCAACCAAAAATTTAACCGGCCTCGCGCCGGTTTAATTTTTGGTCGTGGTCGACGCAGTTCGACCACATGACGCCAGTCATTTGGTTCGACTATGAGTTGACGTTCACAAACGTAGCACCGTGAACGTCTTACGAATGCCCCGCAGGCGCGGCGCATCTATGCGACGGCCGAGTGAATCAGCTGCTAAAACAAAAGAAATAGATTTCCAACCCATTTTGTGGTATAATGCACGCACAGAAATAAGCTTGACATATGAGTTTTTTGTTTATAGCATCAAACCGAGTGATGAAGCCATGGCAATTACATTTAATATGAATCCACAAAAAGCTGTTGAAGCCGTTCTTTGGATAATCGAGAACGGTGAGTCCAACATGTATAATATCTGGAAAATTCTGTTTTCTGCAGAAAAATACCATTTGAACAAATACGGCAGACCCATAACAGGCGACAAATACATGGCTATGGAACATGGGACTGTGCCAAGTTGGTTGTATGATACCGCAAAGCTACGTAAGCAGGGTGTCGGATTTTATAGAGATGGGAACTCTTTGTTTGCGGAACGGACGCCCTTCTTGGAGTACCTTTCAAAATCAGACATTTCTGCACTTGAGCACGGATTGCACGACTATGCTGGGTTACCGTTTGCAGAAGTTCGCAATAAAAACCACAAAGAGCCAGCTTGGGTGAAAAATTATGCTCAACGTGGCTCAGCAGATGCCGCGCCTATTCCATTTGAAGACATGATTGAAGAAGATTGGCTAAAACAAGATTTAGCATGTACTGCTAAGAACATGGTGCTATAAATGCTTGAAATTGGCGATGTGTTTATTGTGCAGGTAGGTTCTCAAATAGAACATAGAGATACGAAACACGTCATTTGCGTAGCAACTTCTAACAATAAATATATCATAATAAATACCGAACATCGCGAGATGTACGACGATTTCTCAATTTCCGCAACAGACTATGCATTTTTACATGGTCATGATAGATATGTCGCCTGCTCTAGAATATTTCAATTTTCTCCAGATTGTATCATAAAGAGAGTCGGGAAATTGAATTATGCAGATATGATGAAACTGATAAATAAAATTCAAAACTCTGATGTACTGGACAATAAAGAAAAGGCGTCTGTTTTACCAGAACTGACTGATTGGCAACTGGACAACTGCTAGAATACAGTTTCGACCTACCATACCGTATCAACATAAAACATATCTGCGGGTTGTCCCAGTAACTGAATGTCAAATTTCAAACTTGGTTCCACCATCGTGCTGGCGTTATGGATTCTGAATGAGATGGCCCAACCATTATCCATTGTCAAATTCACAGTGGTTTTAGAACGTTCCTTGAAGCATAATTCTATGATTCTTGTCGGCAATTTAATTTTCGGAATTATTATCTGTGGCTTTACACTGTCTGTTGCCTGATTCAAAGTTCCATGTATATTAAACGGCATAACAGTTGTTTTATGATTATTATGATGTATCAACTTGTAATAATCTTTGCCATCCGAACCCAGCAAATATTGGATTATTCCTGCAGTTATTTTTTTAGAATGAGTTTCAAACAAATTTCTAAACTCATCAATAAATGCTTTCAATAATGGGACATAGACAGTACCTTCTTTATCTGCGACCTGATTCCATTGATAGCCAGAATGTTTGAGTGCCGTCAAAAAATCAAATATCGGATTTATTGCATTAAAATACCCCGCCGAACATGGCACACCAAACCACATTTCGCCAAAATCAATATGTGCCGACAATCTGGAATGTTTAAGAGCCGCATGGTTATGTTTCACAGATATACCAATCTCCCATTTAATAGATCTGCGAATGATAATAATATCTCTGATATCACCCGTCCGTGCAATATTATCTGGTTGCAGAGAAATTGTCAATTTATCGTTCCCGTCCTCAATAATTTTAGGTTCCATCTGGACAATTACTTTTACCCCAGCACGTGCAGATTTCATCATGTTGTCACGTTCGCTATCAGATATTTCTGCAAAACACTTTTTTGCCACATGCCAACTGGAATTATCAACAATTTCCACCGGACGCACCACACCGATAATTTCATTTATTGCCAGCATACATGCGTACTCATACGCCTTACCCATAATTGTTGATTTTAGTGTGGACTTATTCATTCCGCTAAGTCCTTTTTGATTTGGGTTGCTATTTCAAATGCCAAATTCATTGGAACCGCATTGCCAATCATTTTATAGCCAACAGCAACATCGGTGTAATAAAAGACAAAATCGTCTGGGAACGTTTGAACTCTGGCACATTCGCGAACAGACAAACGTCTATATAATTGCTCCGAATCTTTTACAAATTCAAACTTATTTGTTTCGCGCTTTTTCATCTTTGGGGCTTGTGGATGTAACGGACACTGACGACCACCGGCTTGAATAGTAAAAGACGGTTCATTCCAACCACGCACGCGATTTCTAGACATAAAAATTGATGAAAAACCACCTGTCATATATTCATGATTTGGTATTTCCAGTTTACCATTTGTCTTGTTTTTTGACTTTGCTGGCAACGGTTCTGGCAAATCAGAAATGGCATCTTTCAATGTCGGCTTGTATTTTTTGGGTTCTGGAAAAACAAACTTTTTATGTAAATCCTTGCGATAGCCAACAATAATTGTTCTCTGACGATTTTCTGGAACGTTATAATCATTCGCATCTAACAATTTCCAAAAAATATCGTACCCGGCATTTTCAAACTCTTTCAGAAAACCATTAAACGCCTTGGCATGCTTCGGATGTAAAATGCCCGATACATTCTCTACCAAAAAGAACTTTGGCTTTTTAACCTTTAATATTCTGATATAGTCATAAAATAATTGTCCACGCTTGTCTTCTATACCGCGCCCCGCACCGGCTTCAGACCAACTTTGACACGGCGGCCCACCAATAATACCAACAGAATCAGGGATTTCATCCGGTGAAACATCGGTAATACTGCGCCTGTCTAACCGTGCATTGGGGAAATTCTTTTCAAATGTCTCCCAAATAGTTTTATCAAATTCATTTGCCCATATTGTGTGAAAACCAGCTTTTTCAAAACCCAAATCCAAACCGCCAGCACCACTGAAAAAAGAAACAATACTAAGCCCCGCTACCGGCTGAGTATCAACCGTATCAGAAAATAATTTTGGCTGCACCTGAATCCCCTTTGTAAAAAAATCACCTGAGAAAATCAGGTGGTTGGAGGTTCAGAACTATAATTTTAGGAAAATAGCGGGCTTATTCAATGTATTCGCCACCCTCCAACCATCGGTTGGAGGTGTTTTTTGTCCCCACGGACACCTAAAATTCAGAGGTTCTGACGCCCCAGTGCCGAAACACCCGACACCACCACCATTTTAGGCCAAAATCCGCCTGTTAGCAAGACAAAAGTATATAAATTCAACCGCCCCACCTCGGGGCGGTTGAATTTTGGTCGGGGGCGCGCAATCCAATACCATATTCAAAAATCGCATTTATTGTGCTACAATGTGTGCGTAGGTGTTCAACATGAAAACAGAAAATTACAAAAAAGCCATTCAAAATATTTTTCAACGCGTTGGTCAAACCGTCACGAAAAACATCCCGACACTGGACTATATAATGAATGTCGACGCCATGTCTGATACAGATAAAGTTTTTTACGAGGCGTACAAAAAATACGGCAACAGAAATCACACTTGGCAAGATTTCAAAGAAATGTTTCATGGCGACGTTGCCACCATGCAAAAAACCGTAAAAAATTGGAGAACATGGGACGAGATAAACGTACTGTCCGCCCAGACAGAAGCATACGCCGTAAAAGTACAAAAATTATTACAGAAATACAATCTGGATAGCATAAATGATACAAATATGAAAAAATATAAGCAAGATTATCCAGATTTAGTCGACGCATTTGCGGATTGGTTGACGCACATTCGACGCACGCACCCAAATTACAGTACATTTGACCCCCAGGTGGCCAAACTGGAAATGGATTTTGAGAAAAAAGCAAAATCAATCGCACCAGATGACAAAACAGGAAAAATAAATCTGGTCACCGATTATCTGAAACAAATGGACGAACTGGTCGATTTGCGCAATGGCGATTTTGTGGTTGGCGAACGCATAGAAATGTACCGAAAAATCATATCAAACAACAAACAAATTTCAGAACAGTTACATAACTTTGACAACCTGTCCGGTTCAGAGAAAGTAAATTTAGCGCGCATGATTTTGGACGAAAGTGCCCGGGAAAACGGCCTGCCCCGCGGAACGATCATCGAGGACGACGCACCAAATGGCCCACACAAATTGATGGATTTCCAAGGTGCGGGCTATGATCGCAGACGTCGGGCGTTCATATTCAAGGGGTCTGGGGCAAACTTCTCGAACGTGAACCGTTTTTTGAAAACACTGGCCCATGAAGACGCACACAGGGTGGATTTTTACAATCCCGAATATGGAATGATTGGCACACAACTGATGCTGTTTGTAACGGACAATTATATGAACAATGCCGACATTGCCAACGAACTGTATGAAAAATGGGCCACGGAACAGAGTTCGTATTATTTAGACAAAACAACTGGTGCGGCACTGCAATACGCAATATCGCACCAGAAAATTTAACCCC
>CAVGNU010000010.1:0-29432 GCA_963630775.1 Bacteroides fragilis | reverse complement strand
GGCAGCCAGCCAAGGTTTTATAGAACATTTTATAGATGTACCAACCTGACAGGCAGTATTCCGGCGGGATTGTTTGCTGGTATATCTGGTGCGCCAGCTACCTATATGTTCGCCAACACATTTTACTATTGCCGCAACCTGACGGGCAGTATTCCAGAAGGACTGTTCGGTAACCTATCTGGCGCACCGGTCTACGGTATGTTCGAGGGTACATTTTTCGGTTGCAGTGGATTGACGGGTGAAATTCCATTGGGCTTGTTCGGTAACCTATCTGGCGCACCAGATACCTATATGTTCAAACAAGCATTTTACGGTTGCAGTGGTCTGACCGGTAAATCGGCACGTAATCCAGATGGAACGTACCTGTATGATGTGTTTTCAACGGCAACAACATTACACGTTTACGGTATGTACACCGGTACTTGTTTGAAAGATAACGCGTCAATCCCATCAGCGTGGGGCGGCAGGACATGTACATACACCGGCTCCTAGGGGGCGGCGGCCATAACTGTATCAGCTGGATTGCCGCGCGTCGCTTGCGCTCGCTCGCAATGACAGAAAATACCAAGTTCCTAGGACGCAGCAAGTTCACCTCCGTCACCCCAAAATCCAACGATTTTGTGGGTGTTGTCCATCGGAATCTAGGTAATAAGAGAGTCGCGCCATTTTTGGCGCGTGCATCATTTGAACTTTTCCCCTTGTATTTATTTTCCAAACCGCATATAATCATAGTGTCGTTGGGTGTTCCAACGATGGGGTGTGAGAACCCGTTCATAAGCGTCACGGAAAATTAGGGCGCAATGCGCCTTTTTTAATATCGTGATGAAAAATTATCTCCTGATTTCGGTCAGGAGGGCACGCGGAATATCCAATACGCGGCACAATTCTTATGATTGTTCTCAACCTCCTGACCACCTGTGGAAACTGGTGGTTTTTCATTTGAAAAATGCAAAGGACAGGAGAACAGAACAAATGAAAACAAAATTTATTACCGCCGCGGGTGTTTTAATGGCCCTGTGGCTGATACCACCGACGAATGTGATTGCAGCAGCCGACCTGCTAATATTATGCAATACTCGCAGTCAATGTATCTCCAGCGCAAGGGTTGGTTGTCGGGAGTATTGTTGCCCAACGTGGGAAACTCAGACAGAGTATACATGCCCCGACTATTGGGCTTACAACTCTATATCTGGTCTGTGTGAACGCCTCGGCAGTGGCAGTGGTTCCGACAGCACGGGGGCGTACACAACAACGTATACGTCATGTGAGCCAACCACCAGCACATATGACTGTTATGAGCCTAGCGACTCATCAACCGTTAGAACCGAGGGGGGGCTGCTCTACCGGTGCACCAGTGTAGCACTGCCTAACACCTGTGACTGATGGTAGGATGGCTGATATGAGTTTGAGAATATATTTTTGCGATAGGTATAATATCGGCGTCCCAGAATGCCGTTGCAGCAATACAGTAAATTGATGTGGATTAGTTTATTTTTGAAACTGGCGTTCCAGATTTTGGAAATTTACCATTTGTTCGCGCATAAACACCAATTTATCCAGATTGTTATTCGTACTCTTGGTATTTTTTGGTGTCGTGCGCAGGTCGTCGGCCGCCTTGATAAAGCGTTTCAGCCATACAACCATAATACGGTATTTCATAATATCGCGCAGGGTGTCGTTTTTCGCGCTGGGCATAGACCACAGGTTCTTGGCATGCATTTTGGTGTACACGTCATAGACCTGTTTGAATATACCTAATTCAATCTGTAATGATGCGAATATATCGCGATAGATAAAACGATAGCCGGCCTCTGCAAAATCAATGAATGACAATTTACTGGTGTCGGGGTCGTACAAGACGTTGCCCGCGTTCAGGTCGCAATGTGACCACGCCATACGCGTTGGGTATTCGAAATCACCAATTTGATCGCGGATGCGCGCCATTTGGATTACTTCGTTTTTAGTGAACCAATTTGACATTTTGTTTTCAATAAAGTTGTCCAAGCGATTGAACTTTAATTCTCCGGCGATTTTGTGCATTTGAATGTCGCCAATCGGCATGGATTCGTTCATATCGACCAGAAAACTGCCCAAACTGTTGATGATTTCAAAACGCTGGCGACGCGATAATTTGCGATACAGGTCACGGCCCAGTGGGTAACCAGGGGCACGTTCTTCCAGAATTTGGTATTCGTCGTCGTTGATAAAGCGCATTTCGGGTACGTTGTACAGTGGGTTGCCGACGGCGCGAATACGGTCAATGGCGGTCTGGGTTTTATGCTGTTTGGCCAACCAAGCGTCCATTGCGGCCTGACCCATGTTGGGCAGGGGGCGTTTCAGCACGAAATCTTTGCCGTAATACACCGCATACGTTTCCCGGCCATGATTCAATGACTTTATTTTTACCATCACAGCACCCGCGATTTTTTTAACAGGTTGATAATTTCTTTTTGTGTGCGCAACAGGCATGCAGACATATATTGTATATATTCTTTGTGGTTGCCAGCGGCTTGGGCAGTGATGGCATCTTTGTATTTCTGTTTGTCCGAATGCCAGTTAAATACAATGGGACTATAACCGCTTTGAATCAATAACCAATTCATAATCAGGCGTGCTGTGCGTTTGTTAAAGTCATCAAATGGTTGTAACATAATCAGGTCATAATGCGCATTGAACGCACGTGTCAATGTACATTCGGTGTTATTGTTGAACTTGTACACGATTTCGTTCATTTTTGACGGAATTTCGGTGGCATCGGGCGCGTGCAGGCGATTGCCATTGATGTACAATTCCAAAACCTTTGGCGCGTTGCGAAATAAACCACCCTGTATCGGTGTGCCCGTGCACAATACACTGTGCAATTTGCAGATTTCAGGAATGTCAATAACTGTGTCGGGGCTGTCGATGATATAATCGTATGCCGTCCCCAGATTTTTCATGCTGTTGTAATCCAGATATGGCAACTGTTCCCGCGATGGCACGTAAAACAATGTGCGTGGTTCAGTATATGACAATTCGTGACGCAGCCAGTTGATATTATTCAACCGCCGGTGCGTGTCCGCGCCAGATAACATGTTGGTTATTTGTTGGCGGTTTTCTTCGATATGATTTTTATAATTTCGCGTCTTGGTCATATGCTCACCCGTCTATGATAATATAGCCCAGAAAATTATTTTGTCAAGTATTTGCAGCGTTGGGGATTTGGTAACATCTGTGCACAAAAGTCAAAAATCGTGTTGCGGGTGTGGACTTTTTGGTTTATGGTATGTCTGTTGTATCAAAGGCAAAGGAAAAAGTAAAAATGTTAAAGAAATTTTTGGTCTTGGTTGCGTTATCTGTACCAGTGACGGCCATCGCCGCGAGCAAGGCAAAGAAAGAAGAACCGGTTGTGCATCTGACTGATGAACAGATTTATGAACAGTTGCAGAAATTTGCGCTGGTGTTTGATGTGGCACGTGACAGTTTCGTTGAAGAGGCCGATGAAAAGAAGATGTTAGAAGCCGCAATGAACGGTATGTTGGGCGCGCTGGATCCGCATTCGTCGTATCTGTCGGCGGACGATTTGAAAGAATTTAACGACAAATCATATGGTGAATTTGGTGGTTTGGGCATTCAGGTTACCAGTGATCGTGGTGCAATTCGTGTTATTTCACCGATTGACGATACCCCCGCAGCCAAGGCGGGCATCAAGGCCGGCGATTATATAACCAGCATTGATGATGAACTGGTATTTGATATGACGCTGAATCAAGCGGTAAAAAAGATGAAAGGTCGCCCAGGGACAAAGGTTAAACTGACCGTATTGTCCGATGGTAAAGATGCGCGCGATGTCACATTAAAGCGTGCGATTATCAAGGTAAAATCGGTCAAATTTGACGACAAGACGATTGCCGATGCGGACGATGATTCAAATGAAAAAATTGGCTATATTCGTATTTCTGATTTCGGCGCAACCACAGCCAAGGAATTTCGCAATGCGATTGAAAAATTGGAAAAGAAAAACGTTATCGGTTATGTGATTGATGTGCGTAATAACCCAGGGGGATATCTGACGGCGGCCATTGATGTTGCAGACGCGGTTCTGGACGGGGGCGAAATTGTATCGACGCGTGGCAAAGATGCGGCGGACATTGAACGCGCCATGGCGAAATCTGGCGATATGACAAACGGAAAACCAATCGTTGTGCTGATAAACCATGGGTCGGCATCGGCGTCTGAAATTGTCGCGGGCGCATTACAGGACAATGGGCGCGCACTGGTTATGGGCTCACAGAGTTTCGGCAAGGGCAGTGTGCAACAACAAAAACCATTGGGCGATGGAACGGCGATTCATATCACAATCGCGCGCTATTACACCCCCAGTGGGCGTTCAATTCAGAACGAGGGGATTACCCCAGACGTAGAAGTTTTGCAGAGTAAGATTGAAACCATTGAACGTCGTGACAGTTTGTATTCAGAGGCATCTTTCAAAAATGCGTTAAAGAATGAAAATGCAAAAAAGAAAGCAGACAAACAGTCTGATGATGACGACGAAGTTGAATTGTCTGACGAGGAAAAAGATGCCCAAGATTACCAGTTGCAACGCGGTATGGACATGGTGCGCGCAATGTCAAAATTAAAAACACGTGCGGCAACATGTTCCAGTACATCGGATGACAAATCCACAGATGTCACAGATGCACTGAAAAAGTTAGAAAATAAAAAGAAATAAAAAACGGGGCAAAAACCCCGTTTTTTATTATCGCTGTTTTGTTGTTGTTTGGTGGGATGTGCGGTTGGCACTGAATTTTTCCATCGCCAATAATCCGCGTGCAATCGCACTGTCGTGGTTGCCGATGACGTGTACTGTGATTTTTACGCCTGCGGTGGTTGCGCGCGCCAATTCGGCCAATGCGGCGCGCGAATAGTTGGTCAGTGTGGCATCTGGGCAATCTACGTAGACATGAATATGTGGTTGATTCCAATCGGGTGCAATTTTCCAATTTATTGGGATTATGTCCATAACAACACGGTTTGCCATATCGTGGGCGTCGGCAATGGCATCCTTGATGCGGCGCACAAATGCGGCGTTTTTCATGTTTGTTTTGCTGGCAAATGAATCCAAGATATAAATATTGGTGCCACGGACAAAATTGTCATGACGCGTCAATGGGTCCACGATTTTGGCGGGTTTGGCACTGATATATGCCTCTATGTCCAGGTATGCCCCTGGGAAAATCTCTATAATATTTTCGTTTTTCATAATAATACCTCTCTGAACTTAGAAATGAAAGCATAATATAATACAAAATATTTATTTTGTCAATGTTAAATGTAAGTATAATCTTGCCTTGGGTTAAAAATCGCGGTATGATTTCGCCAGAAATAAAACAAAAAACGCACACAAGGGAAAGGTATTATGGCGAATCTAATTGTTGATGGAAATTGGGCTGCGGCCGACGTTGCATACAGATGCGTGGACTTTGCCGCCATTTATCCCATCACCCCCAGCAGTACTATGGGCGAATTGGCGGACGAATGGTCGTTCCAGCACAAGAAAAACATATGGGGTGCAATTCCACAGATTATTGAAATGCAGTCCGAGGGTGGGGCGGCCGGCGCAATGCATGGCGCATTGCAGATGGGATCGTTGGCGACCACATTTACCGCATCACAGGGATTGTTGCTGATGATTCCAAATATGTACAAAATTGCCGGCGAACAGACACCATTCGTTATGCATGTGGCGGCGCGTGCGCTGGCAACACATGCGTTGTCAATTTTTGGCGACCACAGCGACGTTATGTCTGTGCGCGGTACGGGTTTTGCGTTGCTGTCCAGTCATAATGTGCAACAGGCGTCCGATATGGCAGCAATCGCGCACGCGGCAACGTTGCGCACACGTGTGCCGTTCTTGCATTTCTTTGATGGTTTCCGTACCAGTCACGAAGAATCTCGTTTGGACAGAATTGGTGATGATGTGTTACGTGACATGATTCCAGACGATTTGGTTTTGGAAAATCGCGCACGCGGTATGACGCCCGATACACCAACGATTCGTGGCACGGCCCAGAATCCCGATGTGTACTTTCAGGGACGCGAGGCCGCCAATCCACTGTACGTGGCGACGCCTGAAATTGTTCAGGAATGCATGGACAAGTTCGCAAAACTGACGGGGCGCGCGTATCATTTGGTGGACTATGTTGGCGACCCAAATGCCGAAAATGTCATTGTTGCAATGGGCAGTGCGTGTGAAACCATAGAGGAAACTTTGCCATTCTTGCCACGTGGCTTGGGACTGGTCAAGGTACATTTGTATCGTCCATTCCCGACCGATGCATTTCGTGTGGCGTTGCCAAAATCTGTTAAACGCATTGCGGTTCTGGACAGAACAAAAGAACCTGGCGCGATTGGTGAACCGTTGTACCAAGATGTTAAAACCGTTGTTGGTGATGCGGCGGCGGTATTTGGTGGTCGATATGGGTTGGGGTCAAAAGAATTTAAGCCCCGTGATGTCAAGGCCGTGTATGAAAACCTGATGCGCGACACGTTGCATCACAATTTCACGGTTGGCATTGATGATGATTTGTCGGGATTGTCCCTGAAAACAGATCCGGCGTTCGCGGTTCAGGCGGAAAATTTCAAGACCGCAATTCTGTACGGTATTGGTTCGGATGGTACGGTTGGTGCGGTAAAAAATATCGTAAAAATCGTTGGGGAAAATTCAGACCTGTATCCACAATCGTATGCGGTATATGATTCAAAAAAATCGGGCGGGCTGACCGCGTCGCATGTGCGTTTTTCGGATGCACCAATTAAAAGCCAGTATTTGATAGAGGTGGCCGATTTTATCAGTGTTTCAAACTTTATGATTGCGCAACGCTTTGATGTGTTCCGCGGTCTGCGGGCGGGCGGCACTGTTATGATAAATACGTCAATGTTGCCGGATGTTGCGTTTGCAAATCTGCCACGTGAAACACAGGAACATTTGTTACGCTTGCGTGCGAATGTGTATTTCTTGGACGCGAATGGTGCGGCGGCGGAATTGGGATTGGGGAATCGTATCAACACGTTCATTATGTTGAACTTCTTTAACCTGACCCAGATTATTGATCCAGCGGTTGCGGCAAAATCAGCCAAGGTTGCGATTGAAAAAACGTACAAGAAAAAGGGCATGGAAATCGTTCAGGCAAACTGGGCCGCGGTGGACAAGGCCGCCGAGTATTTGCACCAGTACGTATTGCCGTCATCTGTATCAAATTTTGCACCTGATTTTATGCCAGCGATGACGGCGGATGCGCCGGCAGAAATTGCGGGTACATTGGGCGAAATGGCGGCGCAGCGTGGCGATGCGATTCCTGTGTCGCGTTTCCACGTGGGCGGTGAATTTGGTGCGGGGCAGTATCCGGTTGGAACATCAAAGTATGAAAAACGGGCGGTGTCTGATCGTGTTGCAACATGCGATTTGGAAAAATGTATTCAGTGCGGAAAATGTTCAATGCTGTGCCCACATGCGGCGATTCGTATCAAGGCATTGAATGCCGCACAGGTTGATGCGGCGCGTGCGGCGGGCATTATTGTTGTGCCGATGAAGACGCCAGAACTGGGGCCAGACATGTATTACACGCTGGCGATTTCGGCGGCGGACTGCACAGGGTGTGGTGTGTGCGTCAAAAACTGTCCAGTCGCGGCATTGGCGATGAAGCCCGCACGCGAGGTTGCGGCGGAAAACCAGCGCGCGTTTGATGCGGTTGTAAAATTGCCCGATGTTCCACGTGAACAGTTGAATTTGAATATTCCAAAGCACGTTGAACTGTTGCCGCATTATTTTGAATTCCCAGGGGCATGTGCGGGCTGTGGCGAAACACCTTATGTGAAAATGATGGCGCATCTGTTTGGTGACCGTATGGTGGTGGCTAATGCAACGGGGTGTTCGTCAATCTATGGCGCGAATTTGCCAACAACCCCATGGACACGCGATGCGAATGGGCGCGGGCCGGCGTGGTCTAATTCATTGTTCGAGGATAACGCAGAATACGGTCTTGGTATGCGTTTGGCATTGAATCAAAAGCGCGACACGTTGCGTGGTCTGTTGTTTGAATTGAATATTCCAAATGTCGAAGAAATGTTTGCCGAAACCGACGTCACGCGCCAGCGCGCGAATGTTGAAATGCTGCGCAAAAAATTGGCCGGCACAGATGGACCGCGTGCCCGCTTGGCGGAAAGTTTGCTGGGTGAAATGGTGACAAAATCTGTATGGATTGTTGGTGGTGACGGTTGGGCGTACGATATCGGCTATGGCGGGTTGGATCATATTTTGCACAGTGGTGAAAATGTGAATGTTTTGGTTCTGGACACCGAAGGGTATTCAAATACTGGTGGTCAGCAATCTAAGTCCACCCCATTTGCCGCCAGCATGAAATTTGCCATTGGGGGCAAAGAACACGCCAAGAAAGATTTGGGTATGATGGCGATGATGTCGGGTGCGTACGTTGCGCAAATCGCGCTGGGGGCGAATCCTGTTCAGGCGATTCGCGCATTCCGCGATGCCGAAAGTTTCACTGGCCCATCGCTCATTCTGGCGTATGCGCCATGTATTGCACATGGATTCGCATTACAAAATGGTGTTCAGCACCAGACCCAGTTGGTTCAGACCGGTGCGTGGCCGCTGTATCGTTTTGACCCGCGTTTGATTGAGGCGGGGCGCAATCCGTTGACGCTGGATTCAAACATTGATAATCCAACCCCATTGGAAGATTTCTTGAAAACCGAAAGTCGTTTTGGTGCGGCGCGTGCGGCAAATCCGAACTTTGACAGATTGGTTGCGTTTGCCAAGGAAAACAATCGGTACAAGAGTGAACTGAAAAAGTATATCGCGCATTTCGCAATGATGAATGCGGTAAATCAAACCAAAGAAAACGGCGAGGGGTAATTCACATGAAAAAAATAATCGTAATTTGTTTAATCGCACTGGCGGGGTGCACGTTCCAGACCAAACACCGCGGGTATGTTTTCCCGTCTGATTTGGACACGGTGGCATCTGAAATTAAAACCACCGCCCAGTTACAGGACAAAATTGGTGCACCACAGGTTAAAACAATCTATGGCGACGATGTGTGGGTGTATTATGGTGCGGATGAAAACTATCGCGGGCCATTGCCCAAAACGTATGATAACAAGACCGTCTTGCTGGTGTGGGTGCGTGGCGACCGCGTTGTTAAAACACAGGTCTTGCGTGATACCGATTTGCCAGATGTTGTGATTGCTGATGGCGAAACAGAAATCCCAGCAGCGATTGAACTGAATGCGCTGCAAGAATTGTTTAACAATATTGGTCGCTTTACCCCGGCGGGACTGGGCCAGTAAAAAACAATTTGGATTTTGCTATAAAATCGTGTAAAATGTCTGGGAAAAGAGAGGAGCAGATATGAAAAAATTTATTTGTTCATTTTTTTTGCTGGTTGGTGCGATTTGTGCGGCTGATGCTGCAAAATTCACGTCGTGCGGTGTGGGGTATGTTTTATCATCACGCACAACCACGACCGATGGTGTTAAAACACAGGAATGTGAAAAACTGTGGTGTCGTGATTTAGAAACCGGTAAAACGATGGGCGAAGGAAAGTCGGCAAACAGTGGCTATGTTTCGACCACAGCACCAAATCAGATTTGTGACAAAGACGGAAATTGCATTGATTGCTTTGGCGCGCGCAAATGGTGTGGTGGCGAAGCGGCGGGCGTTTGGAATCCTGAATATGGTGCGTACACCCGTGGTGGCATGGACAGTGCAACATATCAATCATATCAAAAGGGCAGTTGCTTTGCATGGCGTTTGGAAAAACCCGATTGCCCAGATGGCCAGACCGCAATTTTGCAGAACGACGAATGGGTATGTACGACATCTGTTGGTGCGACGGTGGGGAATCGCGCATCGGCGGTACGACGTGGGCCAACATTGCGTCGTGGTGTGCTGCGATAAAAATACGCCCCCTGGTGGGGCGTTTATTTTTTTCGTCAATTATTTGTTTTTCTGGTTTTTTGTGATATAATACGTGGGACAGAGGGAATGGCAACCGCAAAGGGTTTATTATGCCAAGTAAGAAATTAGATTTTAAGGCCGGTCAATATGTTGTGTACCCAACGCAGGGCGTAGGCAAATTGGTTCGTACCGAAGAACAAACGATTGGCGACCAGAAAATAAAGATGTTGGTCATTGAATTTGAGCACAATCATATGACACTGCGTGTGCCGATTGAGCGTGCAGAAATTTCTGGATTGCGCCCGCTGACCACTACCAGAAAAATGGACGAGGCAATCGCATCCGCCAAGGGCAAGGCCGGCGCAAAACGTATGATTTGGGCGCGTCGTGCCGCACAGTATGAAGAAAACATAAATTCTGGCGATCCCATGAAATTAGCAGAGGTTATACGTGATTTGCAACGGCGCAGTGCGGCGGATACTATGACGTTTTCTGCGCGCCAGTTGTATTTGCGTGCGTTGGAACGTATGGCACAGGAATTTGCCGTCCTGCACAAGATTGATTTGGATGCTGCATCGGACAAGATAGAAGATATTTTGGGCGTACCAAAAGAAATTGATCTGAATGCCGTTGAAAATGACGATGATGACGAAGATATGGACGAAGAATCTGAATAGGGTTTGTGGTAGTAAAAAAAGCACCGCTATCTGGCGGTGCTTTTGTTTTTTGAATCTTACATCGTGAAATCTTCGCCTAAATATACTTTTTTTACCATTTCGTCCTGAATAATTTCGTCAGTTGTACCGTGTTTCAAGATTTTGCCATCGTGCAGTACATAACTGCGATCGGTAATACCTAATGTTTCGCGCACGTTGTGGTCGGTAATAATTACGCCCAGACCGCGGTTTTTCAGTTGGGACACTAATGTACGAATTTCGTTCACTGCGATTGGGTCAATACCAGCGAATGGTTCGTCCAGTAAGATAAATTTAGGATCGTTTGCCAATGCGCGCGCAATTTCAACGCGACGACGTTCGCCCCCAGACAGGGCGGTTGCCGGACTGCGGCGCAGGGACGATATAGAAAATTCGTCCAACAATGCGTCCAGTTTCTGGCGACGTTTTTTACAGTCCGGTTCGACCACCTCTAGGATAGATAGAATATTTTGTTCAACCGTCAACCCGCGAAATACGCTGTTTTCTTGGGGCAGATAGCCGATGTGCAGGCGTGCACGCTGGTAAAACGGCAGGTGGGTTATATCTTGAGAATTCAGGAAAATCTGGCCGCCGGTCGCCGCCAACTGGCCCGTGATACAATAAAATGCCGTGGTTTTTCCCGCGCCATTCGGGCCCAGCAACCCAACCGATTCGCCCTGGCGCGCAACCATGGAAATATCACGAATTACCATACGTTTACCGTATGATTTAGACAAGTGTTCAATACGTAATACGGATTGCTTCATAATTTTACCACCAATTCATCTGTTAAAATTTTGTCGCCGTTGCTGGAATCAATGCGGACGCTGCCCATCAATGTAACGGTCTTGTTGCGTCGATTGTATTTCCCTGTTTTGGCGCGAATATTGTCGGTTATTTTTGTGTCGCTACTCTTGCGGACAACCGTACCAGATACAGATTCCAAGAATATAATATCGGGTTTATCGTATTCTTGGCGGCCAGATGCGGCGCGAATCTTGAATGGTTCACCATTTGCGTCCGTGCCAGCGAATACCGCGTTTGACATTTTGAACTGATTGCTGACGATATCGGTCATATTGATCGCGGTGATGGGTGTCCACAATAATTGCTTGGTAAACAGTGAACCCGCGACCAATGCCGCCACCATTACCAGACCCCAACCGGTAAAGAAAAACTGCCACAGACGCTGTAATCGTCTGTGTTTAGTAAATATAATAAAACTACGTCTGTCGCCTTGCACGGTGTCCAGTTTAGCGCGCCCGAACACAAAAAGCAATTTTTATATTTATTCAACAATTTTTTTATGTTATAATGCGGGTACGAGAGATGAATACAAAACTACTTGTTTTTATATGCATGATTGCCTGCGCGGTGTCGTCTGCGCCAGCGGCAGTTGCTATTAAAAAGGCCGCGCCCGTTGCAACGCAGGCCGCATCTGTTCAGGACACAGGGGCCAGTTTGGTGCCAACCGTATTGAGCTTGGTCAGTAGTGTTCAGCAGTTGAACGCGAAACAGCGTGAATTGACCCAAGAATGCATTCCAACCTCCCAAGAAATTACATTTGTGAACAATACAATGAAAGAGTGGGCCAAGGTTGGCGAAATGACGTCTGATGATGCCAAACGTGCATTGGGGCGCACGCCGTGTCCCGGGGGTACGGGTTATCAAATGGCGGTACGCACAACACTGAATGGTGACGACGGCGATTTGATATGCTATGATAACTTTGCATCGTCCAGTGATGAAAATATGGTTTGGCATCTGTTCCCAAAGGCGTCGGTTGCATCATATTGCGACGATGGATCACAGGCACGCAAAAACAAAAAGACCGTTTCTGATATTTATGATGTCTTTAATTTAATTGATTTTTCTGAAAGTGATTATACCAAGACAGAGGCGACGATGGCGGCAAAATTGCTGTCGAAAATTGAGAGTTGCAGTAACGCGCGTCTGTCGGCGAAAAAGCGTGCGATGTGGGGTGAATTTTTGACCAGCACGGTTGGTGGTTTGGGACAGAAAACAAATACCAGTTCAATTATGGAAACGGTCAGCGGCCTCAGCAGCGGTGGTGGAATGTCATCGTTGGGCGCAATCATATCACAATTTGCAGATAAATAAGAATAGCCCCCGCGTGGGGGATGTTTTTTTGCTTTACTCATATGCTGAAAAATCGTATAATATGTTGGATTACAGAAAGGAATTTTTTATGAAAAATAAATCTTGTGTATCAACATGGATTATATCACGCATGATGATGGCGGCGTCTGTCGTTGCACTGGCGGCGTGCGCTGGTCAAAAGAATGATGATTATGCGCCCGTTGACACACCGACAGTTGACTATGTGGAACAGTTGGATGTTTATTCCGCACCACACCAGGATTCCTTTTTGAATCAGTTGGCGATGAATTATCGTTCTTATGCCATTTATAATGCGCGCACCAGCGGCTATTCCGAGATGGGCGAGTTGTTCGCGCAAAAGGCCGTGGCGGCTTTCAGTGGCGAAGTACCATTCCCAGAAACACTGGAAAATTGGCCAGTCGAAGATCAACAGACCGCATTCGAACTGTCGGCGGCGTATAACGATTTGATTGAACAATTCAAAAACGATGCGACCACAACCAATCCACAGTTGGCGGCCGAGGCGCAGGCGAAATTTGATTGCTGGTTGTCGGCGGCGGCCAGTGGCCAAGATGGCACGGCGCGTGAATGTCGCGATCGTTTCCAGCGTACACTGACCGCGTTACGCGATTGTCAGGGTGGCAAGATTGTGAGTACGAAACAGCAGAATTCCGCCGTTGCGACAGCAACGACGTCTGAAACGGTTGCGGTTGAATCGCGCATCACAAATGCCAGCAATGTTCCAACCGATTATTACCCCGATACGCGTTCTCTGCGTGCGGTAAATGGCGCGGGGCGTACCCGCGAAGGGGTTATTATCGTCAACAATGTGAACGTTCCGCAGCACTTGATAAATCCAGTACCAGTTCAGCCGTTGGTATTTAACCAGAATATTTACGGTGGCGACAAGAGCATGTCTAACAGCAACAATACAGCGGTTTTGACGGCGGATTGTGGCAATGACACGAATAGTGCAGATTGCGCTCCACAGCAACAGCCAGTCACCGAAGAAATTCCACAAATTGGTGACGAATTGGTCACACGCGAAGAATTTATCAACATGATGATGGCGATGCGCGCGGAGTTGGCGGCAATCAATTCGCGCTTGGATCAAATTCAGGCGGCAACAAACGAAAAGACCATTATCAAGGTTCAACAGATTCCGTTGGAACCAAAACAGCACGTGATGGAAGAGATATTTGAAATCCGCTTTGACTTTAACAAGGCGACAATCAAGCCAGAATATCAGGATTTAATCCGTAAATTGGCGGACGCGACCCAGAATAACAAGAATATCAAGGTGTCTGTGGTTGGTCATACCGATACAATGGGCAGCAAGGATTATAACTATGCGTTAGGTGGCCGTCGTGCCGAGGCAGTGCAAAAAATGCTGATTAAATACGGCATCCCAGCCAGCCAGATTGTTGCGGTTTCGTCTGGCGAAGAAGATTTGGCCGTGCCAACCGCTGATGGCGTTGCCAATGCGGCAAACCGTCGTGTGCGTGTGGTCAAAGAAACCCATTATACCGAAGAGGCCAAGGCCACCCCGATTATTGTCGAAGAATATTCAGCGAATGAACCATGCGGAATGTATGGCTGTGACGAGTAAAGTAGGGTTGACAATAATACTTGACAAAAAAGTTTTGTTGGTTTAATCTGACCAATGTCAGAGAGATGTTTTGACAAGAGGCATTGAATATGACTGATAATGTTAGCAAGTTTAATACCGCGTCCAGTGCATTGGCAAACAAGAATGCTGGGGCAGGGTACAAGAAAGGTATTGCCGCGGTAAATTTGGCGGCCGAGTTTATGGCGCGTGGCGTGAATTTACACGGTGGCAACCAGAGTGAAAAATAATTTCTGTGCTGATTAAATCGCTATTTGCGCAGGGGCTTTTGCCCCTGCGTTTTTTTAGAGCATAGAGAATAGATATTGCGCCGAATGGCGCACATGTGTCGCCTGCGGACTACGTCCTTGCCGCATCCTGCGCTTCGCTTGGATTCATTGCGAGCCTAGCGACGCGCGGCAATCCAGTGAATTGGTGTTGCGCGCAGCGCACTTTTATCGTCGCCATCGGCGCGGGCGGATTTTCATGGTTGTATTTTTCCTTATTTGCATTACAATAGCATTGAACAATAACAAAAGGATTAAATCATGTGGACAGCAGTTGCAATCGTTGCAGTATTTCTTTTATATTTTATCGCCGTGTATAACGGGCTGATCGCACGCAAAAATCAGGCGCGCGAGGCATTTGCCACAATCGACACCCAATTAAAGCGTCGTTATGATTTGATTCCTAATCTGGTCGAGGCGGTGCGTGGCGCGGCAAAGCATGAACGCGAAACGCTGGACGCGGTTATCGCGGCGCGCAATTCAGCCATGAATGCAACCGGTGATGCGCGCGCAGCGGCAGAAAATCAGTTGTCGCAGACGTTAAAAAGCATCTTTGCATTATCGGAAAATTATCCAACATTGCGTGCGAATGAAAACTTTTTGGAATTACAGCGTGAATTGTCCGATACAGAAAACAAAATTCAGGCATCGCGCCAGTTCTATAACACCGTGGTCATGGCATTGAATACCCAGATAGACCAGTTCCCGTCAAATATTGTTGCCCGTGCGTTTGGTATCACACACGAACAAATGTTTGCGGCGGATGATACATCACGCACCAACCCAACCGTAAAGTTCTGATGCAAGATTTTACCCTGCATACCCATACAATCGGCTTTGACGGGAAAAACACACCCGCCCAAATGGCGGTGCGTGCCACAGAATTGGGAATGACGGCAATCGGGATTTCAAATCACTTTATCGTACATCCCGATATCGCGCGCGCACCAATGTATAAATATGCCGTTCGTGGCGGGTACAGTGGCATATATTCAGATTCGTTTGATAAAACCATTGAAAAGTTTCGCGCGCACTATGACGAATTGGGTGAATTGGCTGTACGTTGCAATATTCGTATTTTGCGTGGGATGGAGGTTGACTATTTCACATACCCCACGTGGCGCAGTGGTTTTGAACGTGCCGTGCGGATTCTGCGGCCCGACTATATCATCGGCGCGGCGCACTTTGTGGAATATGGGGGCATCCTGTGCAATACGCACGATACCGCACACGCGTCGCCCGATGACCAGATCCAGATGCTGAAAATGTATTGGGCAAACATCCGCGACGCTGCGGCATCTGGCCTGTTCACGTGGATGGCGCATTTGGATTTGTATAAAAAGGCGGGGCTGGGGCGCGCGGAACAGTGGCGCAATGCGGAATCCGCCGCGCTGGACGCGATTGCGGCGTCAAATACCGCGATGGAGATAAATACCAGTTTATACGAACATGGCGATGAACCATACCCGTCACCACGAATTGTAAAAATGGCGGTTGACCGCAATATTCCCATCGTGTTCAGTGATGATGCGCATTCGGTTGATAGAATAGGGCGATTTTGGTCGCGTGGGGACGCATTTGCACGTGAATGCGGTGTAACAAACACCATGCCTTTACAGAAAATACTTGATTTTCGGACAAAAACACTATAAACTGAGCGCGCTGGACAATCAGAACTGATTACTGCGACGATGGTTTTTTGGCATCGCACGCGATAAGGAATCTGTGAAAAATCTGGCACCTAAAAAACCAAAAACAAAGGATAAAATTATGGCAAGAGCAGGCGCGAAACGCAGCACTCGTAAATTGAAAATCGCCCGCAGTTTGGGCGTGAACCTGTGGGGTCAGGCAAAATCTCCATTTAACAAACGTAAATACAAACCTGGTCAGCATGGACCAACATCGCGTGGTGGCAATTCGTCTGATTACGCAAAACAGATGCGCGCAAAACAGACATTAAAGGGTTACTATGGCAACATCGGTGAAAAGAAGTTCCGTGCATATTATTTAGAAGCAGATAATATGAAGGGCGACACCCCAGAAAACTTGATTGGTTTGCTGGAACGCCGTTTGGACGCCGTTGTGTATCGTTCAAAATTGGCACCAACCGTTTTCTCGGCACGCCAGTTGGTCAGTCACGGTCACATTTATGTCAATGGCAAACGCGTTAAAATCGCATCTTATCAGGTAAAACCTGGTGATGTTATCACCGTCAGCGAAAAAGCGAAACAGATGCCGTTGGTTGTTTTGGCACTGGAATCTGCGGAACGCAACTGGCCGGACTACATCAACGTGGACAGCGCGAATTTCACAGCGACATTTGCACGTGTTCCATCGTTTGAAGATGTTCCATACCCAGTTCAGATGTTCCCAGAATTGGTTGTCGAATTTTATTCTCGTTAAAGATAATAAAAATCGAAATAAAGAAACCGTCCATTTGGACGGTTTTTTGGTGTGATATAACAATCAATAAAAACAGTTTGCGGTATACTCTGTCGTACCAGTTGGATTGTAATGTATGCCGGTTGGTAACATATGCGTGTGTATAACCCATCTTCTAACCAACGGGGCGATGCCTCGTTTTGTGGAGAGGTGTTCGTATCAGCGGATGGGGATGGTTAGCGTGTATTATTGATGCGACACAGTTTGATAATATTGCACTTAAGAATCCTTGTCATTGCGATGAATGAAATGACAAAGCAATCCAGTCAATAATCCCGCACCATTGGCGCACAAAGCGAACACAGTGAAGCAATCCAGTAAATAATCCTGCGCCATTCGGCGCATCAGCGAAGACGAATGAACTTTGAAAAAACGAGGGGGGGCCGTTTGTTACTCACTGTAATAACATTGACCAGTAAAAGAGTATGTGCCGGCCCGATTTTTGCCTTGAATCCCACTTGCGGCAAAACAGTCCGTGATAACCTCTGCATACGATATATTTTCGTCGACCGTGTATACCGGAATGCCCCCGTCTTCGCTTGGACATTCAGTACATGTAAGGTCATCCAACGAAGTTGTGAAGCTGCTGGCACCGGTGGGATAGTAACCATCGTTACAGTAATACCAGAATTCGTACTCGCATTTATTATTGATACAACTGCCGCCGGCGTAGTCACCAAGACGCCCGCTGTCATCGGCATAAGATATATTGCCGTCATCGTCGCCGCATTCGCTGTCTGTGATGCATTCAACATCGGGGTCACGCTCGCACGTGTAATACGTAAAAGAACTTGTGCAACGCTCGGATGATACATAATGTTCCTTATTTTTGAAACCACTCTTACACTTGCCATAGGTACAGCTCAGGTATGTTTTGTCGTCCCATTCATACGCCTTGGTGCTCTCACAGTTATCTAGAACCCCGGTACTAGTAACTTCTGTAGGGTCACATTCGTGCGCACATATATAACGCGTATATGTGCAAGTGCCACTCACAACAGAAAGTTCAATATCTTCGGGAATTGGTGAACCAGTTGCACATGTAAGACAAGATTCAAAAGTTTGGTCGTCAAGTGTATAGATTGCAGCCCTCTCACATTCTTCTATGTGTATGTCGTCGTAGGACGATGTATATGTTGGTGTTGACACATAACAGCTGGCTCCGTATGCGGGTGCAGACATAATTTCCCATGCAAATGCAAGCGTGAAAATTTCTTTTATTGCTTTCATAATGTTTTTTCCTCCCTTTGGGTTTATCAAACAAAAAACCACCGAATTCATTTCAGGTGGCTGGAGGTTAGAAACTATAATAAGGAATAGTGTTGTTTATTCAATATATTCACAACCCTCCAACCGCGCCGGTCGGAGTTATTTTTCGTCCACGCATTTACATACGTTCGGACGCCTTATTTACGGGTTTCTACACCCCAATACAAAAATACTTTGTATCAATGTCAATTTTATAGAAAAATATCGCCAATGGCAACAATATTTTTGTGTGCACCTGTTGCGCGATGTTGATTTTTTGATATAAATGTTATAACATACAAAACGATAAAACATCAGAGAGTATCACTATGTCCAAAGATATTATTTTAACCGGTATTCGTCCGACGGGGCCGTTGCACATTGGGCACATGGTTGGCGCATTGATGCCGAATATTGCAATCCAGAACGCGGGCGGCTATGAAAAAATGTACGCCATGATTGCCGATGCCCAGGGGCTGACCGATAATTTTGATAATCCGACGCGTGTTCGTGAAAATGTTATGGAAATCACGCTGGACATGTTGGCGGCGGGGTATGATCCAACCAAAACCACCATGTTCATTCAGTCAGAGGTTTCAGAACTGACCGAACTGACGTTCTATTACATGAATTTGGTGACGGTGGCGCGTCTGCAACGCAACCCAACGGTTAAAACCGAAATCGCGCAAAAGGAAAAGTTTAACGGTGGCGTGCCGGTTGGGTTCTTTACATACCCAATATCACAGGCGGCGGACATCACGGCATTTGGCGCAAATATCGTTCCCGTGGGCGATGACCAGTTGCCTATGCTGGAACAGGCGTCTGAAATCGTGCACAAATTTAACAGCATTTATGGCGACACCTTGACCATGCCACGCGCGGTTGTGCCGCAATCTAAATCGGCGGCACGTCTGCCGGGGACGGATGGTAATGCGAAAATGAGCAAGAGTTTGAACAACGGTATTTATCTGAAAGATTCCGCAGATGAAATCGCGGCCAAGGTCAAAACTATGTTCACCGATCCAAAACATATTCGTGTCACAGACCCCGGCAACACCACGGACAATCCGGTATTCATTTACCTGTCGGTGTTTGCAAAACCGGAACACTTTGCCGCGTTTTTGCCAGAATACGCGAACTATACCGAATTGGCGGCGCACTATGAACGTGGCGGATTGGGCGATGTAAAGGTTAAAAAGTTCCTGAACGAAGTAATGCAGGAAACATTGCGTCCAATTCGTGAACGTCGTGCACAGTTGGCGCGTGACCCCGCATCAGTGATGGAAATCTTGCGCCGTGGCACGGTGGACGCACGTGCGGCGGCGGCGGAAACCGTCAAACGGGTCAAGGCCGCAATGAAACTGAATTATTTTGACTAAATAAAACACAAGAAAGGGAGAGAAATATGAAAAAATCATTCATCTGGGCGGGCAGTGTAATTGGTGCTGGCGCGGTTCTGGCATTGGTGTTTGGTTGGCTGGAACAGCCACGTGATGTTCGTACTGTGTCGGTATCGGGCGAATGCCTGACCACTGCGCCAAAGGACAGAACGGCAATCACACTGCGCGTGACAACACTGGACAAATCGGCGGCGGTTTCCATGAAACAGGCCACGGCGAAAATTGCCGAAATCACAGAATACCTGAAAAAACAAGATGTCCAAATGCAAACCACCGATTTCAATTCGTATGAAAAGACCGAATGGAATCGTGAATTGCAGAAATCTGAAACACTGGGCATTGAAACGTCCATCGCGGTCGAGGTTTCGGCCGACAACGTCGATGTAATCGAAAAAATCTTGACCCAATTCGCGGGACAAAAGGACGTATATTCTGAAAACCTGCGCATGTACACCAGCAATGAAACCATGAAACCAATCATGGAAAAGTGCTTGGGCGCGGCGGTTGAAAACGCGCGCACGCGCGCGGATGCATTGGCAGCAGGCGATAAGCGTCGCGCGGGCAAAATGCTGGCTGTGTCATATGATGTAAATACCCGTTCGTCATACCAGCCATTGGCGTCTAATTTCATGCTGGCCAGTACCAAGATGGCGGCCGCGGACGATAGCGCGTATGTTGGCGGCGGATTGGTGACCAAGGATACAGAGGTTTCCGTCACCGTATCTGCAACATTTGAAATCAGATAAGAAACCGTAATGTGTCCGCCACGGCGGACACAAATTTATACATGAACGAAATCGTTGCCGAATTTATAGCATACCTGACGAATACGAAAAATTATTCGTCGCACACTGCCACGGCATACGAAACAGATATTCTGGATTTTATAACATTCTGGGACAATTATGCTGGTGGCACGGCGACGCTGGCCGATATGGCACGCGCCGACACGCTGTGTTTTCGCGCGTGGTTAGCGGACAGGGCGCGTCGCAATTTGGCGCACAAATCAACCGCGCGGGCACTGTCGTCATTGCGTGGGTTTTATAAATTCTTGGCAAAGCATCACGGTATAAAAAACGACGCAATCGGATTGATTTCTTCACCGAAAGTTCCCCGTAAATTGTCCAAGGCGATTGGTGTCACCGATGTCGAAAACATGCACGATGCCATTCGCAGTATCGACGAAAACGAACCATGGATTGCCGCACGTGATTGGGCACTGGTGGTGCTGATATTTGGTTGTGGGCTGCGTATATCAGAGGCATTATCGCTGACCAATGCCGACGTACGCGTGCACCCCGATACATTACGCATAATGGGCAAGGGGTCAAAAGAACGCATCGTCCCCGTATTGCCCGCCGTGTGGGACGCGATTGATAAATATACATCGGTGCGCCCATTTGGCAATTCGTCCGCTGACCCGCTGTTTCGCAGTGTGCGTGGGTTGCCCATGTCGGCGCGTATGGCGGAAAAGGTTATAGAGCGCGTCCGTAAATACTTGCAGTTGCCCGATTACGTGACACCGCACGCGTTGCGTCATACGTTCGCCACGGCATTGCTGGCGGGTGGGGCGGATTTGCGCAGTTTGCAAGAATTGCTGGGGCATGCGTCCCTGTCCACGACGCAATTATACACACGTGTCAATATGTCGGAAATCATAAACATTTATAACAACGCCCACCCATTGGCAGATAAATAGAGAATAGAGCATAGATAATAGAGAATAGATGGGTGCTATGCTAGCACGTGTGTCGCCTGCGGATTAACGTCCTTGCCGCAACCTTCGCATACTGCTCGGTGTCATTCCGGTGCTTGACACCAGAATCTAGGTAAGTAGAACCGCGCCGTTCGGCGCGTGCATCATTTGAACTTTGAACTCTGCACTTTGAACTTTTCCACTTGTATTTATTTCCCAAACCGCATATAATTCTGACGTCGTTGGGTGTTCCAACGATGGGGTGTGAGAACCCGATGAACGCGTCGATATGTAACAGAGCGCGCGCAATTTGCGCCGTTTTTTGTACCTGTGGCGAAAAGTAAAACTCCTGATGTTTTGGTCAGGAGGGCTCGCGAAATACCCAATACGCGACACAATTCGTTCAATTGTTCTCAACCTCCTGACCACCTGTGTAAACCGGTGGTTTTTAACTACACAAAACAGGAGATATGGACATGAGAATTAAACAAATCTGTATAATTGCATTGGCAACGATTGTACCAATGTTGGGCATGAGCAGTGCGGCAAATGGGGCTAGCAGCAGTATAATTGAGGGAGGGGGTACCATTATTCAGGATGGTTGTCTTGACAATTGCAGAGTAACAACCACTTATACCGCAGTAGGGGGAACTAAGTGTGCCACATCCAATATAGAGGGTTGTTACGGCACGCAAAAGCTGATATCATGCAAAACTTGTCCCAGTAATTATACCCTGACGAGCAAAACAATGCAACTCTCATCTAATTGTTCAGAATCATATAACACGTGCGAACTCGGTGATCCTAGTGCACTATGCGATGGCACATGCACAAATTGCACCAGCACCGACTGGGGAAGCGTCAATCTTTTTACTGGTGTTCAAACCAGGACAGTCAAAACTTGCGATACATTGACATGCATATGTACAAGCAGTACCGAATATAGATGTGGCGCTGGCTATTATGGTTACCTCGACAACTGTACTGCATGTCCTGGTTCTGGCACATCAACGGCGGGCAGCAACAGTGCCATAACGGACTGTTATCTGCCGGCGGGCACAACTGGCAGCGACACCACTGGCACATACGAATATACCACACCGTGTTATTACACTGAATAACAAATTGCGCCGCGTGGCGCACATAAATACACTGGCTTGCCACGCGTCGCTATGCTTGTTCGCAATGATAGAGTTTCTAGTCCGCAGGCGACACGATTATAGATTATGAAAAAATTATTTCTTGCTGGCCCAGAATAATGCCCACAGCCATCCGATGCCAGTCCAACTGAATACCCAACTGCCCAGGCGAACCAGAATCATATCTTGTTTGCCACGTGCCGTTTGGCGTGCAATCCATGCGGGGGCCAAGAATATGCCGATGGCCAGCAATACTGCGATTACGTATTTCGCGATAAGAAAAATCTGGTGCGTTGTTATCATTTGGCCTCAGAAAAAGGGGGCGTGTGATTTCGCCCCCCCGTTTGTTATATTTCTGGTAAATTATATACCATACTTTGCCGATTTGTCCAGTTCTTCTTCGATACGCAACAACTGGTTGTATTTTGCCATACGGTCGGTGCGCGACATAGAGCCGGTTTTGATTTGCCCCGCGTTTGTCGCAACGGCCAAATCCGCGATTGTGGTGTCTTCGGTTTCGCCACTGCGGTGCGAAATGATTACGCCGTAATTTGCGTCTTGGGCCATTTTGATGGCGCGCAATGTTTCGGTCAAAGTGCCGATTTGGTTCACTTTAATCAAAATTGCATTCGCAACGCCGGCGTCAATGCCACGGCGCAAGCGCGCAGGATTTGTCACAAACAGGTCATCACCAACCAACTGGCACTGTTTCCCGATTGTTTCGGTCAGTTTGCGCCAGCCCGCCCAATCTTCTTCGGCCAATGCATCTTCGATAGAGATAATTGGGTATGACGCAATCAACTGTTCGTAAAATTCAATCATTTGGTCTGATGATAATTTTTTCCCTTCGAAATTATATACGCCGTCGGCATAAAATTCAGATGACGCCACGTCCAGACCAATTGAAACCTGTTCGCCTGGGGCATAACCCGCATCGCGAATTGCGGCGACGATTGTATCCAGTGCCTGTGCACAAGAATGAAAGTTTGGCGCAAAGCCGCCTTCGTCACCGACGTTGGTTGAATTGCCGCTGGATTTCAGAATCTTTTTCAAATGGTGGAATATTTCAGAACCCATACGGATTGCGTCGGATTCAGATTTTGCGCCATTTGGAATAATCATAAATTCTTGGGCGTCCAAGCCGTTGTCTGCGTGCGCGCCACCGTTGATGATGTTCATCATTGGACGTGGCAATACGCATGGATTCGCGTTGCCGTACACGCCCGCGATGTATTTATATAATGGCACGCCCGATTGGTCTGCCGCCGCGTGTGCCGCCGCCAATGATACGGCCAGAATCGCGTTCGCGCCCAATTTTTCCTTGTTCCGTGTGCCGTCCAATGCCAGCATTTTTTCGTCCAGTGCGGTCTGGTCATTTGCCGCCATGCCAATAATCGCAGGGGCAATGATTTCATTTACATTGCGTACGGCGGTTGTGACGCCTTTGCCCATATATGTGTCGCCACCATCGCGCAGTTCAAGGGCTTCGAAACTGCCGGTTGATGCACCCGATGGTACGGCCGCGCGACCACGTGCACCCCCAGATAACACAATGTCGCATTCAACGGTGGGATTGCCACGGCTGTCCATAATTTGGCGTGCATGAACTGATTTTATTTCGTACATATTTACTTCCCCTTTCCTTGCTGTAATTGTAATATTTGTCTTGCCCTTATACCAACTTTTTTTTTATAATGGAATAACAAATTGCAAGGAATGGAAAGAAAAATGTCTCTGTTTTCAAAAAAATTAGTATCTGTTGTATGTTGCTTGATGCCTTTTGGCGCGGGCGCGGCCACGTTTTCGGGTGGGCTGAATATCGGCACAACCGATGCCAGTAAAACGATTGACGCAACGGACACCAGTTTGGTCTTGGGCGATGGTTCGACGACAAATGGTTTGAATGTTGCTGGTGCGGTTTATGTTGGTGGCACGGGTCAGGGCGGTAACGGCGATTTGGCAATTTTGCGCGATACGGGTTCTTTCACCATTCAGTCCGATGGCAATGTTGTTATTGGTAATGATCTGAACATTGAATCTGGCGTGACGCTGGGGATTCAGAACGGTACGGCGGCGGGAATGAACGTGCAGATTGGTGGCACGATAAAAGCGGATGGTGCGCTGAATGTTGCGGCAAACAGTGGTATTGCCGGTGGCGGTATCAAGTCGTTCACGTCGGGCGCGATAGTGGCCAATGCCGATGTTAATTTGAATGCAACTGATTCCATTTCCATGAAACAGTTCGAGTACAACAATGCAAACAATACCGGTAAAATTACAGCGGGTGGTGATATTACATCGGGTACAATTCAAAATGTCGCAGGTTCGTTGAATATAACGGCGGGTGGTAATTTGACACTGACTAATACTGCCACCACGGGTAGTTTGGAAAACAAGGCCGCAGGTACGGTTACCATATCGGCAAAAGATATTACCATCGCGGGCGCAATCACAAACGAAGATACGTCTGGGTCTGGGACAATGAACATCAATGGTGACAGTTTGACCATCAATGGTGGTAACGGCCAGAATGCGTCCATCGTCAACAGTGGTGTATTTGTGGCGAATATTTCGGGCCTGACCAAAATTGCCCAGAATATTGATTGGAGCAATATGACCAACAGCGGTAAATTCACGTTGAAAACCGGCTCTTTACAGATGGCGGGCGATATCTTGCTGGAACAAGGTATGGCAAATATTGAAACGACGCAGGGTGATATGTCGTTTGGTGCGATTTCTAATGCGTCGGTTTTACCACAAGGCGGTATTGCCGGACTGACATTGAGCAGTGCGGGTAATTTCACATCTACATCGATTCGCAATACGGGCACACTGAGCGTTAGTGGTCAGGGCATAACAACGGGTGTGATTTCTGGTGATGGTGCGACCGCAAATGCAACGATTACAGCGTCTGGTGCACTGGAGGGCGGCGCGATTTCCAACACAAGTGGCAGCACAATGCAAATCCAAGGTAATACTGTCAATGTGGCAAGTATTGCAAACACCAGCAATTTGAGTGTATCGGCATCGGCATCGTCCAGCGGCGTACTGACGGTTGGTGGCAATGTTGTGAATGGTACGTCTGTGGGCGATACGGGTGATTTGAAAATTACGGCGCGTAATATCACGATTGGTGGTGATTTGACGAACAATGCAGGTTCGATAACAGTCAGTGGTTCGGGCAGTGCCAGCGATAATATTTCGGCCAAGAATCTGAATGTATTGGGTGGTGCGGTCGAAATGAATGCGCTGATTGGCAATATTCAAATTCTGGACAAAATGATTGTGTCTGGCGGTAAATTGAGTTTGCGTAGCGCGGTTAAAAACCTGACTGTTGAAAATTCTGTTCAAATTGATGGTAATTTTATCGCCAGTGGCAGTGCCGCGACCAATGCAGGTGACATGTCTGTTGCTGCGGACGGAACAACGGCGTTTGTGTTGAAATCAAATAACGGCACAATCAATATTGGCGGTGATGTTAGCGTTACTGATACAACCGCACGTACGGTGCGTGTGGACGCATCACGGATGGACGTTGGTGGTGACGCATTGGCGACAAATGCAAACCAGCGTTTGATATTTGGTTCTGCGGATGCGTCGCGTGCGTCGGGGCAAAACCTGAATGTTACGGGCGCGGCATCGGCAACCAATGGTGCGTGGCTGGAAATTGCAGCGGCAAATGCAAATGCTACATCATTGACGAATCGCGGCACAACAAACGGTTTAATTGTGCTGTCTGGGGAATCATTGACTGCGACGACGGGCGATATCAGTGTTGGTGGCGAATTGTTGTTTAACAACACAACGCCGACATGGGGAATGAGCGGCATGGTTATCAGTGGCAGTGAATATACCATGGAAACCAGCGCGGGCGACATGTCTTTTGACAGCGCGACAATCGCCAGTGGCAAAACGTTGACATTGACATCAAAGCAAGATTTCACGATGGCTGGCGCGTTGGCGACCGATGGTACGGTTAAAATTGACGCGGTTGGCACGGCAAAAATCGGTGGCCAGACCAGCAACGGTGGCACATTGACAATCAACGGTGCAAGCGTTGACGTGGGCGCATTGGTCAGCAGTGGCAACGCAAATATCAACAGTACGTCTGACCTGACGGTTGGCCAGATTGACAATAGCGGCACATTGAATTTGGTCGTGGCGGATTCCATTACCGCGCGGGCGATTCAATCAAACCTGAAATTGAATATTTCGGCGGAAAAATTGAATATGGCAATGTTGACCGTGTCTGGGGGCAGTGCGGTTATCAATGCACCAACAATCACGTCTGATGATTTGATTTCGGTTGCGGGCGATATAACGCATGCGTCTGAGATGGCTGGTGTGGTGTCATCTGGGCTGAGTATCGTTGGTAACACAAACGTTACCGCGGGCAGTTTGACCGCCACGGGCGCGTTGATGGCAAACACCAGCACGGTTGCATACACGGTTAAAAATGCGGTTGCATTTACCGGTGCGGCGAATGTTGCGTCAGGCGCAACAACGGCGATTTCGTCTGAAAATTCCAGTATCACATTTGGTGGTATTTCGAACAAGGGTATTTTGACACTGAATGCGGCGCGCGGTATGACCCTTGGTGCGGTTGACAATGATGGCGATTTGACGATTGCATCGGGTACTGATGTGGCAAATGTTGATTACTTTGCCAATAATGGCACGGCAACATTGTCGGGCGCGGGTATGAAATCTGCGGGTGCATTTACAGTCAAAAACTTATACCAAAATTATGCTGGGACAATCGCGGCGCGTGATGCAAATATCACCGGCGACAGTTATGCGTTGTCTGCGTCTAATGTGATTGTGGACGGTAGTATTCAGCAAACATCGGGCGCGCTGGACATCAATACGCCTGACCTGACGGTTGCGGGCAATATCGATGTTAAAAACATGCACGTATATTCCAATGCGGGCCTGACTGTGGGCGTTGACGGTAATGTTTCTGGTGGTGTGCGCTTTGGTGGCTTGCAAGAAATGACGATTGGTGGCAACTATCTGTTTGATAACGACAGTGGCCTGTACGTTGATGTCAGACGTCGTGATGTGCTGACCGCGCCAACACGCAATTACTGGTCATCGGTCAGTTTGGCGGACGATAACACACTGGGACGCATCACAAACGCCACAGACGGCAATGCGGGTGCATTGATTCAGGTTGATGGTGCATTCACGTCTGATCTGACGCTGGTGCGTAATCCATCGACTGGGTTTGCAAACGCGACAGACCAAATCGGCATTGCGTTGCGTGAATTGGCAACAGCGGGCGATGCAATCTGGCTGGTACATGCAGACGATGGCGTCACAGAATTAGGCGATAAACTGCGTAACCTGAACGTTGTTGTGTGTAATAATACGGGGACGCTGTGCTATGACTATTTCAGCGGTGCATTGGTTGATGCGGATTCTGCATACTTGACCGTGCGTGACACCGACGGCGATGGTGTCGAGGACAGTGTTTATGTGGTATTTGATCCACGCTTTGGTGGGCCAGTTGAAGTATTCAAGATTCAACCGATTGTTGGCCGTACCCCAGGGCATACGGGTGGCGAATATATGTCCGCAGGCGCGTTGGACGACATGTTGGCTGGCGCAGCCGCTGGCAAAGGATTCTATGGCCGTCATGCGCTGGAAATGTTGCCTGTGATATTCCGTGGCACAAATCTGGAACAGTTGGGCAACGAACTGTACAAGCGTATGGAAGATTATAATACGAATCGCGACGGTACGGCGTTGTCACGTTTCAGCCGCTTGGTTCAGCCACGCGAAATCGAACAGGTCGTGGGCAGCATTGTCTTGAATGAACATACTAATTTCCGTTCATTCGAAGACCGCATGTTTGACGAATTTATCTGGAATCGTAACCGCAACCTGAAAAAGGCGTGGGTTGACGAAGAATTTGGTATGTTTAACCAGAAAGTATCCGATGGCAAACGCGTTGATGGTAATCGTATCAACGTCGCGGGTGGATTTGACTGGCAACATTCAGAAACATTGATTCTGGGGTTGACAGGGCGCATATCGCACATGTCTGCTGACAATTCGGATTCTATGAATTTGGGCTATACTGTTGCAAATCCGTTCATCGCTGGAAACGTTGATGTCAAGGTTGCAGATACCAACATCGGTCTGGGTGGTTATTTGATGCAGACATTGGGCGAAAAGACACGTGTTTATGGTAATGCGTTCTTGGATATCCATGTATTGGATACCACGCGCCACCAGACATATATGGATGGTGCGATTGACGGTACGGGCTATGACGTTGCATTCACCAGTGAATGGGGCTTGCTGCATGATTGGCTGAACCAGTATGTCGTGGGCAATATGTATGCGCGCGTTGGGTATAACTTTGGATTCTCGCTGACGGAAAAGGCCCGTGGTCAGGATTATATGGATATGGAATCTGACGGGTATCTGATATTTACGCCTGGGTATTCGTTGACCGCGCAAAAGCGTATCTATCCATCGGCATGGTTCCAGATTCGCCCATATGCGACAATCGGAATCGAATACGATGTGTTGGGTGCGCCAGACAACGCGAAATACAAGTTCTCGGTCGCAAATTCGTTCACAAAGTACGATATCGATATCGATCCAATGTGGGCGAACATCGGTGGCGGCGTAGAAATGCTGTCGGCCAGTGGCTTGCAGATTGGTCTGGATTACCGTTACCAGTATAACCAAGATATTCAACTGCATAATATCAAGGTTTCCGGATCATATCGCTTCTAAGAAAAACACCCCGCATCGCGGGGTGATTTTTACGGGTACGCGTCCCGCAGAAAAAAACAAAAAACGACCCAAAGCGGTCGTTTGTTATTTTTT
>CAVGNU010000009.1:32357-33522 GCA_963630775.1 Bacteroides fragilis | reverse complement strand
GTGTTTGATTGCACCGGTACTATAAATATGGGTTTGAATTACCCTTGTAACGTCGTTGAGTGTTTCCCCGGCGACAGTTTCGTTTTGACTATTAAATCGTTGATGCGTTTCCTGCCACAGGTTGCGCCGACGATGTCGAATGTAATTGCAACCGTCGATACATATACTGTTCCAGTTCGCCAGCTGTGCGAAAAAATTGGTATCAATTGGGATGATTATTTGACCGGTGGTGAAGATGGTAATCAGTTGATTGATACCCCTATGGTCACTGTTCCAGAAACAGGTTTTGAACCTGGTTCTATTGCGGACTGGTTGAATTACCCGACCAATTATACCGATGTTGATACTGGTGAGAAAGTCATTGTTGCCGCTGGCCGCGCCTAAAATATTCTGCGTTGCCTATTTTGGCATACATGCACATTATCAACGAGAATTACCGTGATCAGAATTTCATTAAGAAACTGGATTTGACGAAATATCAGGACTTTATTGAAGGTAAATATTCTTTTGAGACGCCATCTGGTGATACTATTGATTATCAGCTGTGTGTTAAAGGTGTATTCCCTAAAGCATGGTCTCGTGATTACTTTGGTAAAGCAATGCCGAATACCCAGCGTGGCCCGCAGGTAAAATTGCCGATTTCTGGAAACTCACCTTTGCAACCTTCGATTGTTGAGGTTAAAACTGGTGTTACTGCGGTGTATAATGGTCCCGATTTGTATTGGTATGGTGGTGTTCTCGATACCGTTGAGACACATTTTGGTTCGACTACATTGCCTGAAGGTGATACTGCTTGGTATATATTGAAAGCTGGTACTGTTCTTGCGAATGGTCAGGTTTTATTTGATGGTACGCAACCAGGTGCTATTATGCCTGGTCAGTCATTGAAGGTTACATTATCGTCTACATCTTGTGTTCTTAATTATTATAATGGTTATTCAGGTGCGCCAATCAAATTTGATACTAATGTTACGTCTTCTAGTACTATTCGTGGTTCTACCGGTCAGTATGTTGATTTGACTGGTGTGACTGCTGATTTGTCTGATGCGTCAGGCATTGCGGTAACTGCTGAGCGTTTGGCACGGCGTATGCAGCATTATGGCGAAATGTTGCAATATGCAGGTGCTCGTGCTGTTGAATACACGTTGAAGATGTTCGGTATCAG
>CAVGNU010000009.1:0-32347 GCA_963630775.1 Bacteroides fragilis | reverse complement strand
TCCCAGACGATCGCGTACAGCGTCCGATTTTCCATGGTTCGTACCGTATGCCGGTTGTATTCAGCGAGGTTTTGCAGACATCGAGTACCAATGATACCTCCCCGCAGGGTAACTTGGCAGGTCACGGTATTACAGGTGGTATAAATCGTCCGATGCACATCAAGGTTATTGAACATAGCTTTGTGATTTCGATTTTGAACGTTATGCCGCGCTCACAGTATCGTGAGTTCATTCCAGCGTATATGTTTCGTCGTAATCGTTTGGACATCCCAGTACCAATGATGCAAGGCATCGGTGATCAACCTGTTAAACGTGAACAGATATTCCCAAATTCTTCGAATCCGGACGAAGCTTTTGGTTTTATTCCGCAGTATTCTGATTTGTGGAACATTCCATCGATGTTGCATGGCCATATGAAAGATACGTTCTTGCACTGGAACATGGCGCGTGCTTATAAAACTGAACCTGTATTGTCTGCTAAATGGCGTTATGAGCGTCCTACAGACCGTTCGTTCTCTGTTAAAGACGAAGACCAGATTCAGGTTCAAATGGGCTTTGAACTGAAAGCACGTCGTCCATTTAAGCGTTTCCAGCAGCCGACTTTGATATAAGGAGGAAATTATGGATTGGTTACAAACTGCTATGAATGGTGCGTCAAGTGTTTTGAATTGGTTCAGCCAACGCGATACCAATAACATGAATAAACAGTTGGCGCGTGAGCAAATGGCTTTTCAAGAGCGTATGTCAAATACAGCAGTTCAACGCCACGCCAAGGATTTGGAAGCAGCCGGTTTTAACCGGCTGCTTGCCGCCGGTGCAAATGGTGCATCGACGCCGTCTGGTGCGGCTGCCACAATGCGTGCGCCAGAGATTACGCCGATTGATATTATTGGCATACAGAAAGCGCGTGCTGATGTGAGTAAGACTAAGGCTGAGACCAGTGTCGCCAATGAAACAGCTCGGAATTTGACGGAACAGAATAAAAATTTGGCCGCACAAAATGTTTTGTTGCGCCGTCAGGCTGAGAAAATATTGGTTGATAATGGTATGACTAAGGTTCAAGCGCGTAAAGTTACTGCTGAAGCTATGGATGCAGAATATGAGCTTTATGGTAAAACTCGTTCTGGTTCTTATGGTACAGACGGATCATTAATTCGTTCTATAAAGAGCGTTATTCGTGATGCTCGTGATGGAGATATTACTCACCGCGAAGAATTTTACCCAATGTCGCGAATACCCGAAGAATTACGCTACTGATGAAAATAATTGTAGCGATTGCTATTGCGATTACTAAAAATTCTGCCCAACCAGCTTTCATACCCCTAAAATAACAGAAAGGAGATAAAATGTCAAACAAATACGAAAAGAGTAAATTTATATACCCATTTGGCCCGAAAAAATCGGGCTGTAACGCGTTTTCTGCTGAAGACGATGTCGCAGACCAGCGTTCACCTGTTTTGACGCCTGCGGACGCGCAGCAGATGCTGGTAATTTCCGAGGATTTGGCAGACGAGCTGGATTCCGAAACGATGGCTGACTTCGATAATGATGTCTACGATTATGACGACCGTGGAGAGCTCGGCGAAGACATTTTGCTATCACAGCAGCCGGAAATGATTAAACACGCTCCAGCGGTCAAAAAAGGCCGCCGTCGCAGCTAAGCGGAGCGTATCGGCCGAGGCCGCCGGCCGATTAGCGCAGCGCAGAAAGCAGGGCGCACGTCGTGAATGAGCAGCGAAGCATTTGCGAATGAACAGTATGCGCCCGCTGCAAATAGCGCAAGGTTCGAGGCCGGAGGCCTCGGCCGAGCAGCGCAGCGGTAAGCGAGCCAATGTCGTGCCATGAACGCGAGGAGCGCGCCGCCGGTCAGAGCATGGGCGCGCGGTAAGCGAAAATGGCGAGGCTTTGGCCGAGCGTTGGTCGTTATACTTACTTGATATATAACGACCAACTGACACACATCAAGCAGAGCAAGGAGTTCAAGATGTTTTGCGAGAATCCGAACGGCAAATTTCCATGTGGTAAATGTCGCGCGTGTAAGCTGCGATTGGTGAACGAAAAAATGATAATATCAATATTCGCCGCGCACGAGTATCGTAAGAAAGGTCAGTTCTTGACCCTGACTTACAATGACGAAAATTTGACAGATGGACTTTATTACCCTGATTTTGCTTTGTTCATGAAAAGATTACGCCGATTGGATGGTACAAGATTTGTAAAAATGTTCGTCGCTGGCGAGTATGGTGAAGATAGTGGAAGAGAGCACTGGCACGTGCTGTTTTATAATTACCGTTATCCTTTGGATTTGCTTCGTAAAGCTTGGAATAAAGGGTTTGTTTATGACGGTACTTTGACGCCTCAGTCCATGAAATATGTTTCAGGTTATGTCAATAAGAAAGGTTATTGTCCAGATTCAGGTAAGCGTCCACCGTTTGGCCGCAGTTCGTGTAATTTGCCGGATGGTTTGTCGCCGGATGAAATATTGTCAATGTCCAAAACAGGTAAGGTTCAGTATAATGGCCGAAAGTTCAGCGTGCCGCGTAATTGGCGGCGCCGTTATCAGCAAATCTGGAAAAGATTTGAAGAAGAAAGGTCATGGTATAATTTTGAACAACCACATCATGACTTGACGCCGGACATCGTTCGTGCTATGATGGATATCAGAGATATGAACATCGCCCGGAGGCGGAAGAAGAGGATTTATTTTTTTTCTTCCGAAAAGGCGCATAATGTATATTATGTATACTTTCCGAATATAACAAATAGATTTGTTGTATTCGGACAAGCTGCAACTCAAACTGCGCGTTGCTTGTTTTCGTTGGCGCGCCTGTATAACATAATATGTGTTATGCGCTTTGACTGGACGAACGATTACTGTGGGCGTTTGTGGTGTGCGTGGTATGAAAATATATTTTTGATTTGTGTTTTTGTGTGGTGTGGTTTTAATATGGGCGATTGCGTCATATTAAATTGAAATTGTTTATAATAATATTTGTGTATCATTTTGTTATTACAATTATAAAATGCATTGTGTTTATTGTTATGATTTGCATGTTTTTGGTGTGGTATTGGTGGTGATTTTGGGGCAAAAATCGACAAATGCGCCCTATTTTGCTCCGGAAAATCGCGGAAAACGGCGGATTTCTGCGTTTTTTTGGCAATTCTGGGGGTGTTTTTTTGTGCTTTTGCGGTATTTTTTTAGCGGGGTGGTTGGACAATTTGCAGTTTAGTAATTAAAAACTTTAATATCGGGTTATATCTATTTGTTTATTGATTTGTTTTTTAATTTTGTATCGTGTGAGAGTGTTGCATTTTTGCCAGCATTTTTTATAGTGTTGATTTTTAATCCGTAGTAATTTATTATGTGTGCATTATGAGATTAGATGTCGCACTGGTTTCACAGAATATTTACCCGACACGCGCACGCGCGGTGGCGGCAATTCGTGGTGGGTTGGTCACGGTAAATGGTGTGGTGGCGGCAAAGCCCAGTCAGGTCGTTTCTGACGCGGATGTGCTGGTTGGTGGTGATTTGCCCTATTCCGTTGGTCGCGGCAGTTTGAAATTAGAACATGCGTTGGACGGGTTTGGGGTAAATCCCGCGGGGCGTGTTTGTTTGGACATTGGGGCCAGTACGGGCGGATTCACGTCGGTGTTGTTGGCGCGCGGTGCGTCGCGCGTGATTGCGGTTGACGTGGGAACAGATCAGTTGGTTGCCGAATTAAAGAATGATGCGCGCGTATTATCACTGGAACAGACCGATATTCGCACGTTGCAACCAATTCAGCCCGTGGATTTGGTGGTGATTGACGTATCGTTTATATCGTTGGCAGACATTGCGCCAATCTTGCGTGCGTGGGGCGCGCGTGATGTTATCGCGCTGATAAAACCGCAATTCGAAGTACCACGTAACATCGCAGCGCGCAGTGCGGGCGTAATCAAATCGCACCAGTGGCACGAGTATGCAATAAATCGTGCGACGGACGCGTTTCGTGATGCGGGCTTTGTGCGCGCTGGACTGACGGAATCGCCAATTCACGGCGGCAGTGGTAATGTTGAGTTTTTGGCGCACTTTGTGGCGGCATAGCGCGATTTTTACTTGAATTTCTGCGCCCCAGAATATATCATTAAATCCGATTTTAACAAAGGTATATAATAATGGCAGACGATATCACAAAAGTACTGGAACGCGAGGCCAAATGGCAACGTCGCTGGCGCGAAGCGAACGTATTTGTGCCAAAAAATGATGGTTCAAAACCACGCTTTTATAATTTGGTGGAATTTCCGTTCTTGTCGGGTGCGGGTATGCACGCGGGTCATATGATGAACTATACTGGTATGGACGTGATGGCGCGTTTTCGTCGTGCGCGTGGTTATGATGTATTGTTCCCTATGGGATTTGATGCGATGGGCATTGCGGGTGAACACTATGCAACAAAAATTGGTCGTCACCCCGCGGATGTGGCGCGCGATTTGATAAAGTCATATTCTGAAATGATTGACAAGGTTGGTTGGTCGGTCAATCCGGAAACACGTGTTGCAACGTCTGATCCTGAATATATTAAATGGACACAGTGGATGTTTATTCGGTTCTGGCGTGCGGGGTTGGCGTACAAATCCGCGTTACCGATGAATTGGTGTCCTGAATGCAAGACCACATATACTAACGAAGAATTAGAAGATAACAAGTGTCCACGTTGCCACGGCATTATTGAAAAGAAAGAAAAAATGCAGTGGAACTTGGCATTGTCAAAATATGCCCAGAAATTGTTGGACGGTCTGCGCGATGTGAATTTTGATGAGCGTATCAAAAAAGATGAAATAAACCTGATTGGGCGTTCGACGGGTGCTGATATTGATTTTCGTGTGGGTGACGATGTTATGACTGTGTACACAACGCGTCCGGACACTATATTTGGTGTGACGTTCTGTGTGATTGCGCCGGAACACACATTGTTGCGCAAATGGTTGGACGATGGTCTCGTTGAAAATGCCGATGCGGTGCGCACGTATATTCGTGCCGCCGCCGCCAAGACAGAGATTGAACGGACGGACGCCACGCGCGAAAAGACAGGCGTGCAATTACAGGGTATTACCGCGATAAATCCATTTACTGGACGCGAAATACCGGTCTTTACATCGGACTATGTATTGGTGGATTATGCATATGGTACGATTATGGCCGTGCCGGCACATGACAGCCGTGATTGGGACTTTGCCAAGAAATTCGGTTTGGATATTATTCCAGTGTTGGCGGGGGGCGAACCCGACAAAGTATGGGAAGGCGATGGCCCGCACATCAATTCGTCATTCTTGGACGGTATGAACAAAGAAGACGCGATTGCGGCGGCAATTAAATACGGCACGGAACATGGTGTTGCGCGTGGCACGGTAAAGTATAAATTAAAGGATTGGGGTTTTTCGCGCCAGATGTATTGGGGTGAACCAATTCCAATGATTCATTGTGACAAGTGTGGATGGGTTGCTGTGCCTGATGACCAGTTGCCGGTTATGCAGCCACATATGATGGGTTATCGCCCGACGGACAGTGGTGAATCGCCATTGGCGCGTGCGACGGATTGGGTGAATGTGCCCTGCCCGTGCTGTGGTGCGCCGGCGCGTCGTGAAACAGATACTATGCCAGGTTGGGCGGGGTCGTCGTGGTATTTTCTGCGCTATCTTGACCCCAAAAATGACAAAGAATTTTGTTCGCGCCAGCAGATGGAACGCTGGATGCCGGTTGCACACTATAACGGTGGGCACGAACATAACACGCGTCATTTGATTTATTCGCGTTTCTGGCATCATGCGTTGTATGATTTGGGGCTGGTGAATACCGCCGAACCATATGCGCGCCGCACCGCCCAAGGGTTGTTGATGGGTAACGACGGGTACAAGATGTCAAAATCGCGTGGCAACGGGTTTATGGTTGCGGATTTGGTCGCGTCGGTTGGTGCGGACGCGGGACGCGTTGCGGTTCTGTCGCTGGGGCCATGGGAAAACAATGTGGTTTGGACAGATGGCGCGATGGCGGGTGTTCAGCGTTTCTTGAAACGTGTGGAAAACCTGTCTGATAATTTGACAGATGCGCCGATGACGGCGGAACAAGAACGCCTGATGAACCAGTTGGTTGCGGATGTAACCGAACGTATTGATGGTATGCGTTTCAATACCGCGATTTCCGCAATGATGGAATACTTGAATGCGTTTTCGGGTGGCACGATGCCACGCGCGGCATACACTGCGCTGGTGCGTGTACTGAATCCATTTGCACCGCATTTGACCGAAGAAATGTGGGAAAAATTGGGCAATGATACAATGTTGGCGTTGTCTGATTGGCCGACATATGATGCGTCAAAATTGGCCAAGACCGAAATGACGATCGTTGCATCGGTGAATGGAAAACGTGCCGCAGAATTTACGGTTGCGGTCGGTGCGCCTGAATCCGAAATTGTGGATGCGGCGCGCGCGGCGGCGGGCGCAAAGTTGTCTGGTTGTGAAATAATCAAGACAATCGTTGTTCCGAACAAGTTAGTGAACTTTGTTGTAAAGAAATAAAAAACGCGCCATTGGCGCGTTTTTTTATGCCAAGAAAATAATCTCTTGTTTTAATCGGGTATATTCCGTATAATACTCTTGTCGTTGGGTGTTCCAACGATGGGGTGTGAGAACCTCTGCCTTAGCGTCGGAATGGTACAGTGGCGCATTTATGCGCTGTTTTTATTATTCAGACGAAAAACAAACTCCTGATTTTATTGGTCAGGAGGGTTCGTGGAATATACAAATACACGACACAATTCTAAGGATTGTTCTCAACCTCCTGACCACCAAAAACTTGGTGGTTTTTGTTTATACAAACGCGGGAGAAAAGAACAAATGAATACAAAACTTATTGCCGCCGGCGGCATTTTTATGTCCTTGTGGCTGATACCACCAACAAATGCGATTGCAGCAGCAATCCCACTCATCGGTGTATGCTACGATGCCAGCCAATGCGCCAGTGCTGCACAGTCGAACTGCCAAAAATATTGCTGCGAAACGGGGGAGACGGGAACAAAAACCAGTTGTCCCACCGGTTGGAGTGCCGGTATTCTTGACGGCACATGCAAGCGTAGCAGCGTCAGCGGATCGGACAGCAAGGGTTGGTATACACAAAATTACGGCACATGCGCCGCAACAGTTACCACATATGATTGTTATACCCCCAGTGACATATCATCAGACTACAATGGCGAACTGTGTTCCATGGTGCGCCTGCCAGCATCATGCGGTTCCTAAACAATCAACTAAGGAGACATCAATATGAAACGTAAAATTATTTTTGTAATTGGTATAATACTGTTAGTATCGTCCCAGAATGTCCATGCGGCATGCGTGTCCACGGACAAATCATACACGGCGTGCAAGCCCGGATATTACCTGAGTAATGGCACTTGTTCTGCGTGCCCCAGTTCGGGGACAAGTGCGACCGCAAATGATGGTGGTATCACGGATTGTTACCTGCCTGCGGGTACAAAGGGGACGGCGTTTGACCCCACGGGTTCATATGAATACGAATATATCAATGACTGTTATTACAGTGAATAAAAAACGCGCCAATGGCGCGTTTTTTATACGAAAAATTATCTCTTGTTTTTAGTTGGTGTATTCTGTATAATGATTGATGTCATTGGGTGTTCCAGTGATGGGGTGTGGCTACCTCTGCCTTAGCGTCAGAATGGTAAAGGGGCGCATTTATGCGCTGTTTTTATTATTCGGACGAAAACAACAAACTCCTGATTTATTAGGTCAGGAGGGTTGCTGAATATCAAATAAGCAACACAATTCTAAGGATTGTAGTCAACCTCCTGACCACCTGTGGAAACCGGTGGTTTTTGTTTTTGATACGGGAGGCAAGAAACAAATGAAAACAAAATTTATTACCAGCATGGCATTTGTAATGTCCGTGTGGTTGATGTCATCGATGAATGCGATTGCTGCAACATGCAATGATGCAGTAGCCTGTGCTGCGGGTACAACTAAGAGGTATTGTTGCGCGGATCGGACAGAGACAACCTATTATTGTGGTTATAGTGGTTGGATTCTCTTGTCTAATAAGTGCTATTGCCCCAGTTACACAGATTCTGACAGCACAGGTAAATACACGGTGGGGACCGGTGACACAATTGATGCGAGCACCACCACCAAAGTGTGTTATGAGCCCAGTACTAGCTCAGTTTCATCATATAATGGAGCATATTGCTATCCAAACCCTAATGCGTCGTGAAGTTCGAGAGAAAGTGTGTCCGCCTTTGTCATCTATTAAAAAACGCGCCGATGGCGCGTTTTTTATTATGATATCTTTTGGATTCGACGGACGCGACGTTCGCAATCGTCAAATGGACTTTCCAGAAATGTTTGTGCAACAACAAATGCCATTTCGATATCAATATCGTCCGCGGCCAATGCCAAGACATTGATGTCGTCGTGAAAACGATCATCGCGCGCCTGTTCGGGGCGTTCACAACGTGATGCGCGAATGTGGCGATAGCGGTTCGCGGCAATCATAATGCCCGCGCCCGTGCCACAAATCAGAATCCCGCGTGATTTTTTGTCGTTTGCCATTGTGTTTGCAACATTTGCTGCAACGTCTGGGAAATCAACAGGTGTGTTTGGGTCGTCTGTGCCCAGATTCACAACCTGATACCCAGCCGCCGCCAGCATTTCAATCAGGTACAATTTCAAACCGACCCCACGGTGGTCTGATGCGATATAGATTTTAGATATGTTTTTATTCATTTCCCTTGTCCTTGCGCTTTGCCAGTTTACATTCCAAACCCGTGTTGCCAGTGATGTTCAATGTGCGATATGACAGCACGCCTGTCATTTGTGCGGCACTGAACATATTTGCGGTGTCAACGGTTGCTGGGCCGTCCAATGTGCCGTGCAAAAACAGTGTTTCGGCGACCACACGACCAACAACGCGACCACCACGACCGATTACAACCGTGCCCGCGGTAACGTTGCCAACAACGTGCCCGTGAATCTGGACAACGTGATCGGTTTTGATGTCGCCGGTCAATTTGCACCCTGCCCCGATAATCGTTGGGGACTGTTTTTCTTTTGCGTTTGTAAAAGCCAGCATTTTATTTTTCCTTTACGAATGTTGTTGGGTTAAATGGCGCGCCCTTGTATCTGATTTCATAGTGCAGATGTGGACCGGTGCTGCGTCCCGATGACCCACCAAGACCGATAACCGTCCCTGGGCGAACCCAATCGCCACGTGATACCATTATTTGCGACAGGTGGGCATACAATGTTGTGAATCCCAACCCATGATCAATTTCAACCGTTGTGCCATAGCCCACGCGTTCGCCCGCGGACACCACACGGCCAGGTGCAACCGCCATCAATTCTGTACCAATCTTGCCTGCAAAGTCAATGCCACGGTGGCTCTTGGGCTTGCCCGTGAATGGGTCATTGCGTTTACCATAATTTGATGTAATGCGTACCTTTTTTACTGGTGCGCCCAGTGGCAATATCGTGTTCAAGCGTGACAGACCATGCCACAGTTCCAAATCATCGGCCAATTTCTGGTATTTTGGATCCAATTCTTGGTCCAGTTCAATCGGGCTGAATGCCGTGCCAACAAATGGGTTGGTGTATTTGTTCGCACTGCGTACCAATGACGCCTGTGACAGGCCCAATGTTGCGATTGTGCCATTGATTTGTTTCAGATTTTTGCGCAAATCGGCAATGTTATCAGATGAAATCTTGGACACTATGTCCACAATCTGAATATCGGCGTCGGCAACCGCCTGCATAGATTCAACCATTTTTGCGGTTCGTTTCTTTAATTCTTCGTTTTCGGCACGGGTCAGTTCGTATTCCGCCGATAATTCAGACAGTTTTGTGTATTCTGGCACATATTCGTCGTTTGTGAACATTTCCGTCAGGCGTGTGCGCAAGAAATCCAGTTCGCCCCACGTTTTCAGACGACTGTTCATCAAATCTTCTTTCTGTTTTTCGTCCAGTTTCTTGGAGTTCAAGATTTTGTCGTCAATGACGTTCAAACTGCGCGTCAAATCGTTGTATTTTTTCAGGTATGTCTGCAAATCAGACATCTGGCGTGCGTGGGTGGCATGTGCCTCTTCCAGTTGTTGGGTGCGCTTTTGCAACAGTGGGCGGTGATATACAAATACGTATGTTGACCATGATGCCCAGATAATCAATCCAACCTTGCCACAGAACTTGGTAAAACGCCAAAAACTGCTCTGCTTGAATGTGTACACGTTGCCACGTGGCGTGTCCATAACCGTAAATTCACGCGGTGGGAATATGCGCACAATCACGCGCCACAGCGCGCGAAACGGCGACGTAATCAACGCCCATAATGATGTAAAATGTCTGGCAATAAAACTTATCATGTCCGACCCAGTTTAGACAATGTATCTGCAATAGTCAAGCCATCGCGCAAAACGGCATCGTTGTTCATGGACAGCCCCATATGCAACGTCGCCCCGCCCCGCGTGCCCACGCGGCCCGATATCAGTACGCGTTCGGCGGTGCGCTTTGCCCCGAACAGCGGGAATATATTGATGTCGCCACATGTCGGTTTCATGGCCGCGATGATGGTGTCGATTGTGGCGGCGTCTGAAATCATGGCCACGTGTCCCCGTGGGCGCACGCGGCGCAGGCACGCGCGTGTCCATGCGTGCAAGTCCGCATTGTGATGTGCATTGTGCGTGGCGGGGGTGCCGTGAAAGTATGGTGGATTGGATACGACCAAATCAAATGTGCGGTCTGTTTTCCAATTCAATATGTCGGCGTTTATAAATTCAATGTCGCGGTGATTGAGTTCTGCGTTCGCCCGCGCCGCGTCCAGCATATCGGCCGACGTATCAATCGCGGTAATGTGGGTGTCTGGGTTGCGGGTAGCGTAACATAGTGCGACCGCGCCCGTTCCCGTGCCGACGTCCAGCATGGTTTCGGCGTTCGGCGTGGCAAATGCCGCCAGCCATACCGCGTCGGATGTCGGGTTGTATATGCCACTGTGGCATTGTACGCGACCGCCCAGCAAACCAAAAATTCCTTGTTTTTTCGTCATACGCATATAATAATTCAACAAAATCAAAAGGCAAGTTTATGTTTGATGATGCAATTATTGTGCAAAGTGCGGTCAGTGCGTTTAACAATGCGGCATTGTATGCACCGGCGTTTTTGTGGTGGGCTGTTTTGTGTGTGCCATTGTTTGCAATGGTGTATATGTACGGGGCGGACTTCTTGGGCCGTTTGGGCTGGACACGCCAGAACGCGGGTCTGCGCACATGCGTGACGACGGTTGTTATGACGCTGTGTTGGGTTGTGCTGTTTGGGGGCAATTATGCGGTGTTGCGTGATAATGCAACCGTGTTGCCGTTTATGATTGCGGCGATTGTGTTTGTGGCATCGATGTTTATTACGTCACATGTACGGGGGACGGATTGGGCGAAAGTCGCACCATATTTACGTGGACGTCGCGCGTGGGTGATTGCCGTGCTGGCGATATTGATTGTCGGGTTGTCTGATACGCATGCGTGGTGGGGGCCGCTGTTACAGATTGGTGCGGTTGGGTTGGGTGTATTGTTTGGCCGCGTGGCACGCGCAGAAATGCGTCCGATTGCGGGAACGCTGTTGGTTGTTGGCGCAACAACAACCGCAATATTGATGCAACCTGAATTTTTCCGATTTGGGCAACTGGGGGCATTGACGGCGTTTCATTTGCTGTTCTTGGTATTGATTGCGGCAGCGTTGGCGGCGGTCGTTGCATTACAGAACGTCAATTCGCGTGGTGCGATTCATGCGTCAGCATACATAAAGTTAAAATGGATGTTCCGTTTTGTCGCGACATTGTGTGTTGTGTTGTTTGTGATGACTGAATCCGTGCCGGTATTCTTGGGGTTGATGGTGGTGTCGTTTATGTCGTCGGCATTGACCATTTGGCACAGGGACAGCGTGCATGCGGGATTGGCGGAACTTTTGTTTGCGGCCGTGTTGGTGCTGTTCGGTGTGATTACGGTTATGCCGGTTGTGATTGCACTGGGGCTGGTTGCGATGCGGCGCGTGCCTGACCTGCGCGGGGCAATGCGCGCGGTGCGCGGTCTGTTATAATTTGTTATATTTATTTTATACCAATTAAAGCCATAATAATATACTATTTCCCACGAAATAAATGAAAAAAGTGGGAATTATTATGACTTCTTATATACATCCAACTGCGATTATTCATGATGGTGCCGTGCTGGGCGCGGACTGCAAAATTGGCCCGTATTGTATTGTTGGGTCAAATGTTGTGCTGGGTGAACGTGTGGAACTGATTTCTAATGTTGTTATTGATGGCAAAACGTCCATAGGTGATGATTCTATTGTGTACCCTTTTGCTGTATTGGGTGTGATGAGTCAGGATTTGAAATGGCAGGACGAAACCACAATGACTGGTCTGCGTATCGGGAAACGTTGCAAAATTCGTGAATATGTAACAATTCATTCGGGAACGCCTGCGTCTGATGGTACGGTTATCGGTGATGATTGCCAGATTATGGTAAACGCCCACGTTGGTCATGATTGCAAGGTTGGTAACAGCGTCGTTATGTCAAACTTGGTTCAGGTTGCGGGTCACGTAGAGGTTGAAGATTTCGCAATCTTGTCCGGTGGTGTGATGGTCTTGCAATTTGCGCGTATTGGTCGTAATGCGTTTATTGGCGGTATGTCGGGTGTGGGCAACGATGTGTTGCCATATGCGATTTATGATGGCAATCCACGTGCCGTGTATCGTACAATCAACCGCGTTGGATTGATGCGCCATGGTTTCACAAACGAAGATATGCACGCGATTCACAATGTATATTCTGCGGTTTTTCGCGACAGCGCAGGTACTGTGGCTGAACGTTTGGCCCGCGTACGCAAGGAAGTAAAGAACAACAAATACGCGATGGACGCGATTGACTTTATCGAAAATCGTTCAAAACGTGGAATTGGTACGGCCAAGAATGCAGAATAAAACAGATAAAAAATTGATTGTATTTATCATCGCCGGCGAAGTGTCTGGTGATGTTTTAGGGGCGCGCATTATGGCGGAAATGCCCGATGCAAAATTCGTTGGTATTGGTGGCGAAAATATGGTGGCGGCGGGGTTGCAGTCCTTGTTTCCGATGGGCGATTTGGCTGTTATGGGTGTGTTTGAGGTTGCTGCCCACGCGCGCACATTATTGCGTCGCATTCACCAAACCGCCGATGCTATTATCGCGGCACGTCCGGACGTTGTTTTGACCATTGATGCGCCTGGATTTGCACGCAGCGTTATTAAACAGGTGCGTAAATTGCCCGCGGGTCGTGCACTGATTGCAGATGGCTTGGAATTTCATCACGTGGTTGCGCCACAGGTTTGGGCATGGCGTCCGTCACGCGCGAAACAGTATGCAGAGATGTTCGACAAACTGTATGCGTTTTTTGACTTTGAGGTTCCGTATTTCACCAAATATGGTTTAGATACGGTTGCAGTTGGTCACCCTATTTCGGACGGTTTGATTGGCAAGTATAAATCGGTGCGTTATCATGATGGGGACGCAGAAAAGATTATCACACTTGTTCCTGGCAGTCGTATGTCAGAGGTTAAACGCCTGATGCCGATTTTCCGTCGCACGGCGGAAACGCTGATTGCAAATGGGTATACGGGGTATAGATTTATTATTCCAACGGTTGAAACCACGGCCGATTATGTGCGGGCACAGGTTGCACATTGGCGTGTGCCAACGACACTGATTCCGTCGGGGCAGCGTTATTCGGTATATGCCAAATCGTATATGGCGATTGCGGCCAGTGGCACTGTGTCCGCAGAATTGGCTATGTTACATATTCCCGCGATTATCATATATAAAATGAATCCAATTACCGCATGGTTGGTGCGTCAGGTAATTCGCATTAAATGGGTGTCGTTGGTCAATATATTGCTGAACCATGGCGTGTACCCGGAATATCTGGGTGGGGACGCCACGGCGGACAACGTTTTGGATGCGGTGGGCCAGTTATCTATTCCGTCTGTACGTAACAAAATGATTGTGGATTTGGCACGTGCGGATAAATTGTGGCGTCGCGATGATGGTGCGCCTGCGGCACTGATTGCCGACGGCGTCCGTGTGGCTGCCATACGTGGGAAATAAGTTATGGATAAAAAAACACGTCGCTAATTTGGCGACGTGTTTTTTATACACGATAATCATATTAGTTTGTAATCCCCTCAGGTAAGTTTTTCAGCGACTTTGTATCCTGAACGCCACAGGTGCCGTCTGTGTTCAGTTTTGTGCTCTCTATTGGACACACTTGATTCTTGAAGGATATACCCCCAGATGTGCCACTTTGCATACACCATACAGATTCTTTGGTGGCTGTGTCCACTGTTTTTGTGGTGCTATTGTCATTGCATAAAACGTCGTCAGCAATTGAGTTTGTTCCGTCCGAATCATCGTCATCTGGGGTATTCAGTGGCAGCACAGGTGCACATTTTGCACTGGTACCAAATTTACTGCGGCGACCGCCATTTTCCCAACATTGGCACGCACCCCACGATTGAATATCAACGCCCAATGCATAATCACGTGGGCACATGTTTTCGTTGTCTGCAATACCATAGTACTTTATTAAATCTGTATAGGCACTATAATCTGCAAATGTTGCCAAGCATAAGTTTGTTTCGCTGTATGCGCCATCTTTAATGGACTGCAACTCAACAAAGCGCCCTTGCAAATTGACGCATTGCGTTGTCAGAATGTCAACGATCTGATTGTAAATTTCGGTTGCAACACCCGTTGTACGGGGGTAGTGATGATACAGCGGGTATTTGCCCGTTAGTTGTTGTGTGCCGTCCATTGTGGTCAGCGCATCTGTCGGTATCAATTCCAGCGAACCATAACGTCTGTATGTGTTATTTGGGTCTTGTGTGGCCTCTGTATCACTAATCAGATAGTATGTAATAACTTCTGCTTTACCTTTCTTGGCCTTGATAACATCAAATCCACCGAATGCTTTGGCCAGCATGTCTGGGGAACTGCACGATTCAATTTCTTGCAACTGGCGGGCGCATTCAGATACCGGTGTTTCAGATCTGACGGGTTTTGCATTCGTGCCGTCGCCAAGTGTGTATTCATACAGCGTGAACCAATCCAATGCTTTGCCCGTCGAAAATAGACCGCTGTATGGGTAATAAAAATTCTCGTATCCGGTGCCACCGAATTTATCAAAGCATTGCTTTGCTACTGCGCGGCATGCGGTCAGCGTGTCGGTGTCTTGGCGGTTTTCAATATATTTTGCAATGATGTCGCCATCGAACATGTAATTGCACGAATTGATGTAATCACTGCACATCGCCGCGGTCAATGTAACCTTGTCTGGTTGCAGGACAGTGCTGTCGTCACCCGCTAATTCTTTCATTGCTGCGGTCAGGCCCGCTTCGCCATTCATATAGCATGTTGACACAAAATCAAAACAGCCCTGCTTTATCTCGGCCACCTTGGACTTTTGGGCATAGTATATCGATAACAACGCCTTGTCCAAATATTCCGCCCATACGGTATCGGCCTGCTCGGTGCATTTATCCAATGCAGGTTGTGCGAATTTTTTGGTGCGCTTTTCGAAATTCTGGACGAATATGCGATTGGATTTGACCTTGGACAACTGTTGTTCTGAGGCGCCCACACCATCGGCGAACTTTAACAGGTTTTCCAGTTCGTAAAATTTTTCCACCCCTGCGATAGGTGCGCCGGTTGAAATATCAATAAATTCGCCGTTGTCCAAACATTTGTGATAATTTGCACCGCAAACTTCCTCGCTTAAAATCGCGGATTCAACATTGTTCACGCATGTTGTGATGTCGTCGGAATTGTGATTGCGGCGGTTTTCAACGCGTGCCAGATCCAGCATCGCGCTGCTCTCGCGGACGGCAGATTTCATTTGTTTTTGCGTGGTTTCAATCGCGGTTTGGACGGTATTGCAATCCTGTTCAATCGCCATCAGATACGCGTTTATTGCGCGTTGCAGTGATGCGTCATTGCAATCAGCACGCACCGCGTTGCGACACTGGGGGTACACGGCGGTGTACAGATTCTTGCCATTATAGGCCGCGATTGCTGCGCCGGCGTCCAGTGTGCCAAACGCGTTTGCCGTATCAAATGACAGATTGATGCTGTTCAAATCGTTGAATTTGCCGCCGACGGTGGCATCTTCGCCACGAATAGAGTTCATAATCGCCTGCAACAATGCCTTGGAAGCGGATTTGTCAGATGTCAGTGCATTTTCCCCCTCTGACGCGGTTTTCATGGCGGTGGCCTGTGCCGCGGTCATTCCAACGGTGTCCAGATTTTCGTTAAATACGGTCAGTTGGTCGCCCGCGTCCTGCATCACGTCGCGAATTTCCGCCAATTCCAGTACGCGATCGCTGCACGAACAGCGGCGATAGTCGTCGTTCTTTAACTGGCAGAATTGATCCATGCATGTAAAGTACGCGTTCTTGCATTGTTCGTATGCCGCGCCGGTGCGTGTTTCAGTCAAATCAACGGCTGCGGCGGTTGTTGTGGCACGTGGCGATACGGTGGTCGCACTGCGTGTGGTTGTTGTGGTGGCGCGCGGCGACACGGTCTGTGTGGTGGATGCTGCGCGCGTTGTGGTCGCACTGCGTGCAGTACTGGTTGTTGTGGCGCGCTGTGATGTTGCATTGCGTGCGGGTGCGGTCAATCGCGATGTTGTGCGCGATGCCGTATGTTCTGTTGTCGAAATGCGCTGTTGTGTGGTGGTGGCGGTTGCAGAATTTGTGCGATTTTTTGCGTTACCATCACGCACAGCCGCGTCAGACGCGACAATGCACATTATGCAACAAAACACAAAAGCCAGAATTTTCTTCATCTCTGGTTAAATCTTAGCAAAATTGCGAAAATCAGGGCAAGGGAAAAATAGATAATAGAGCATAGATAATAGATTTATTCGTCTCGTCACATCAGCCAAAAATAAAATCGCCACAAGGGCGAGTTGATTTCTGGTGGAGCTGATGGGATTGGCTTCGCCGACCTTGCAAAATTTGCTGGCGCAAACCGGCATACTCCCGTCTGCCTTTTTGCTACGGTTCAAACCCACTCTTGTGGGTTCTCGTCCCGCTCCGAAAAAATCAAAACGCCGATGAACGGCGTTTGAATTTTTTGGTGGAGCTGATGGGACTCAAACCCACGACCTCTACGATGCGAACGTAGCGCTCTATCAACTGAGCTACAACCCCAAAACTGGTGCGGATAAGAAGACTCGAACTTCCAAGGCATCGCTGCCACTAGTACCTGAAACTAGCGCGTCTACCAATTCCGCCATATCCGCAGGCGTGTGATATGTTATATCAACTTTGCCCCTTTTGCAAGGGGAAAATGCGCCCTGCCCAAGATATTAATGTTCCAGATACCATTTTACTGTTTTGACGATGCCGGTGTCGAATGTTTCGTCGGCGCGCCAGCCCAATTCTGTTTCCAGTTTTGTGGCGTCAATCGCGTATCTGAAATCGTGGCCGGCACGGTCGGCAACAAATGTGATTTGTTCGGCGTATTTGTGGCCGTCTGCGCGTGGGCGCAGATTGTCCAAGATATCGCAAATCGTGTTCACAATCGTGATATTGTTGCGTTCGTTGTGGCCGCCAATGTTATATGTTTCGCCGGATTTGCCGTTGTGAAATATTAAATCAATCGCCTTGCAGTGATCCAAAACGTACAGCCAATCGCGCACGTTTTCACCGCGACCGTAAATCGGCAGTGGTTCGCCCGCCAGTGCTTTGGCAATAATATGCGGAATCAGTTTTTCGTTATGCTGTTTTGGCCCGTAATTATTAGAGCAATTAGACGTCGTGACGTTCATGCCAAACGTGTGGCGATATGCGCGCACGATAAAGTCCGAACTGGCCTTGGATGCGGAATACGGGCTGTTTGGGGCGTATGGTGTTGTTTCGGTAAAGAAACCGGTTGCACCCAATGCGCCGTACACTTCGTCGGTTGAAATATGATGAAAACGGCAATTTTCATACCCTGGTTTAACCTGTGATGGGCCGTCCATCCAATGGCGACGCGCCGCATCGACCAAGTTGAATGTGCCGTTGATGTTGGTCTTGATAAATGCATCAGGGTTCTTGATAGAATTGTCAACGTGGCTTTCGGCGGCAAAGTGAATTACACCGCGAATGTCGTGTTCGGCAAACAGTTTGTCAATCAATTCGCGGTCGCAAATGTCGCCCTGAACAAATGTGTAGTTTGGCATAGATTCGCATTCTGCCAAATTTGTCAGATTGCCGGCATAGGTCAACTTGTCCAGATTGATGATGTTGTATTCTGGGTATTTTGTCGCAAAATATGGAACAAAATTAGATCCGATAAATCCGGCACCGCCGGTGATTAAAATTGTGTCAGACATGTTTTCAGGGCCTCCTGCCAGTGTGGTATGTTGATGGTTGGAAAATCGTGTTTAATTTTTTCTTTGGACAATACGCTGTAAAACGGGCGTGTGGCGCGCGTTGGGTATGCCGATGATGGAATTGGGTTTACGTGGCAATTCAATCCCGACATTTCCATAATTGCACATGCGAAATCGTACCAAGAACAAACACCGGCATCTGTAAAGTGATATATTTCACGCATGCCGTCGTGCATATTTGGCAATATTGTCACGATTGCGGCGGCCAAATCGGCGGCGCATGTCGGTGTGCCAATCTGGTCACAGACAACATTTATTTCTGACTTTTCCGCGCCCAAGCGTCGCATCGTTTTTACAAAGTTGTTGCCATATGGCGAATACAGCCACGCCGTGCGAATAATCACCGCCGCACGTGCGTTGTCCAAAACCGCCCTTTCCCCCGCCAGTTTGGTTTTGCCGTATACAGAAACGGGATTTGGCGTATCAGATGGTTCGTATGGTGTGTGTGCCGTGCCGTCGAATACATAGTCGGTTGAAATATGCACAACCCGCGCGCCTGATTTGGCCAGATTTTCTGGCCCGATGACATTTACGCGATGTGCCACGTCGGCATCGTCTTCGGCGCGGTCAACCGCGGTATATGCCGCGCAGTTTATAATTGTATCAATATTATGTTCACGCACAAACGCGTTTACCGCCGCGGCATCGGTGATGTCCAGCGTGTCAGCGTCGGTTAAAATTGCGTCTGGCAATAATTTTGCCAATTCTTGGCCCAGTTGCCCACGACTACCGGTTATCAGGTACATCTGTTAATCCTTTTGCAATTCTGTCCTTGTCAGATGTGATGATTTTGTCCGCAGGAATCCGCCAATCAATGCCGATTTCAGGGTCGTCAAATCGAATGCCAAATTCTGATTCTGGGTGGTACAGGTTGTCGCATTTGTACGCAAAAATCGCCGTGTCGGACAGAACAGAAAATCCGTGCAAAAACCCGCGCGGAATAAATAACTGACGCTGGTTTTCGTCGGATAATTCAACCGCCACGTGTTTGCCAAATGTGGGCGAGCCCGTGCGAATGTCCACCGCAACGTCCAATACGCGCCCGTGCAGAACGCGAACCAATTTTGCCTGTGCGTGCGGCCCCAGTTGACAATGCAGGCCACGCACTACACCGTATGATGATTTAGATTGGTTGTCTTGGACAAAACGGTTGGTGATGCCGTTTTTGATAAATTCTGCCTCGTTATAACTCTCGAAAAAATAACCGCGACTGTCGGTAAAAATACGTGGTTCGATAATTATGACGCCGTCGATTTCTGTTTTAATAAAGTTCATGTTTGTCCTCGCCCGCTACTTTAATCAGATATGTTTTGTAATCGCAATCTTTCATACCGTTGATAATCGCTTGCAATTCATCACGGGTAATGAAACCACTGCGATATGCGATTTCTTCGATGCATGCGATTTTTAACCCTTGGCGTGCCTCTATAATCTGGACAAAGTTGCCAGAATCCATCAAACTCTTGGGTGTGCCGGCATCCAGCCATGCATTGCCACGACGCATTGGCACAACCGACATACGATGTTCCGCCAGATACAGATTATTCAAATCGGTGATTTCCAGTTCGCCACGTGCCGATGGCGTCAGATTCTGGGCCTTGGCCACAACGTCTGATGGGTAAAAGTACAATCCGACGGACGCGAAGTTTGACTTTGGATGCTTTGGTTTTTCTTCGATAGAAATCGCGTTCAGATTGTCGTCAAATTCAACAACGCCAAAGCGTTCAGGGTCAGATACGTGATATGCGAAAATCGTCGCGCGGTGACCGGCGTTCTTGGCAACAGTTTCTTGAAACCAGCGGAATTGTTCGCCCATGTGGAAAATATTGTCGCCCAAGATCAGGCACACATCGTCATTGCCGATGAAATCCGCGCCGATTGTGAATGCCTGTGCGATACCCTTGGGTTCGTGCTGGACAGCGTATTTGATGTTCAGGCCCAATGCCGCACCATTACCGAATAATTTTTCAATGTTTGGTGTGTCAACGGGGGTTGATATAATCAGAATTTCACGAATGCCGAATTGCATCAATGTGGACAATGGGTAATAAATCATCGGTTTGTCATAGACCGGCAATAATTGCTTGGACGTTGTCTTGGTCAATGGGTACAGGCGTGTGCCACTGCCACCCGCCAGAATAATTCCTTTCATAATTTGCCCCCTTGGCTGTTGCGTTACAGGCATGCTAACAAGTTGGCGTATAAAACGCAAGGATTGAAATTTGGGCGCGTGCGCGCAATTTTCCGCTTGACGCGCGTGGGCGAACGGACTAATATTTTCAAGCATATTCTGATGCACGGGGATATGGCGGAATGGTAGACGCTGAGGACTTAAAATCCTTTGGTCATTGCGACCGTGTGGGTTCGAGTCCCACTATCCCCACCAGAATACATGCATCGTTTTGGATGTGTAGCTCAGTTGGTTAGAGCGCTTCGTTCACATCGAAGAGGTCGTTGGTTCGAGTCCAATCACATCCACCAGAATAAAACAAACACGCCGGTCGGAGTGTTTGTTTATAGAGACACTAAAAAATGCGCCGTGGCGCATTTTTTATCGCAGGCCCATTTCGCGGCAGCATGCGGATGCACCACTGCGCCAATCAGCGTATTCTGATGAAGGACTGCGCAAATCACGCCATGGTTGCCAACCGTTGCACTTTTTTGCCTTGCCCGTGCCGGTGCATTTTACATAACGGCGCAAACTGCATGTTTGATTTGAAACCTGACCCGTGTCGGTTGTGCATTTGACAACGACGTTTTGATTTTTCGCATCGTTTTGACCCAATTCCTTGGATGATAAAACCTGATACGCCGACGCACTGGTTGCGGCCGTAATTGCAATCAATAAAACAGATAAAATGCGTTTCATGTGACGTGTCCCCTGTCCTGTTTATACAAATAGTATAAGTATTTGCCCAGAAAAACACAATGGGAAAAATTTATTATTCGTCGTGGGTTGTCCATGGAATATCATTCATAATCAGGTAATAGATTTCTGCGTCCTGTGTGTCTGGGTTGCGCAAGATTGGGCGCACAACATAGATATCAACGTCGCATGCATGATTGTTTTTCTGTGCCTGTACGGTGGTTAAATCTTGCCAGAATTTTTCGGCGGTGTCCATCGCCTGCAGGTATGCGGCATCGTCGTCCGCCGCCGATGTGGCGTCACCCGCCCACAGCAACCACATACCGTAATTTACAACGTTTTCTTGGCCCGCCAAATCGTCCGCAGACAACAGCAACAGTGGCGCGAATTGAATATTGTTTGTGAAATCGCCGGTGCTGGTTTCTGTCCAATCGTACATGCCACCGATAAATTTCAGTGCACCGTATATCAGTCCGCCTTGGCGTTCGACACGTGCCAGCATCCCCGCATTGCGCATTGTTGAGTCAAACAGCCAATCGCGCAGACGTCCGGAAACAGTGCTGCTGCGGGCGACACGTGCACCCTTGGCAATGGCTTTGTTGCCCGTGCCCGTTGCGCGAAATGCGCGCCATGCACGTGCAACAATGTTACCACGTTGCGGTGCGCGCAGACCGCGCAGTGCATGACGGTATTTGTTGATTTCGGCAAAACTGGCGGTTGCCTTGCGATATTGTGCCACTTCGTCCGATGCGCGTTCCATTTCGCGCATGGTTTTTGCCAAATCCGCCATTTCTTTGGATTTCTTCTCGTATGATGCGGCATCTTTGACCTTGTCCAACTTCTTTAATTCATCGGCGATTTTGGAATAACGATTGGCAACCTTGACATAATCGGCAACCTTGTCCGACTTGGATAATACCTTGATTGTGGTGCTCAGGTTTTTCAGTGTGCGTGATGCGCGGGCGGCCTTGGTCATGCCCAGAATTACCGTGCCACCGCCAAACGTTACGACCGTTATCACCACATCCAGACCGATTTCCAAATATGAAATCCATTGCAGGTTTATGTCGCCCGCAACATAGTAATCGTTTGTATCGTCGTCGCCCAGTCCGACCGTTTCGTGCATGGCCAAGTTCACCATGTCGTTGTCGCTGGCGATTGCGCTGCGACTGGTGCAATGGTCGTTTTTGGGGTACAGTTCATCAATATGTTCGGCGATATAGTTCAGTGAAATTGTGTGGTTGCTGGTGGCGTTCGCAAATGCGTCCAGTGCGCCGTGCTGGACAACCATAATTGCGTACCATGCAGGATCGGTATTTGTCCACACCGCGCCGTCGTCCAGACGTGGACTGGCGATGTCTGATGTGTCGCGTTTTTGCGATAATGCCAAACGCTGTTTCAGAATTTTCGGCTGGGTTTCATAGTTCACGGTGATTGTGCGACCGCCCGCAAACGTATATTCAATGGGCAAGAATTTTATTGTTTCATCGTCTGCGGTTGCCACAATTTCAGGGCACGCTAACACGCGACGCAATACGTCTGGATTCGCAAATGTCTGGTGTACCCATTGTTGAACAATGTTTTCGTGTGCGTCTGCGGGAATTGTATCGGCGGTTGCCGCCAGTCCATCTGCAAATGCGGCGGTTGCGCATTTAGTATCATCGGGCGTACGATTTAATATTTCGTCCGTGGTGACAAAATCGTCATTGGTGATTTGGGTGTCTGGTACGTCAATCGGCGTAGCATACGCCGATGATAAAAATGTTGTTGCAATTACTATTAGCCCAAAACGCAACATGTACTACCCTATTTTTTGTCGTTTTTATTGTTGTTGTCTGTCGATGTTGCCGTCGTTGGTACGCCGCACATACTGATGATGCGGTTACGCTGGGCCTGAATCTTGGCAATGGCCAATTCATAGCGTTCGTTGGACGTGTCCGTTATGATCGGTTCTGTTTCCGTGTTGCCACCATCCCCGTTTGATGCGACACCGGCCGCGCCCCCTGTTGTACCTGCCGCGGGGGGATAACAATCATTGCCCTGTTTGATCAGATTGTCTTTGCATTCCCATTTCCAACAGAAGTTTTCTGTGTCGGGGGTGTGCTCGATATAGTTGTCCAAGCCGCGCTTTGGCGCATCGTTATTGCAGTATCTGTATTCGCATTCGGGTGTCCACGCGTCATCTTTCCACAAACCTTTCCACCATGTGTCGGCCGTGGCGGAACCGCCCTGTTGACATTGGCGCGTGCCATATTGTGCTGGAACGCCGGCGGTGGCATCAACAATACAGAACATATAGTCGCCGATATCGGCATAACGTTCGCCCTTGTTAAAGGCTGTGTGGCAACACGTGTATTTACCAGTGACCGGATCGGTTAAACAATCGGTTTCAGAAAATAACTGTGATCCCGCGATTACCCCACCAACCACCGCACCAACGGCGGCACCAATCGCCGTACCGACAGCCGGAATAAAACTGCCAATCGATGCACCGGCCATTGCGCCACCACCAACACCTTGTGCAACATCCCAACCAGTGTGCTGCTGTTGACCAGATGTGGCGTCGGCAACCATCACGCCACCACCGACTGCACCCAAAACCCCCGCAATCTTTGCGCCAGTTGACATACCCTTGATATGCCCCTTGACGGTTGGGTTTGCGGTTGCCCCAGTCGTACCTGTTGTTCCGGTTGTCCCACCGCCAGTACCGCCCGTGCCACCAGTAGTACCACCGCCAGTTCCGCCACCAGTTGGCCTTGGTGTAACCTGACTGGGGGCGTTGGGGTTTATACCATCGGCTGGCATCCCCGTGGTATTGATAAATTGTCCTGTTACGCCGTCGCGCCATCTGTGGTCAGAAATACTTTGCACTGGAATAACACCAGGGTCGTTCCAATTTAATGCAAATGCACTATTTGAAATAATCCCTAATAATGTTGCTAATCCGATAAAACACGTACGGTTGAATAACATCAATATACCCCCAGTGTTTTACAATCTGCAAAACGTACACCTTGTTTCATGCAATTTTGCAATGTTGCCAAATCTGCGTCCAATGTGGCCAGTTGCTTTTGTGCCCAGTCACAATACGCCGCGCGGCGTTGCTGTTGACGTGCCAGATATGTTTCTTCGTCTTCTATCTTTAACTGTTGATATGCAGATTTGTCTTTGAATGGTTCGTAACCAGCGGTCTTGTTCGCCATGCGTTCAGACATGGTTAAATCCGCCGCTGTGGTTGGAAAATCTGTCTTGGCCAATGCAACGTCGTTTGCACCGTTTTGTGCCTGTAAATCTTCCAGTTCGCGGGTGCGTTCCATAATCTGTTCGCCCCAGTTGTCGCCGTTAAACGATGGCAACTGTTCCTGATATGGATTTTCGATTTTTATATTTGAATTTGTGTTGCTGTCGGTTGCAACGCCCGACGCGGCGGGAAATGGTGTTGCAACGCCACTGGCGCGCGGGGCGGCATTGGCATAGTTATCCTTGTACGTTTTGAATTCAGAATCCAAGAATCCCGCGCACGCCGTTACATAGTTATGGTTTGGTATGCTGGCCAACTGAACCGTCAAGGTTGGGCGTGCGTCGTCCAAACTGACCCCGATACAGTTATTACGCGTGGCACAATATGATGCAACCAGGGCCGATACCACACGTGTACAATCGCCGGTATCAACGTCCGTGCCCTGAACATAAATCGGCTGGGGCATACGCTGGTTATACGGGCTGGACGGATTCCAAAATGGATTTGAAGAATAGTTTTGGACATTCTGAATCTGGCCATATTTGGACAATGGCTGGATTGCGGCGTCTGCATCTGCTGCACCGAATGCCATGCATAATGTGCAGAGAGCAGAGAGCAGAGAGCAATGAAAAATTTTATTGTTTTTTGACATCGTGTTTTTTCTTTTTTGTGTTTTGTTCTGTTGCGATATTCTGTTCAGTTGTTTTTGTTGTTGCTGACAATATTCGTATCAGTTCCTTGCAATCCTTGGTCATTGAACTGTATGCCGTGTCGTCAATGTATTCAGTTTCCTTTAATAGATATAACCAATACAGTGTTTCAGAGCATTCCTTGTATGCGATGTATATTTTAGACAGAAAGTCGGATTTTGTTATTGCACAGTCCGCCTCTGATACATTTGCGCCGATACTGGTTCCAGATCGCAGAACCTGCTTTGACAGAACAAACTCTTTATTATTGTTGCACAAAAATTTGTACAGATTGATAACCCGTATTGCAAATGCTGTACTCTTGGTCAGTGCGATGTTCTCTCTCATTGCTCTCTGCTCTCTGCGCTTTGCTCTCTCCCTTTTTATGGATTATAGCAAAAATGCCATTGTTATTAAAGACAAAATTGCGCCGGCGACAAAGAATGGCGCAAATGGAATGTAACGCTGGTGTCGCACGCGTGCCCATGTGCCGCCTGTGATACAGGCAACAATCAATGCCAGCCCCAACCCTTGGACACCCAGCCACAATCCGCCCGTTGCAATCAATTTAATGTCGCCCAGACCGATTGGCGTTTCGGCGTCCGGGTTATGCCGACGACGAATGATGTCAAATATGAACCCGACGCCCGCGGCCAATGCATAGCCAAATACCGCGCTGGTTGCTGCCATGCGTGGGCCGACAATCCATGGCCACCAGTTTGTTATCAGTAACCCAATCAAAAACAATGGCCACAGGTACGCGTCTGGAATAATCTGACGACGCAGGTCGGCGACCGAAATCTGGTATGCGCACCACAATGCCACCGCCAATAAAATAATGAAAAAGATTTGCCAAATCATATTTTTCCCCCTTGCCTTTCGATTCGGAACTATGCTAGAATTATACCATAAAATGTACAACAAGGGTTGATATAAAATGAGCAAGGGTTGGGATAACGCAACATTAAAGAAATTAAAGGCATTGACCGGCAAGGGGTTGTCAACGGCCGAAATCGGCAAACGTCTGGGCATCAGCAAGAACGCCGTGGTTGGTAAATTGAACCGACTGGGCTGGAATCCAAAGGCCGGTGGTGTTGCCGCCGCGTCAGAGCCCGCGCCAAAGGCGACCAAGAGCGCAAAGACGGCCGCATCAAAAGTGGCGGCGAAAAAAACAACTGTCGCCCCAGCCAAGAAGACAGTAACCAAGGCCGCTGCGCCAAAGGTCAGCGCGTCTGCGAAAAAAGTAACGCCAGCCACACCAAAGAAAGTACCCGCGCCAAAGAAGACCGTGTCCGCCCCAAAGAAACCGGCGGCCAAGGGTGCGACCGCGCCCAAGGCGTCCAAAGCGGTCAGCAGCAAAACTTTGGCCATGCATCAGCGTATTATTCAGCACTCGTTGGAAATGGCGAATTTGAAACCAAATCAGTGTCGTTGGCCGATAGGTGATCCAGATTCTGAAAATTTTCATTTCTGTGGCGAAACTGTGTTTGTGGGCAAACCATATTGTTATGAACATTGCAAGCAGGCATATCAATTCACGCCACCAAAGAAAAAATAATCTTATCTGTGGGGGATTATGCAGGACATGCCAAGCAAGAGAGAAGACATTACCAGCACCATTACACCGCGCCAATACCAGATTGGCGAAAATCGGTTGGTCGCGTATTTTGATGGTACGGGCCGGTTGGTGTTTGTACTGGACGAAACCGTAAATAATACCAAGCCAAATGCGCTGTTGGTGGTTGATTCTGATGATGGGCGCAAGTGGGACGATATCTTGGCCAACGATTGGCATGTGGATTTAGAAAACGTCCGCCCAAAGAAAGATAACAAATATCAGAAACTGGACATTGAATACACTGGTCTGGACATCTATGCCGAATTGTTACGCGCGTATGACAATGATGAAAATTTGTCTGATGCGGTGCACGCGTTGGGTGCCTTTCGTAATGCGTCTGTGCGACGTAGTGCAACCGAACGTTTGGGTGCGGCAACGGTGGCGGCGGATACGGCGCGTGATACGATTGAGCGCACAAATGCGACAATCGGTGAATTGCAATCGCGTGTGCGTGAACTGCGCACAAAATTATCGCAACAGCGAAAATCCATCGGACGCGAACCGACCAAGCAATCAGCATCCAAGATTTTACGAACCGAGGCCCAGATTGATGCCACAACCGAAAAACTGAGCCGTGCGAAACGTCGTCTGACGAATGCACAGCGTCGATTGGTGGTGGCCGATGATGATGCGCGTGCGGCGCGGGATATATTGGTGCGCGTGCCAAATGATGATGTGGCAACGGGCTATGCGGTGACCACACCACGGCCAACCGATTTAATAATTACAACAGAACAACAAATTGAACCAAAGGCAGAACAGATGGCCGACGAAGAAGTAAAACCATTATTTGATAAAGATCCAGAAATCTTGGACGAAGAAATTGCGTTCAAACCGATTGAATTTGGTTCGCCAGTGGCGACACCAGTGCTGGATGCCGCGCCACAGTTTGATGCGCCAACGTTTACCGCGGAAAATGGGACAGAGGGGGCGTCACTGTCATTTACACCACCTGTATCACCGCATTTGCACGATGCGGACAATGCACCACGCCAAGTGCCACTGCGTGACGATATACCCAGTGTGACGGAACCTGTCAGTGCGCCCGTGCTGGATTCGTTGCAGCCCGCCCCAACGGATGTCGCCCGACCAGTGACACAACCTGCGCCTGTACCACAACAGGCCGTTGCTGCCGCGCCGATGTCGCCCGTGGTCACACCAAATGTGCGTCCTGTGTCGCCAATTACTGGTGTTGCCCCCGTTGCGGTTGATGGAAATGATGGTCGGTCGCAGAAACCGAATTTGATGTATTACATTATGTTGGTGCTGTTGATTGCAATGTCAATATTCACACTGTGGTTGTACCAGCAGCGTAACAGCGACAGTGTGCCCGATCTGATGGCGTCTGTATCGGCGGTGACAACAACGACGGCGGATACGGAAAAAACAGAATCTGATGCGACCGCTGCGTCACCGTTTATATCGGAATCTGACATTGTTGCCACGCAACAGGGCACGGTCAGAGAACCGGTGGCGGAACAAATCGCCCCTGCCCCAGTGGTGACCCAGCCAGAACCCGAACCTGTTCCGGTCACGGTCAGTGAACCTGAATCAGTTGATGTCGCGCCAGCGGTCGAACCAGAACCCGTGCCCGTGCCAGTAACGCCTGTGGCATCAGATTCCGTGACGGTTGCTGTGCCCACTGTGCCAACAGTTACACCAGTCGCCGAACCAGAACGTGTCATTCCCAGCGAGGCAGAAGTAATTGCGTCTAAGCCAGCGTACAGCGTATCGCAACAGGACAAGATGTTTATTGCATCGCCGAACTATGACACCGAAACAGTTATAAATTATGATGATGTTATGGTGGACGATACCGACACAGATGCGGACGACGCGCTGATTTGCGAAGATGGCAAAGCCCCAGACGTTTATGGCTGTTGCACAGGCGAAGTGTATTCGGACATGGGCGATGGAACATCTGCATGTTGTGTGATTGGTGGCGATGAATGTTTCCCCCCATTGAATTAAAAACGCGCCATATGGCGCGTTATTTATAGCATAGAGAATAGATGCCGCGTCGTTCGGCGCAGGATTACCCACAGGATTGCTTCGTTACACTCGTAATGACAAGGAATATTTAAGTGCAGCATTATCAAACTATGTCTCGTCAAACAATACACGCTAGCCCCACCCCACACACAGGCGGGGAATAAAAACACGCCCCGATGGGGCGTGTTTAATTCTTTTCAATAACGACCATTGCGACGGAATAATCATCTTGATCGGTAATTGACAAATGCACCGTTGCGCCGTCACCCGCCAGTTCTTTTAATGCCGCCTTGGCCCCACCGGCAATCAATAATTCGGGGCGACCCATATCATTGTGAACGACCGATACGTCCGAGAACGCGATATCGTCGCCGAACCCCGTGCCCAGTGCCTTTAAGCATGCCTCGCGCGCGGCCCAAAAATTTGCCAGATGTTTTTCCGCATTCGCATTATCTGCATCTGCATATTCTAATTCTTTCTTGGTAAAAATGCGCTGTTTCTTGAATGCAGACCAATCCAAAAAACGACCACTGTCCACCAAGTCAATTCCAATGCCTAGAATCATAAACACACCCCCATATACTGTTTATTGATATGCGCATACTAATAACTTTTTTCCGATTCGTGCAAGCAGAATTTTACATTAAATAAAACCGCCAAATTCTTGGCGGTTTCAGTGTTATTTTTCATTTGGCTTTTTGTCGCATGCGGGGCGTTTGCAATCGCATGTGTTGTGTATTTGACCACAGTGTTTACATTTGCCTTTCTTGTTATCTGTTTTTGACATATTGCATCCTTTTTGTTTGTGTGTAACAGAACTGTCCGGACAATATGTATTTTAGCGTATTCGCGCCACACCAACAATATGCATGTATTCATAAGAAATGTGTTGCTGGGGTGACAGGATTGGCTGACGCCGACCTTGGCACATTCGCTGACGCGAACCGGCATACTGACGTCTGCCTTGTGCCTGCGGTTCGAACCTGCTTGCCCCGCAGGTTCGATTCCAATCGCGCAAAAATTAAACCGCCCATAAAGGACGGTTGAATTTTTGGTCGGGGTGACAGGAATCGAACCTGCGACCCCTTGCACCCCATGCAAGTACTCTACCAGGCTGAGCTACACCCCGACGACCACCGTAATATAAAACATTGTGTGGCGAAAAACAATACCTTTTATGTGTTTTTTATTTATGATGTTTCACAGGGGGCTAAGTAGTGTAAATTACCTTGTAACAAAAAATATAAACCACACGCACAGCATTATCCCCAGCCCCAGCAATATGTAACGTGCGATTGTGAAAGAGTTTGTTTGTGCAGCCATATGCGTATTATACCCGCAATGCGCGCGAAAAAACATTGGTATATTTTCCCAGATTTAATTGATTTTTTGCAAATTGTGGGTTAGAATACCCTGCGTTAAATTTTTACAGCAGTACAAAGGGGAATGGCCATGTTTGTTACGGAAAAGTTAAAATCATTCTCTTGGGTGAACGTCGGGAACCCTGATCACGAAGATTTTGAAAAACTGCAAACAGCATACAAGATTGACGAGGATACAATATCGGACATTCTGGATCCTGATGAACAGCCACGTATTGAACTGGAAGACGACTACAAGGTTATAATTGTTCGTTTTCCAATTATCAATCGCGAAACGGACACGTTGTGGCATACCGAACCACTGTCGATTATTTATTCTGCGTCGCGCGTGATTACCGTGTGTCGCAAGCGTTGCGATTTGCTGGACAAAATCAAGAAAGATGAAAAGACAACGCGCGAAGAATTTATTCTGAATATTATTTACTATATTGCGGAATCATACTTGCGCTTCTTGAAAGAATTGAACAAGCGCGTTTTGGAATCCAAGCAGGCGTTGCTGGAACACGTGCGTCGTCGCAACCTGTTGGCGTTGTTAGAGGTTGAAAACAGTTATACCCTGTACATGGCGGGCATCAAGGGTAATGTGGCGGTGCTGGACAAACTGGAAAAAATGCGCGGTTTTGTTAAATCCGAAGATGCCGAAGATTTATTGGAAGATGCGCGTATTGAATTGGCACAGGCGACCGAGGTTGTGACGTCGTACAGCAAGATGTTGAAATCCATCAAAGAAACATTCGAGAGCGTCATCAATATGGATTCGAATATGTACGTCAATCGTTTGACCATGTGGAGTATTATTTTGGCCGTACCAACGGTTGTGGTTGGATTCTATGGCATGAATATGAAATTACCGTTTGCAGAATATGAACAGACCGCATCGTCAATATTGATTGCGATAATGATTTTGTTGCTGGGATTTGGAATGTTTAACCTGATGCGACGGCGGGTCGTGTAAATCAAAAAAACGCCCGTGTGGGCGTTTTTTAATCCAATGCGGCCAATATGTTTACAAAATTTTCTTCGGCGGTATCGGCACTGACATCAATATCAGAAAAATGAATTCCGCCCGCCGTACGCAGCCAATCAATCGCCGGCATTGTTGTTTCGTTAAATTTGTCCAAGCGATGCTGAACAACCGTGGCATCGTTGTCGTCGGCACGTGCACTGCCCGCGTTCAGACGGCGGCGCAGACGTTCCAGAATAACATCACAGGGCACGTTCAAATACATCACGTGAACATTAAATTTGTCGGCGTACGCGTCGACCAGCCATTTTGCCTGTGCCAATGTGCGCGGGAATCCATCCAGCAATACATCGTGGTCTGGGGTAATTTTTGATTGCATCAAATCAAATAAGTATTTGTCTGGTACAAAATCGCCCCGTGCAATTAAACGCCCTATGTTCGAATCGGTTGGCATTTCGCGCAGAATCGCACCGGTTTCGATATAGTTAAATTCGCAACGCTGGCGCAGCAGACGCGCAAACGTCCCCTTGCCCGCACCAGGTGCGCCCATTAGAACCAATAATTCGTTTTTGTCTGTTTTCATAGCGTGCGTATTATACCATAAAATAACAGGTGATACAAGAATGACAATACCCCCGTCCGCTGACGCGGGCACCTGCCTTGGGCGGGGAATAAAAACGGGGCGATGCCCCGTTTTTACTCGCTGTAATAACACGGTGTGGTATATTCGTACGTGCCGGTGGCGTCGCTGCCCGTTGTGCCCGTCGGCAGGTAACAGTCCGTTATGGCACTGTTGTTGCCCGCATCGGATGTGCCAGAATCAGGACACGCGGTGCAGTTATTTATAAGTACGCTGGCTGAACCATAATAGCCAGGGGAGCATCTATATTCGTCGTTGTAGTCACACACGCATGTTGATGTGTTGCAAGTTGCGGTCGTCTTGATTTGGACACCCGTACGGTCTGTATCGATCATCCAAAGCGCAGAGCTGATGCAATTCGTGCATGTGCCGTCGCATGTGCTCGTATCTTGTACACACGTTTTATATGATACAGAACAGCCAGATAGAGTGAGCATTGTTTTGCTTGTCA
>CAVGNU010000008.1:0-41678 GCA_963630775.1 Bacteroides fragilis | reverse complement strand
GGCATTCGCCGTTCCTACAATACCCCCCCCCCCGTCAGAAAAAAAGACAGTAAAAACAACGCGTTACGATTCATAGCTTTACTATTTCCTACATCGTTTGTATGCGTAATTATATGCTATGTCGCCATATAGTGTCAACAATATTTGAAACACAGGGGATAGTTTTTCCCATGCCTGCGAAACAAGCACACACCACACGCACACATAAATATGCTGGATGGCTTCACAATGACAGGGAGACAAGAACGTATTTCCACCCGCTGGGGACATACGTGCAAGAACAATGCCAGTATCTATTATCTATGCTCTCTGATAACTCCGTGGGCGGGGAATTAAAAACGGGGCGGCGTCCCGTTTGTTATTCTTCTTTGAATAATCGGGCGGGATCAACCGCGGCATCGCCACGGCGAACCTCCAAATACATTTCTGGTTTGTCAGGATTCATGCGCCCAATCGGTTCGCCCGCCAGAACATCTTGGCCAACCATAACGTCAATATCGCCCAAATTTGTCATAACTGTGTTGTACCCGTTCTTGTGCGACATAATCACAACACGACCAAAACCGCGGAAACTGTCGGCGAATTTAACCGTGCCGTCCGCCGGCGCAAGCACCAGTGCATCGCCACGCGTGCGAATGCGCCAACCATCTGATTTCAGCCCCAGTGCGGTCTTTTCGCCAAAATGTACCACCACGCGACCGCGCACCGGTTGGTTCAATTTACGATATGAAAAACGTGCATCACCGGACATTTGCGAACTCCCCACGCCGGCGGACAATTCCGAAATACTTTTTGCGCGCGCCGACAATTCGCGCAACTTTTTTTGCAGGGCGGCCTGCTCGCTCTTTAACTGTTCGTTTTGTGCAGCGCGCGTGCGCAACAATTTGTCCAGCTGGTTCTTTTCCGCTGTGTATTTTTTCGCCGTGCGATCCAGTTTTTCCTTTTCAATCGCACGCGCATCACGAATTTTCGCCAATTCTTGGATTTGTTTGGTGGCGTTTTGAATCTCGTCATCGAATCGCGTTGCCGCCCCCGACAACACCGCCGACGTCAAGACATACTCGCGCATATTGTCGGTATCAAAACTGGGGTGCGATGCCACAAACAATATACTGGCCGCCGCATCAGAAATACGCGTCTGGTTTGCATCCAACGATTTCTGCAACTTGTCACGCTGGGCATCCAAATCCGCAATTTTGCGCGCAACTGCACCGCGTTGTTCTTCCAAATTGCTGACCTGTTCGCCGGCGCGCACCAGTTTCTTTTTGGTGGACGCAACCTCGCGTTCAGATGTTTGAACACGCTGGGTCAGTTTTTTGTTTTGCGCCTTGGTCTGCTCAATCTGGGCATTGATGCGTGACAGTTCACTGGTGGCGCGCACAGGGCACGTCGCCAATGCAACCATCAAAAACAGCACTAATTTCTTCATTATTTTTTCACAACGCGCAGGAATGTTTTTTTACCCTTTTGCACGATGATTTCGTCCGCCGGCGCAACCACATGTTTTGGGTCTGTGATTTTTTCACCGTCCAGTTGAATGCCGCCCTGTTCCACATTACGACGCGCCTCGGATTTTGATGTGAACAGCCCCGCCGCACACAGGAAATCCAAGATACCCATTGCCGCACCAAATTCAATTTGAACCTGTGGCATATTTTCGGATTTCGCGCCACCACCAAATAACGCATCCGCCGCATCTTGGGCCGCCACCGCCGCATCATGTCCGTGGGCGATTTCCGTTGCGGCAAATGCCAATACACGCTTTACCGCGTTCAGTTCTGCCCCTTGGACCGCGGCCAGACGCGCAATTTCATCCAATGGGATTTCAGTGAAAATCTTCAAAAATTTTTCAACCAAATCGTCCGGCGTATTGCGGAAATACTGATAGTATTCATATGGCGACGTTTTATCTTCGTTCACCCACACGGCGTTGCCAGCGGATTTACCAATTTTGTTGCCATTGGCGTCCGTAATCAACTGGGTCGACAGAACGAAAACTTCTTTGCCCAGTTTTTTGCGCACCAATTCAACACCCATAATACTGTTGCCCCACTGGTCGGCACCACACAGTTGCACCGTGCAATCATATTTCTGGTACAAGGTCAAGAAATCAACCGCTTGGAATGTCATATAATTAAATTCCAAGAATGTCATACCATTTTCCAATCTGCGGCGAACACTTTCCATACCCAGCATACGTGGCACAGTAAAATCCGTTCCAAATTCACGCAGGAAATCCATATGGCTGTACCCCGACATCCATTCATTATTATCAACCATCACTGCGCCCGTCGGCGAACCATCAAAATGAATAAACTTTGCAATGGAATGACGCAGACCGTCACAATTATGTTCAATCTGGGCATCGGTCAGCATCGGGCGGCCCTTGTCACGCCCCGACGGGTCGCCAATGCGCCCTGTCGCACCACCAACCAGCGCGATTGGACGATGACCATATTTCTGAAACCAACGCATCAGCATCAGCGACGCCAAATGCCCGACATGCAATGAATCACCGGTTGGATCGGTACCCCAATAAACCGTCACACGCCCCGCATTCAATGCATCATTCAGCGCGTCCATATTAGACGCCTGATTGATAAAACCGCGCGCCTCTAATTCCTGTAATAATTCATTTTTCATTTGCAAATTCCTTGATTCTCTCAATGCTAGCAAAGTTTCGTTCCCCGCGCAAATGTTTATTATTTGAACTTTGTACTCTGAACTTTGTAGTTTGAAAAAAATACCGCCAAACGGCGGTATTTTTTTAGTTTCTCAAATGCGGTATTATGCCAACATTTTTGCGACTTCGTCCGCCAAGTTATCTTCGCGTTTCTGGATACCTTCGCCCAGTACGTAATATGCATAACCGGCCAGTTTGCCACCGTGTTCGGCGACAACTTCTTTGACTGTCTTGGACGGATCCATAACGAATGGCTGTTCTTCCAGAACAGTTTCCGCATAGTATTTATGAATACGACCCTGAACCATTTTTTCAACAACGGCCTCTGGTTTGCCAGCGGTTGCGCCAGATTCAATGAACACTTTCTTTTCGCGTTCAACGGCGGCTGGATCAACATCAGCGATTGTCATAAATTCTGGTTTGTTCGCAGCAATGTGCATTGCAATCTTGTTGCCAATTTCATCAATTTTTTCAGAATCACCATTGATTGCAACCGCAACACCAATCTGGCCCATACCCGGAACCAAAGCGTTGTGAATATATGTGTAAATATGCTGACCTGAAACCTTGGCAATACGGCGCAGGTTCATATTTTCACCAATCGTAGAAATAGTTGCTGCGATATCATCTTTGACTGCGGACAATGTGGCGTCGAAATCACCACCCAGTTCCAATGCTTTGGTCGCAACGTCGGCAACTAATTTCTGGAACTTGTCATTTTTCGCGACAAAGTCAGTTTCGGCGTTCAATTCAACAACACAGCCCATGTTATCGCATTTTACCACGGTAACCAAGCCCGATGCCGCAACACGGCCGGCTTTGGATGCTGCTTTGACAATACCCTTTTGACGCAGCCAGTCAGCCGCGGCTTCGATATCGCCATTTGTTTCAACCAAGGCCTTTTTGCAGTCCATCATACCTGCGGCTGTTTTTTCACGCAGTTCCTGAATCATTTTTGCTGTTATTTCTGCCATAGTTTTCCCCCTAGGATATAGTTTTTGATTTTAAGTAATTTCTGGTACTTGACCGCGTGCGCAACACCGTACGCACGCTGAATTGCATTATCGGCGTCGCGTGCCAATGGGCCATACACCCCACGCACACGCGCCACATATCCAATGCATTGACCAGTGGTTCTGTCAATGCACTTATATGCAACGGCATCGCCCCGATGAAGTATGTCTGTGGCAAAATAGCGAACGCCCGCCGACGATGTAATATATCCGCCAAGTGCATCAGTTAGTTTTCTGATTGAATCCCGTAATTGGGCGTCGCTATATTTGCTCATTCTGTAATGACCTTATTTGTCGGCTTTATCAGCCAATTTGCCACGGCGTTCTGCGCGCGCTTCTGATGTCTTGGATTTCTGACGTGCTTCTTTATCTTTTACGCCCGCTTCGAAATCATCGGCCTCAGACATGTCTGCTTCGACCTTTTTACCAGCCACACCGCCCAGACGTTTTTCAATACCAGACAAAATGGCATCAACAAACAGGTCACAGTACAACTGCGTTGCACGTGCCGCGTCATCGTTACCCGGTACTGGGTAATCAACCAATTCTGGATTCGCGTTTGTATCACAGATAGCGATTGTAGGAATATCCAAATTGCGCGCTTCGCGAACCGCATTGATTTCACGTGGAACATCAATAACAATCATCGCCTGTGGTGTGCCGTGCATTTCCAAAATGCCACCAAAGATTTCACGCAGTTTTTCAACTTCTTTGGTCATAACGCCAACTTCTTTCTTGGTCAAGCCCAATTTGTCAGCATTTTCGATATCGGATTCCATCTTTTTCAGACGGCGAATTGACTGTGAAACCGTTGTCCAGTTCGTCAACATACCACCCAACCAGCGGTTATTGACATAGTATTGACCGCAACGTTCAGCCGCATCTTTGACAATATCTTTGGCCTGATGTTTGGTCGCAACAAACAGAACCTTGCCACCGGCAGCCGTGATTGCTTCCAATGCAACCAACGCACGATACAACAACGGTGCAGTTTTGTTCAAATTGATAATATGAATTTTATCTTTGACCCCATAAACATACGGTGTCATCAACGGATTCCAGCGACGTGTGTGGTGACCGAAATGGACGCCCGCTTCCATCAACTGTTTCATAGTAAATGTTGGCAATGCCATGATTTTTTCCTTTTTCTGTTGTTATCCTCGTCGTGGACACCACACCAGATTTATCACAAATCCAGACAGAAAATTGCCCAACGACTGTGTTCTTCACGCTTGCGCGTGTACCCCGATACTAAACCAAACACCTATAAAAATCAAGCACAAATTGACAAAAATGAATAAATTCAAACATGAAATCATATGTTGACAAAAACGTTTTATGTGTATATAATTTGTATATGAATTTATGGCGACGCTTTTTAACCGCAACTGTAATTATTGGAATATCAACAGGAAATTCCATGGCGGCACGCGATTGTACCAATCCAACGTATCGCCACAATAACCCCGATGAATGCAGTATGTTTTTTGGTGGTGGCGTCGCACTGATTGGCACGTCAACAATCGCAGCTAGTGCCGTTGCGCTGGTCGGACTATCATTGGGCGGCGGCGGTGGCGCAGCAACGAACAGCGCGCCAAACACAACATACGTTCAATCCACACGCAGCGTATATAATTACGTCGGCGGCGACGTTGATACCGCACACTTGGCCGGCATTCGCCAAGAAACCATGTACCAGCGCAATTTCAACCAATATGACACCATTCGTCTGGCATGGTCATTGGCGCGCGGTTTTACCGGTCGTGGTACAGAAATCGCAGTGCTGGACGCCGGCCCCGACACATGGCACGGAAAAACGGTTGCATCATTCGCATCAGGTGCGGTTGCGCCAAACGCCACTGTCCGTGAATATAAAATCACCGACACCAATATGAACTTTATACCTTTTTCCGCAATTGGCGATGTTATCGCCCGTGCCAACACCGCAAATGTATATAATGCCAGTTGGTCTGTTGAAATGCGCGCGCCCCAGTTGCAATCGCGCCACCAACTGATGCAACTGACCGATTCCAATTTTGTAAATCAAATATCAGACGCCGCAACCCAGCGCGACGCGATTTTCGTATGGGCGGCGGGAAATGACAGCAGCAGCCAATCCAGTGCCCTGTCTGCCCTGCCCGTCGTGATGCCAGAATTAGACGGTCACTTTGTAAATGTTGTTGCATATGACGATGTGACCGGCGCATTGGCCGATTACAGCAATGCATGTGGCATTACGATGAATTGGTGCATCACTGCCCCTGGGACACTCAACACCGGCAAAACAGTTGCCGCGGGAACAAGTTTCGCTACCCCAATCGTATCAGCGGCAATCGCCGTCTTGCGCGAAGCATTCCCATACATGACTGCATCGCAAATTACGTCGTTGTTGTTTGAAACCGCGCGTGATTTGGGCGCAGATGGCGTTGACCCAATCTATGGCCATGGTATGTTGGATTTGGAACGCGCAACCCGCCCTGTGGGCGCAGAATTGATTCCTCTAGACAATGGCACAACGCAGCCACTATCCACAGCACGCGCATCAGGACAAATTGCACATAAAATCAAAGTCGCGAACCCGAAATTCGCATTTGTTGACGCATATGGACGTGCGTTCAATGCTAATCTGGCACAAAATATAACAGTCCAGAATCCATCAATCGGTTGGCGACACCTGCGCAGTAATAACATTGCGGCATTTCGTACCGGCAATATTGAATTTGGACTGCGCGAAATGGATATTTTGCCAATCGATGGTGCGCTTGGCGCAAACAACCGTAATTTAATCAGTTTTATTGGTACAACCAACACGTGGGATTGGCACGACATAGAACTGTTCCAGACATCCACAATCGGGTTTGCACGCGCCCAGACGAATGAAAATTCACTGATGACCGCGACATCCGACATCACGACCGCATCGGTTGCATTTGGCGCAAATATTGGTGATTTTACATTTGCCGCCGCAATCCCAGACACCGTGATTGGCGGGAATATGACATTGCGCCTGCCCACGGGGCGCGCGACGGGTGGCGAAATAATCTTTGATGATTACACCATTGATTTAGTGGCACGACCATCGGTTGAATTTACAGGAAAATACAAGTTCCTGACGATTGGTTTTGCCGATAATCCATACGGCACAGACGAACTATTTGTCGTGGGTAAATGGAAATTGGAATTTTAGCCCACCGCAGCCCCAGAAAAATTTAACTTATTTACTTGTCTTTTTATTATTTGCCATCTAGAATACACCTGCAATACAGGAAGGGGATTTTTACATCATGGCAACAAAGCAGTACCGCAAAAACACCAAGAACCCAAAACGAAAATTATTTTCCGTACGCAAAATTGCGCTGGCGGTGTGCGCGATTGCAATTATCGTGGTCGCATCAGCATACATTGCATTACATCACGGGGACGATGCGACAACAACAATGCACACAACATTTAACACCCCGACCGCGGTAACATTTACCGATACAAATAATGTAATGTTTACATCTGACAATATGCCCGATGTGAATAATGCCCGCACATTGTCGCATATTCAACAACTGGTTATTTCATATAATTGGACGTCTGGCCCATACAGTCAGGCCCTGCGCCCAGACGCGACAAACAACGATATCACTGCGGGTGTCAAAATCAGCCCATTTGTTCGTGGCACATGGACGCTGCGCGGTGGCGGTGACGAATTGGCGTTCACACCCGACACCGATTGGCCCGCTGACACACGCTTCACCGTACGCGTTGCGGACAATCTGGCAAATTCAGACGTTGCGATTGACAACAAAACGATTTCATTCACGACCCCGCGTGTCACCGCCACGGTGGACAGTTTCAACCTGTACCCCGCGCCAAGTGCAAAAAAATCCGTTATTGGTGTTGCCGTCATATCATTTAATTACCCGATTGTGACAGCAGAATTTAATGATAAGTTGACTGTTAAATTGGACGGGGCCAAATTGGATTTTACAGTAAAGTTTGATAAATTCCGTCGCACGGCCGTAATCACAACCGCACCGGTACAAATAACAAATGCAGACCAGGTTATTCGTCTGAAATTAAATCGCGTTGCACCCGCCGCCGGCAATGGCGCAACCCAGAAATTGACCGCGCACACAACCGTTGCCGCTGCCGATAATATATTCAAGGTATCTGAAATCACAACCACCGCGGCCGATGATAAAAACGGCAATGCACAACAGCTGGTTCTGGTGAATATGACCGCCGCAGCCGCAACAAGCACCGATTGGGGTAAATATGTTGAAATTTACCTGTTGCCAGAATACAAAACCGATGACGAACAATCAGACGATACCCCACACCAGTGGGCAGATGATGAAATCACACCAGACGTGATTGCGCGCGCAAAAAAAATCCAAACAAAACTTGTTCCGTTTGTAAATCCTGCAGGTGTGTACCAATATGCATTTTCATACGATGTGTCCGCCGCGAACAGATTTATTTTCATACGTATTGCGTCCGGCATTGAATCCGCATCTGGATTTTATGTCAAAAATGGCGCATCACGCGTTTTGTCTGTCGCATACCCTGTGCGCACGGTAAAAATCGCCGGCAGTGGCACATTACTATCACTGGCGGGTGACCAAAAATTAGGCATTATGGCACGTGGTGGTGCAACCGCCGCGCATGTGAATTTGTCAAAGGTCAAATCATCTGAAATCAATCACTTGATTTCTCAGACATATAATATTTTTGCTGAAAACATAGAATTCAAGAGCTGGTCATTTGGCGTTGACGATATGGCGGTTGTTTTCCGCAAAACGATTCCATTCTCTGACCCATCTATGACAAAAACCAACTATGCGTCGATTGATTTGGGCGCGTATCTGGCCAGAACAGGCGTCGATAAAACTGGTATTTTTGTAATTCAGGTTGCACCTGATGCCAACGCCGCGCAGTACAGCGACCGTCGTTTAATATTACTGACCAATTTGGGCATTATACACAAGGGAAATCAGAACAATTCATCCACGCTGTTTGTGGTAAACTTGTCTGATGGCACGCCTGCCGCCGATACTGAAATAAACGTGCTGGGGCGCAATGGCAACGCCGTATGGGCGGGTCGCACCGATGATGACGGGCACGCCGATATTCCAGAATTGTCATGGAACGAATATCGCGGTCCGCGCGAACCCGTCGCAATTGTTGCACGCCGTGGCGACGATGTTTCGTTCATTCCATATAATGCAACCGCCACGATGGTTGATTATTCTAAATTTGATGTTGATGGCGAATATTATTATGGTGCCACACCACTGAACGCATTTGTCTTTACAGACCGCGGTATTTACCGCGCAGGCGAAGATATGATTGCCGCCGGCGTTGTAAAAAACAAATCATTCAAGGCACTGGCGGGAATTCCGGTACGCGCCGAAATAACCGACCCGCGCGGGCGCAATGCATTGACAAAAACATTCACATTATCGGGTGACGGAATGTTCGACGTTAAATATACAATTCCTGCCACCGCCGCAACTGGCGAATGGCAGGTTAGTCTGTATTCGCTGGACAGCCGCGGTCGTGTCGATACATCTCTGGGCGCGACAACATTTCGTGTTGCGGACTTTGTCCCAGATAACATGAAAATCACCACCACAATCGCCGGTGGCGACACAGATGGTTGGATTGGGATCGATGGTATGCGGGCAAATGTATCCCTGCGCAATTTGTTTGGAACCGCGGCAACAGACAAACGTATTACCATGTCGGCAACACTGACACCAACGAATTTCACATTTGATGCATTCCCAGATTACGTGTTTACGCCGAACTTTATTTCGGGCACGGGGCTGGCTGACGGAACGGCGCGCGCATCACAAACGTTTACAAAAAATCTGCCCGACACGCGCACTGATGACAATGGTGCGGCAACAATCTCTATCAATTTTGATGATGTAATCCCAGATGGTACATACATGCTGAAACTGACAACCGCTGGATTTGAATCCGCATCGGGACGCAGTGTTCGCACCACCACAACCGCGCGCGTTTCAAACGCAAAATATCTGGTCGGCTATCACGCCGATGGCGATTTGAAATACATCGCCCGTGGAGCGGCACGCAATGTCAAATTGGTTGCGGTTGACCACACAGGCGTGGCCACGTCGGCGGACAACCTGACTATGCGGACTGTTCATCGCGAAAATTTAACCAGTTTGGTCAAGGATTACAGTGGATACTATAAATACCAGACCGTCACCCGCGATAAAGTAATCGCCCAAGGCGCATTGGACATCACACCAGACGGCAAAACAATCAACATCAACACCGCAAACGCCGGCACATATTTTGTCCAGATTATAGATTCAGCGGAACGCATTTTGGCAAACATAGAATACTTTGTTGCCGGCAATGAAAACAGTGAACTGAAATCAGACACCAATGCCGAACTGAAAATAAAATTGTCATCAAACACATTTGCCGCAGGCGACAAAATTGACATCAGCATTACCGCCCCATATACCGGTGCAGGCCTGATTACGATTGAACGTGACCGCGTATATGCATATAAATGGTTCAACGTCGACACAACAACATCGGTTCAACAAATCACCCTGCCCGATGGATTTGAGGGTACCGGTTACATCAACGTGTCATTTGTGCGTAATATCGCCAGCCACGATATATTCACGACCCCATACGCATACGCCGTTGCACCATTCTCGGTTAAAACCGATGACAGAAGAATCGATATCACTCTGACCACACCAGATGTCATACGCGACCATAAATTGCCAATCAAATACGAAACGGACCGCGATGCCCGCCTGATGATATTCGCCATCAATACTGGGATTTTACAGGTTGCAAAATATGACCTGCCCCGTCCACTGGCGTACTTTTTCAAAAAGGCCGCATTGCAGGTGTCCACATACCAAACACTGTCGCTGTTGTTGCCAGAATACAAAATCCTGCGTGAATTTGCAAAAACCGGCGGTGGCGATTTCGAACCAGACGCCGACATCGGCATGACACTCAGCAACCCATTTGGCCGCCGCACATTACCACCAGTTGCGTTCTATTCAGGTATTATTGAGACCAAGGCCGGCAAATCAGGCGAAATTACTTTTGATTTGCCAGAATACTTTAATGGCGCGATGCGCGTGTTCGCGGTTGCCGCAAACAACACCGCCGTGGGCAGTGCAGATAACAGCGTCCGCATACAATCGCCGGTTATGATTACATTGTCCGCCCCGCTGACGGCGGCACCAAACGACACATTTGACATTGGCGCGGTTATATCCAATCAGGTCACGCACAGCGGCGCATCTGCAACCGCGGATATTTCATTGTCGACATCGGACGGATTGACGCCGACAATAACAACAGGCAAAATCGCCGTTCCTGAAAACAATGAAAATGTTTTCACGACATCTGTTCACGTTGGCGACGTGCTGGGCAATGCCGATATTAAATTAAACGCCACAATTACCGGGGCGGACGATGTATCTGGGGGTGCCAACGCGACGGCGTCACTGTCCGTGCGTCCAACAACAACGTTTGAAACACGCGTGCACAGTGGCACAATAAATGCCCACGCCGCCAAAATCCGTGGATTCCATATTGATATGTATCCGGAATTTTCCGCACGTACATTGTACGTGTCACCGCGCGCAACGGTGCTGGCGCGGCCATTGGTTCAGTATCTGACGCACTATGAATTTCCATGCACAGAACAACTGGTATCGCGTGCATTGCCATACGTCGTCGCACCAAACGATGATACACTGGGGACGCATTTTGATGAATCCAGCGCGAACATTGCTGACACGATTCGCCAGTTGCAATCGCGCCAGAATACTAACGGCGCATTTGAATTGTGGGCGACAACCGATAATTTTCCAACGCCTGCGACCGCCACCAGCGTCCAGACGACCGCATATGTTGCCCAATTCCTGATACTGGCGCGCGACGCGGGATTCAATATTCCAACGGATATGTTGGGTCGCGCGATTGGATTTCTGCGTGATTTCGCCGGCACACCGATTGACAGCGACGACGATGCCGCGGCGGTTGCGCACGCAATCTTTGTCATAACACAAAATGATTACATCACGACAAATTACATCAATTTATTCCAAGAATATGCAGACAAAAATATCAAGAATTGGCAGCGCACAATTTCCGGCGCATATGTTGCTGCTGCATACAAAATGATGAAACAAGATGATGCGGCGGGCAAACTGATTGCACAATATCGCACCACATCGCCAAAGTTTGAATATGTGTCAATGTACGACAATAATGTCGCAAATGACGCAATGTACTACTTTATCAACCGTCGGTATTTTGACGCAGCGGCGGGCATGCCTGACAGCGTCGTAGAATACGTTGCGGGCGGCGATTATTCGTCATACACATCGGCAATGGCAACACTGGCATTGATTGGTGGCACCACTACAACCGATGCGCCCACGGTCACAATTTCGGCAAATGACACGACCATCACAGGCACGACAGCGGGCGACGCACAGGTCTTTGAAATTCCGGCGGATGCCACAGCGATTGATATAAAATGCGAAAGATGCGACCGCACGGGCGGCCTGTATTACGCATTGGTTCAGACCGGTTACCCACGCGTGGCCACCGAATCCAGCAACGGGATTGCCGTATCACGCGAATATTATAATGAAAACGGAGAACGCGTCACGTCCGCAAATATCGGCGACAGAATCACGGTTCGCATCTTTGCGCGCGCACGCGGTGGCGACGTAATCCAGAACGTTGCAATCACCGATTTGTTACCGGCGGGATTTTCGGTTGAGGCCGCGGTCACGGGCGACCAAAATTTTGCCCAGATTCGCGAGGATCGCGTTGTGATATTCGCTGACCTGACGCGTGCATCGGCAACATTTGAATACATCGCCGACATCACCGCCGCGGGCACATTCAGCGTTCCGCCAATTCACGCCGAATCTATGTACAACTCATCAATAAATGCAACCGGTGTGACGGGCATATTCACGGTTTCAAATGGTGAAAAATAACAGATGGTTTGACCACATCACGCAACATATACGTCGTCATAAAACGACGTATATTTGCATATTTGGGCTGGTTACGGCGTATTGGGCCGTTCGTCTGTTTTTCATTCCGCCATTGTTATCAGACACGCATTTTTCACGCGCATACTATGACCGCAATGGCACACTGATGCGCATGACACTGACGGCGGACGATAAATATCGCCTGTTCACACCACTTGACGAAATCAGTCCAGACGTCGTCCGCGCCACCGTTTTATACGAAGATAAATATTTCTGGTATCACCCAGGGGTAAATCCCGTATCATTGGCGACCGCCACAATAAATTGGGCGCGTGGCGTGCCCCACCCCGCCGGCGCATCCACCATCACGATGCAGGTTGCGCGAATGCTGTACGGATTGGACACACGGCGCGCGGGCGGTAAACTGGTACAAATTGCCGCGGCAATTTATATCGACGCGTTTCATTCCAAACGCGAAATCTTGCAAGCGTATTTGAATTTAGCCCCCTATGGCGGAAATATAGAGGGCATCGGTGCCGCATCAATAATTTACTTTCAACGCCACGCGCATGACATCAGCACTATCGAGGCAATCACCCTGTCCACCATTCCCCAAAATCCCGCAAAGCGCGGTTTGAACACCGAAACCGGGCTGCACAATATTATGAAAATGCGCGCTGATTTGGTTCGGCGTTGGATTGCAGCAAATGGTGATGATGACGCCCTGATTACATTGGCGGCAATGCCACTGAACGTACACGGCACGCGCGATTTGCCATTCCGTGCACCACATTTTACCCAGCGCGAAATTACCCGACACAGCAATTACTGGGCGGACATCGGCCCGCGAAATTCATATATCACAACAACACTGGACATCAATTTACAAAAACAAATGGAACGGACGCTGACCACCCAGATTGCCGCACGCCGCAGTCGTGGCGTAACGAATGCCGCCGCAATATTGGTCAATTACAAAACGATGGAAATTTTATCCTATATTGGATCGGCGGATTATTTTGATAAATCAATTTATGGCGAAAATGATGGCGTTCTGGCACGACGCAGTCCGGGCTCAACCCTGAAACCATTGATATATGCCGCCGCCACAGACAAGGGGTTGATTCACGGTATGACACTGCTGCGTGATGCAAAAATCAACTTTGGCGTGTATGCACCCGAAAATTCAGACAGCGAATTTTACGGCCCAGTATTGGCGCACACGGCACTGACGCATTCGCGCAATATTCCCGCAATCAATCTGGTACGTGCAATTGGCGTACGAAATTTCTATGATTTGCTGACCAAATACGGTGTTGACAACCTGAAAACCCCAGATCATTATGGCATATCTATCGCACTGGGCGGGGCCGAGGTTTCTATGCTGGAACTGGCCCAAATATATACAGGGATTGCAAACCTGGGCGGAAAATATGATATTCGTTCGGAATTGACCGCCCCAATGCAACGCGATACGCAAATTCTGTCGTCCGAGGCAAACTTTCTGGTTCTGGACATGCTGGCGCGGGGGTCGGTGCCGACAACGCACATTCCATTTACAAAGCGCACCACGTCACCCGTACGGCATTATTGGAAAACGGGCACGTCATCGTCATTTCGCGATGCGTGGACAGCGGGTATATTTGGTGACTATGTTTTAATCGTATGGGTGGGGAATTTTGACGGCACACCGAACAATGCCTTTTCTGGCGCGCGCGTTGCCGCCCCAATCTATTTCGCATTGGCGGACACCATCATAAAATACGATACTGCACGCGGACACCATGTTCATAATAATAGTTTTCTGCAAAGCGATATGAACATCGCCCAGATTGATATGTGCGATGGCGTTGGTGGCATCGCCGGCCCATATTGCCCACGCGTTGTAAAATCATACTTTATCCCTGGCGTATCGCCCATCGACACATCCAGCGTATATCGCGCAATTCCGATTGATAACCGCACAGGTCTGCGCGCATGTAATGCAAACCCAGAAACAACACACATGATGGTGTATGAATTTTGGGATTCTGAATTTTTGGACATGTTCGCACGCGCCAGTATTCGTCGAAACACGCCACCGCCATACATGCCGAATTGCAATTTGGACGATATCGTGGACGATGCTACATCCCCAACAATCGTTAGCCCTGCGGACGCAACTAACATCGTCATTACCGATGGGGGCACAGCGACGCAAATCACGTTTCAGGCAATCGCACCGGCGCGCAATGCAAAGATATTCTGGTTCTTGGACGATGAAATTATCGGCACAACTATGTCCGGTGCACCAATGACGCACACCGTTCCAATGGGCGAACATATCGTGCGTATTGCCACCAGTGACGGCGGTGGCAGTTCCGCAAAATTCACAGTTATTCAGTAAATGCGCTGTTACATATTGCCGCGGCCGCAACACATTACATCAGATTAAATTTGTTGATATAGTTAAACGAAACACCCATCATAAAATTGCTGCCATAAACATCCGCACCGCGTGCCTTGGCCAAACGGTATTTTACATATGGGCCCATGGTCAAATTTCCCCACAGGTTTGTATCCAAACGCACCACCGCCGACAAATCACGGCGCAAATCGGTTGGTACATAATCGGAATATTCAAAGTATTCACGATAATACCCGTTGGTGGTGAATTTTACCCCTTCGCGAATTTCGTATTCTGCACGCCAGCCCGCTTCCATACCGTCCTTGCTGGTTTGTGCGCCCGCGTATGTAAAGTCATATTCATACAGACCCGTTACATACAGCGTCTTCAAAATCTTGTGATCAAACAATGAAATACCCGCACTGGCACGAATAATATTCTGACGTGGCGCATCCGAATTATCGCGGAATTGTGTGTCATATGCACTGCGAACCGTTGGGCCCAGTTTCAACCCGACAAAGTCCCAACATGCGTACGACAGGTCACTGGACAATGTGATTTTATCGGCATTTTGGTCGGTTGTGGTTGGCCCATTATACGGACGCAATGTCGTGCGACCATATTCGGCAAACAGACCATTGTCCCATTTGAACTTATTTTTGTTATATTCCAAAACCGTGTCCAATACGCCCTTGATATAATCCTGACTGGACGCATTCAGGGCCGACACTGGCGAATCCGCATATTCGGACGCATTAGAAACCGTCGTCTTTGACAATTCCAAACCGATACGACGCACGTCCAGTTTTAACGTCTGATTTGACGCCGTGGCATCATCAGCAAACGCCGCACACGGTATGATAAACACCCCCAATAAAACAGCAGATAATTTTTTCAACACATCACCCTTTGATATTTAATAATTATTTCCAAATGCGCAAAACGCCATCATTATCAGAATAACGCCAGCCAGCCCCGCGAACCGTGGCCGTAAATTCACCACGGCGCGCCATGGGTAATTCAATCGTAATCTGGCCATTACTCATATACTTGGTCGATAAATCCAGTTTTTCATTGCGGGCAAGTTCCTGTAATCCGACCCAATCCGCAATCGGATCAGACACATATACCACCACAACAAATTTATCCCCAGACGTATCGTCCGGCAACCAATTCTGAACCCCCGCCGCATTCAGCCACGTACGCGCCAGCCCGCGGTCAAGCGTCATCGTGATATTTGCCGAATACGTCGTGTCCGATTGCTGTTCCCCAGAAATTTCAGACGACGCAATCAAGTTGGTCAATTCGCTGCTTTTGGCATCCGCAACCGCCGCGCGCAACTGGTCTGGCATGGAATAGTGCGACAAACTGTCAACAATGATTTGGCGACGTGCCTCGTCCATGGCGATATTTTTCGCCGACGCGGACGTATCACTGGTAATGCTGACCGATGCCGTCCCCGACAATTCGGCGGCGTGCGCCGAAATGCCCGACAACGCCAACACAGCCCCAGCAAAAATAATCCCCAATTTTGTCATATCACACTGCCATTTCTCATCAGAACTTTGCATTGATACCAACGCGAATACCCATGGATTTATAGAACGATTTTATTTCACTCTTGACGCTGCATGTCCACCCTGGGCAACTTTCCTTTAACGCAATAATTGAACGTGCAGCGGCACTGCCTGCCAACATTTCTTCGTCTGTGGAAAATCCCGTGCCATAATTTACCTCGTACCCATTGACGGTGTACGTGCCACCATTTTTGATACGCGACAATTCGGTTTCGTAATAGTTGGCATTCAGATACGTTTTCGCATCCGCATCACTGACACTATAATAGTCATACGTCAGCCCCAGCGACAAGAATACAGTATCTGTCAACGCTGTCAACCAATTTGCACCCAATCCCAAATGATACGCGCTGCCCATGCTGGCCTTGTCTTCGACACTCTTTGGGTGCGCCCAGTCATAACGATACGGCTGGTCACCAGTTGACGTGTACCCTGGCAAGCCCAGTTCAAAGCGACCATTGACAGCATTTTTATTGTTGATTTGATAATCCATATCCATCGCCAAGTATGGGCCCGACCATTCAACCTCGTACGAATGGCTGACCGATGGCTGCGAATAATAGAATGTACCCGCGGTATTTACCACCGTTGCCCCTGTTGGAATTTGAATATAATTATATGGATTATCACGCGTTGGCACAGAACTGATATTGCCTATCGGAAAAATCAGAACCGGATCACATTGCGTTTCACCATTGATGTCGAAACAAGTATAAGAATCTACCGCCAAACCGTGGTTGTTCTTGGTTTCCAACTTGTATTTCAAATAGCGATACCCAATCGATGGTGTAAATTTCACCGCCCCCATCTGAAAGAAATCCGTCAGGCCAAATCCAGCGTTAAACCCGTACATGTTGCCGCCGTCACTTTTCCCAACAGACAACGCATGACCGTCCTGTGTCCCTGTGATTTCTTCGCCATCGTCATATTGACCATTGCCGTTTGCATCAACAAAGAATATGTCCGAAATATACCCACCATTGGTTATATCGTCATCAACCATGGTGTTTTCGCCTGACTGCATACCATACTTGAATCCGGCATCAATTTGCATCTTGGTCTTGCCGGCGTTAAATGCATATCCACCGCGCACATCCAGAACATTCCAACCAATATTATCATAGTGCAAAATCGACTTGGATTCCTTCATTTCGAATTGCCATTGCGCAACCTCGTGCGAGATGCCAGCATCCAGCCAGAATCCCTGCTTTTTTGTACCACTGGTGGCAACCTGCGATGCGGGTTGCGATTGATCGCGTGCCACGGTTGTTTGTGTTGTACGCGTACCAACCGTTGGACGCGATGACGAATACGACGCATACGATGAACCCGCAGTATTATAATTTCTGCTCTGTGTCGTGTTGTTATAGCGTGACGCATACGACTGCGTGGAATAGCGCGTCTGGGGCGACTGATAGTTACCGGTATAGTATGTTCCGGCGGCATTTGCCGCAACAGGCACAGCGGCCATAACCGCCGCGCGCAACAAAAACGATGGAAACTTTGCCATATAAAAATCCTTACCTTTATTACTTTTACGCATATAATATCACAAAAACGGTTGAAAAACAAACCACTTGTTGATAAGAATGTAAATGCATTTTTGCGGGCATGGCGGAATTGGTATACGCGCAGCACTAAGGATGCTGTGGTACAAACCTTGGGGGTTCAAGTCCCCCTGCCCGCACCAGAAAAAGTTCAAAGTTCAGCGTTCAGAGTTCAAACAATGTGTGCACCATTCGGTGCAGCATCATTGACTGGATTGCTTCACTGCGTTCGCAATGACAGTCGTTTTTTTGTGCATGTGTCGCCTGCGGACTTCGTCCTTGCCGCAACCTTCGCGTACCGCTCGGTTTTATTGCGAGCAAGCATAGCGATGCGTGGCAATCCAGTTGTTTTGTGTCGCGCGCAGCGCACAAAATTTGAACTTTGCACTTTGGCATCTGAACTTTATAAAACCCTGTTTTTTCACTTGCCCGTAAATTCATTATTTTGCTAAGATTATTCACAGGAATGAAAGGGATTAAACTATTTTTCGCTGTGTGTCTGGGCATTGGCGCGATTTTTGGCGCAAATGCAGCGGATTCTGACGCCACCGCGCGCGCGGCGACGCGTCGCACATCGGGCACTGTTTCAACCCGCAGCACACAATCGACGGCCACTGTACGTGGCACGGCAACCGGCACACAAACATCACAAAAAACGGCCACGAATCCACGCGGGCGCACATCAACAAATTCCCGCGACACCACCAACAACACATCGGCAATCACATCAGGCCGCAGTGCGATTTCCGCATTGTCGCCACGAACAACATCAACCGTTCAATCACGCGCAAACGCGTCAACCGCCACAGCCAAAGGGGTAACAACCCGCGTCGCCACCACGCCCGCGCGCACGACCACCGCACGCGCCACAACGACAACGAATGCACGGACAGCGCGCACCGCGGGCGTTCGCACAACCACCGCACGTACCGCCACGGAAACCGAGGCCCCGAAACTGACCGCATCGGACATCATCAACCGCGATTATAAAAAGTGTCGCGAGGTGTATTATAACTGCATGGACGAATTTTGCGCGAACAAGGACAGCCAGCTGAAACGTTGTGCATGCTCGTCACGTGTCAATGAATTTGACAGTGCCAAGAAAAACCTGAGCACGATTGAAGAAAAAATGTTGGATTTCAATCAACGCTTGTTGACCGTCAATATGGACAAGGAAGATGCCGCCGCATTAAACCAAGCGACCGAGGGCGAAACCGCATTCCAACAGAAAGACACATCTAAATCCAAACAGATGCTGGACGAAATCGCCAAGAAACTAAACACCAGTTTTAACGACAGCAATTTCAACCAATCGCTGGGGGCGATATCATTGTCATTGAACGCGGACGCGGCGTTTGACACGGTGGATTTTCTGTCGGGCGCATCCACCACGGCCAAAACCGGCACCGCCCTGTATGCTGCGGCATTACCAATTTGTCGCGAAATGGCGACAGAGGTTTGCACCGACGACGAATTACCCATTGTCGAGAGCGGTTATCAAATGACAATCGAACAGGATTGCAATACGGTTGCAAAATCCTACGAAACCCAAAATGACCAAGCACGCGAAAAATTACGCGAGGGCAGCGCACTGCTGGACATGTCACGTTTGGACATATACCAGCAACGAAATGCTGACGATATTTTGACATGCAAGCAAAAGATGCTGACCATGCTGACGGATTCAACCGTATGTGGCACAAATCTGGGCAAATGTTTGGACACCACAGGACGTTATATTGACCCATCAACTGGCGAAGCATTCTTGACATCTGAACTGTCGAACCTCAACAATTTAATCAGCCGTCCTGACACCGACCAATCATGGACAAGCGTCCCTGGGAATCAGGTATTTGTATCATACTTGAATTCGAAAAAGAAATTCTTGGAACCCGCAATGGAAAATTGCCAAGACATCGCCGACAGCGTATGGGACGCATTTGTCGAAGATGCGTTGGCACAAATCAAATTGGCCCAAGACAGCAAATTAGAGGAAGTCCGCCAGAGTTGCACAACCCTGACCGCACAATGTTTGTCTGATACCGCACAATCATTGCAGGACTTTGATGCACGCGCCCTGTCAACATTCGGCGTGGCGGCCGATCGCACCGTCAACGCAATGTGCGCCGATGTTCGCAACGCATGCACCGCGCTGTTAAAGACAACGGGCGGTGACGTCGATTGGACGACTGGCGTTACCGACATTACCACGGACAAGACATCCGACACCGTAATGCAAACATGTCGTGAAATTGGACGCGCGTGCATTATTCAGGCCTGCAAATCTATTTCTGGTAATTTCGGCCTGTGTGAAAACATCCAGACATCGGTCAATCGTAAATCCATTATCAACCGTACGGCCTGTTGGAACGAGGTCAAAGAATGCGTAGCCAGCGCAGGTAACGAATCGATTGCAAACATTTGGGCACGCTTATCGGACGCTGCAACAATTCAGAACGGCACATTCTATAATATGCTGTATGGCTATGGCCCCAGCGATGATACGCCTATTTATGATATTTGCGCGGCCGATGGCGATTGCGACGATACGACCAGCACAGAGTGCAAGGTTTGCCGTATATCCGAACGTCTGTGGGGTAATTGCGAATACAGTCCTACAACTATGTTGCAGTACAACGATTCGCACAATCAAATTATCATGGACGGTGATACGGAAACATTGCTGAAATGGTTTGCGAAAAACACTGGCACATCACAAACTGTTGACAGTTGTCGCGACACATCATGCGCCGTCGGATTTGTTCCATCTGCAAACAATGGTATCATCTCATGTCTGTCAAGCGAAGACGTTTCTTCTGACGGCACGCAATGCCTCGGTAACTCCAAAACATTTCAGGTCGGCACAACAAGCGGTACAGCATTCACTAACTGTTGCACAAATGCACAATTTGATGCATTTGGTAACTGCTGTGCCGGCACACTGGTAAAAATAAACGGTTACAATTTCTGCCTGCCAGAGGGCTCTAAAAACGCTGTATCAACCGAAACATTTACGTTTACCAACAAGGCCTATTACCCCAATGCCAATTATAAATTGGTCTGTACAAGCGGTAATATAACCGCCGGCGGAACTCCTGTGTCCGGATTTCCAAATGGGGCACAGGCAACATGCGAAAATGGTTATTTTGTATTGGTGGCAAGCACATCTCCGTGGTATGTAACACCAAAATACAATACCGCCAGTGGCGAATATTCCACATACCCAGTCGCAACGTATAGTGCCGACAGCGAAGGCACGATATGTAAGAAGAGCTGTACATCCACCGGCGGCTGCAAGTTTGAGGAAGGCATTCCCACAAAAGCAAACCCAGATCACTGCCTGTCCAGTCAACCAACCAACTGGTTGGTAACACCATAATCTGATTTTTGTCCTATGGTATTGTTGTTACGCAATTATTACTTGACAAACAAACGTTTTTTGGCTACGTTTACTGTGACTAAGAGCAGAAAACACATACAACCGAACGAGTTGCCAGATGTTCTATTCATGTCGCATTGCCGAATTTTACCCCATCGGGGTGGGTGGCGGTGCGCCCTGCACGGCATCTGCGACAAGTGGGGATGTCGTGTGTTTTTATCACCAATAATTGCGAGAGAGTCCGTATGTTTTACGGACTCTTTTGCTTTACAGGCCATGTTGGGAATAACACCCCAGTGGGCCCAAGATAAAAAAAGGGGGTCTTGAAATGAAGACGCACAAACAAACAATACCATACAAGTTACGTACCGGCATACCTGCGCTGATGCTGGCGGGCGCGACACTGCTTGGTGGATGCCAGAAAGAAGACGTTGAAAAACACGATGTTGAACTGCCTTGGACTTACGATTACTATGAACAAATTACCTCTGCAAACGTTCAACGCTATTTGGACGACCCATCGGTGCGCAATGTGTATTTGCACCTGCGCCCAGTAGACCCAGATATTCCCGATTATTCCCCATGGAAATATTGGACAGCAACAGAAATTCATAACAAATTATATGGCAGGATACTGGCGCCATTGGTTGGCAAAGATCCCGATCGCGTATTTGGGCGCGGTAATTTTGAATTTGTGACTGGCGTATGCCCACGCGCCGACAGTTTATGGTTCACCCAGCATGGCTGGACAGTAAACCAAAATCAGCGATAGCCCAACCCAAAAACACAGGAGTTTTATTATGAAATTCACCAAGAAAATTCCATATGCATTAAAATGTGCCATTCCAACCGCAATGGTGGCGGCCGCGACAATGTTTGGCGGATGCCAGAAAGAAGAAAACCCAAAACGCGATATTGAATTAAACTTTGCTGCCACTTATTGTTTTGAAATCGGCACAGAAAACATCAAAAATAAATTGGTCGACCCGACCGTCAATAAAATTTATTTGCGCCTGGTGGACGAGGGTTCTTGTTGGTATCGGCCTGATCACGGGTGGGTATTTCCCGAAGATGTGCGCGCATTGTTGGAATCACGTGTCAATCTGGCCCCTGATCGTATATTTGGACGCGGTAATTTTGTATTTGAAACCGGCACCTGTTCACAGGCCGACAGTTTGTGGCTTGTTGGACGCGGTTGGACAATCAATCGCCAAAACCAAATTCCACAAAAACAGCGTTAAAAAAAGAACGCGCCAAATTGGCGCGTTTTTTATTGATTTGCCCGTCATAATTTTCTAGTATTACGCTGAGATGAGAAAACTGATACCGCTTTTTCTATCACTGATTGTATCTGCGCCCGCGTTTGCAGTGGTTACAGACGAGGAATGCAGCAGCAAGAGCAAAAGTGAATGTGGGACAACGGCTGGTTGTGGCTGGATTTCCGACCCATTACAAAAACAGTGCAAAGCGTGCCAGAAGAACGAATACAGTACTGCTATTACCAGCACAGATGATAAAGAACTGGCGTGCAAAACATGCTCTGATATCACACAATACACAAACCCTGATACCGGTGCAATCACAACGTATGGGGCCAATTATTATACAAAAACATCGGGCACAGGACACACGATAACCGGCTGTTCCGCTGACTGTACAGAACTGCTTAAAACCTTAACACCGACCGGTGCGTGGGTATTATCTGGGGATAACACCGTATATTACCCAAACAAATGTCAATTTGGGTGTTATACCAGCAATGACGATTACAATGCGTGTGTATCATATGCCCACCCATGGAATGCTCTGACACAAACAAGCGACACCACTGTATGCGAACCTCTCTGGATTTTTATGAACAGCCCCGCCGAGATTGCGTCTACTTTATCCGACGAAGACATTTCGTCCTACACATATTTTTGCGAAAATGCGCAAACGGGTATTTATATGTTACTGCAACCATTTGGGACACTGATAACGTGTTCCGCCCAGTCATGTCAAACCGGTTACCATTTGGAAAGTGTTCAAGATGTTGTAAACAATGAATTACCTAGCATGGATGCCGACCAATATTACTGTAAATCAGACACACTGAATATTCCAAGCGAAACCCTGTTCCAGAAATGTACATCTGATACCCGTCCGTGCTCTGACGATTTGGGTGCAAAATGCGAAATCACGATTGATGGAAAAACATACACGGGTAACGTTGGTGGCAACGCGATATGGAATTCTGCAACAAAAACATATGAAACCAACCAATGCACATGCACTGTTTCTGCCGCCGTAACCGAGGGGACATATGCCCATGTGTGCAAACGTTCAACCACATCTAATACTTGGGACGGAACCAGTTGTGAAACAGCCATACAAACATGCAATTCGGGGTATTGTATTGTTGGCTATGATGCCAATAACAAGAACCAGCGATGCGCCGCCGCCCCAAAGGGATATTACAGTGATGGTCGGGGCGTTCTGGAATGCAACAAATGTCCCGCTGGCAAAACCACCAGTAAAACAAACACGACAAATGCTAGTGGATGCACCTACACCACCGACACAGAATTCTGTGACAGGGTCGGTTGTTTCAATCTGGAATACACCAGTTTAATCCAGTAAATTGTCCAATTTTAATTCTGAAATCACGGCGGAAATTTTCTGCATCTGGTCATCTGGGATTTTCCCCAGCACCCAATCCGCCGGCGATATTTGCAATGAAAAATCACGCGGATGGGCGATGCCAATTCTGATACGGCGATAATCACGACCAACCGTGGCATCTATGGATTTTATGCCGTTGTGCCCTGCACTGCCGCCACCAATTTTGGTGCGCGTTGCGCCAACCGGTAAATCCATATCGTCATGAATCACAACCAGATTTTCCAGTGGCACGTCATAGAATTTCATCAGTGGCCCAACCGCGTCACCCGACAGATTCATAAACGTCTGCGGCATTGCAAAGATAACCCGACGTCCACCGATATTTTGTGTTGAAACCAGCGCATTTTTCTGATTTTTCCAACCGGCGTTTTCCCCCGCCAAATGCGTTACCGCCATAAATCCAACATTGTGGCGCGTGCGTGCATATTCGGCCCCTGGGTTGCCCAATCCAACAATCAAAACAGGTTTATTTTCTTGCATATTGATATCTCTTTTTTCTATTATGATATCATACAAAGGAGAAAAATATGAATATAAAAACAATCGGCGCATTCGGTCTGGCGTCTGTTTTGTTTACTGGCGCGGCAGATGCGGGCAATATGTTGTTCGATTTTTATGCCGGCGCAACGGTTGGTGCGGGTGCGGCATCATTCTTGGCCGACGATTCCGAAACCAAAAATTCCCAGTCATATGGTCTGGTTGCGGGTTTGGATATTCCGGCACTGCGCTTTGAACTGGAATACAATTACATCAACAACGACATTGCAAAAACCAACATCGGTATGGTCAACGCATATTTCAAGATGCCATCAACGGTTGTTCACCCATACTTGGGCGTCGGCGTTGGCGCGGTATTCGGCGGCAGTGTTGACATCTCTGGCGTTGATATCGACAACGGCGCAGCATATCAGGGTATGTTGGGTCTGACATTCGACATTCCGGCATTGCCAATCAAGATTGACACCGAAGGTCGCGTTCTGTACGCCCCCGACGTATTTCAGGTTGGTGACCAGAAACCAGACCTGTTGCAATACGACGCGCGTATCAAATTACGCTATATATTCTAAGGGTCAACAAACGGGGGCGCGACGCGCCCCCGCAATGCCTGATGGGGAATTGGGAAAATGCTGACACTGATTGACGGAAATTCACTGTTATTTCGTGCATATTATGGCGTGCACAGCCGCCTGACACGCAGTGATGGCACACCCACGGGTGCGGTCTATGGATTTCTGAATATGGTGTTACCAATATTGGCGGCGGCGCATGCAGACGACGCATTTGTATGCGTATTCGACGCGTCCCGCACTACATTCCGCCAAGATATTTATCCCGCGTACAAGGCAAACCGCGCCGAGACACCCGCCGATTTAATCACGCAATCATACATGGTTCGTGACGCTGTCACTGCAATGGGCATCCCCGTCCTGTGCATACCAATGGTAGAGGCCGACGATGTCATCGCCACATTGGCGCGAAAAAATTGCAATACTGCCCGCGCCACCCGCATCATCACTAGTGACAAGGATTTGATGCAACTGGTGTCTGAATGTGTATTTTTATACGACGGCATGAAACAGCGCGAAATTCACGCCGACGGTGTGATGGAAAAATTTGGCGTCGCGCCTGACCGCGTGGTTGATGTGCAATCACTGATGGGCGATTCGTCTGACAACGTCCCCGGCGTTGCTGGCATTGGACCAAAGCGTGCGGCAGAATTGATAAACCGATTCGGAACACTGGACGGATTGTACGAACATCTGGATGATGTGGAAAACGCGCGCATTCGCGAACTGTTGCGTGCGAATCGCGACATGGCATATATTTCGCGCAAATTGGTCACATTAAAAGATGACGTGGATTTGTCTGGTCTGACCATCACGCCATTTGTATTTAATACGCCCGCGGCATTGGAATACGTGCGTACTAAATTGGAAAGCAATTCACTGGCGGCCAAGATTGAAAAACTGTTTCCGATAGATAAATTCAATCCCGACGCGGTGCATGATTTTTCGTATGCCGCATCCGCGTGTCCAACCGAAATTGTGCCCGCCCCCGCCGCGACAAATGCACCCACACCCGCGCCCCAGATGACATATGAAACAATTACAACCATTGCGGCGTTGGACGCATTTTTGGGCCGTATAACAGATATTGTCGCTATTGATACCGAAACAACGGGTCTGAACCACACGTCGGCCCAGATGGTGGGGCTGTCGCTGGCGGCGGACGCATCGCATGGCGTGTATATTCCACTGCGCCACATGACGGCGGGCGGCGACCTGTTTGCGACATTGCAAATCGCCCCGAACCAGTTACCGATAGATATGGTCTATGCACATCTGCGACCTATATTGGAAAATCCCAACATTACCAAGGTTGGACACAACCTGAAATTTGACCTGCATATTATGGCCAATGCTGGTTGGGACACTAAAAAAATCGCCCCGATTGATGATACAATGTTGCTGTCTTATGCGCTGTTTGGGTCACTGCACGGGCACGGCTTGGACGAATTGGCACTGAAATATCTGGGGCACGAAAATATTCATTTTGCCGCCCTGTTCCCCGCCGGCACGCGCGATGCCGACATGCACTTTGACGCATTGCCGATTAACACCGCAACCCCATATGCAGCCGAAGATGCCACGGTGTGTATGGCACTGTACGAATACCTGCGTCCGAAATTGGACGCGAACACGAAATTGCGCGAACTGTACGAAACATGCGATTTGCCATTGATGCCGGTGTTGCTGAAAATGGAACGCGCGGGTGTATTGGTCAATCGGGACGGTCTGCATCAACTGTCAGGCGCATTTCACGACACACTGGAAAAAACAGAACAAGAAATTTATACATTGGCCGGTCACGAATTTAATATCGCCAGTCCAAAGCAACTGGGTGCAGTACTGTTTGATGAACTGAAACTGCCAGCGAATAAAAAGCGTTCGACCGATGCCGAAACACTAAATGAAATGGCGGACGCCCATCCGATTATTGACAAGATTCTGGCATGGCGGTCTGTGGCCAAGTTGGCGGGCACATACGCGGACGCATTGCCGCGGCAAATTGCACCCGACGGTCGCATTCACACCACTTATTTACAGACCAGTACGAACACCGGCCGCCTGTCCAGTCGCGATCCGAACCTGCAAAATATCCCAATTAAAACCGAATTGGGCGAACAGATACGTAAATGCTTTGTCGCACCCGCGGGCCGCACACTGATTTCGGTTGATTATTCCCAGATTCAACTGCGCCTGTTGGCGGACGTGGCGAATGTAAAAACATTCAAAGAAACGTTTCTGGCGGGCACGGACATTCACGAACAGACCGCCCGAAAAATATTCGGCATTGCATCTGACGCGCCCGTCCCACGCGAAATGCGCCGCGCGGCAAAGACCGTGAACTTTTCAATCATATATGGAATATCATCGTTCGGATTGTCGGGGCAACTGGGCATATCGCGTGCCGCCGCCGCCGAATTGATAAACACGTATATGGCGGGCCTGCCGGAAATTGGGGAATATATTGAAAAAACGCGTGATTTTGCAATGGCAAACGCATGCGTGTACACCCCGTGGGGTCGCCGCATTGAATTGCCAGAGGTTCGTAATCCCCGCCTGCGCGCGTACGCAATGCGTGCCGCTGTCAACGCCCCAATTCAGGGGTTCGAGGCCGACCTGATGCGGCGCGCGATGGTTGAAATTGATAAAACATTGATGCAGCCAAACGCCGATAAAATCAAAATGATTATGCAGGTTCACGACGAAATGGTGTTTGAGTGCGATGCCGCGGTGGCCGAACAATTTGCCAAACAAATTGAATCTGCAATGGAAAACGTTGCAAAAATATCTGTCCCATTGGCCGCCGAATATACCATCGGCCAACAATGGGGAAAATAAACGCCCGCGACCGACATTTTGCACTTGATTTCAGGTACGACATTCTGTACAATCGCCCATGCAACTACGCGGAGCGTTGCCAGAGTGGTAATGGAGCGGATTGCTAATCCGTCATGGGGTTAAACTCATGCATAGGTTCGAGTCCTATACGCTCCGCCAGAATTGCATTATTCTGATATGACAATTAAATTTATGAATTTTTGTTGTTGTCGCTAAAAGTTTGCCACGCGGACGGGCATTATTTCGTTTGCAAAAAATCCAACTATTTACTAACATTTTTACGATATCAAGCAGCAAAGGACGCGCACTATGACATTGAAAATTTATAACGTTATGACACGCCAGAAACAAGAATTTGTCCCATTGACCCCTGGGGCGGTTAAAATGTACGCGTGCGGCATTACTGTATCGGCTGATGCGCATATCGGACACGCGTATCAGTCCGTGGTATTTGATGTTATTACACGCTATTTCACATATCTGGGGTATAATGTACAATATGTTCGCAATTATACCGATGTTGACGACAAGATTATCGCCAACGCAAACAAAGTTGGCGAAAATCCAATCATATTTGCCGAACACTATATGGCCAAGACGGACGCAGAAATGGACGCACTGGGCAACAACCGCCCAACCGTGATGGCGCGCGCGACCCAATGCATAGATGACATTATCGCATTTGTGCAAAAACTGATTGATTCTGGGCATGCATACGTTTCTGAATTTGGCGACGTGTATTTCAAATTATCAGCTTGCCCAGATTACGGCAAATTGTCGCACATTCAAACCAACAAGAATGAAATCGGCGTTCGCAAGGATATTGAACCCGGCAAATTGGACGAAGCGGACTTTGCCCTGTGGAAATCTGCAAAACCAGACGAAATTTATTGGGAATCCCCATGGGGGCGTGGTCGCCCCGGCTGGCACATAGAATGCAGTGCAATGAACATGAAATATCTGGGCGAACGGATTGATATTCACGGCGGCGGACGTGATTTGGTATTCCCGCACCACGAAAATGAAATTGCCCAGACAGAATCCGTCACCGGCAAAACATTTGCAAATTATTGGGTACACTGCGGCTTGGTCAAGGTAAATGGCCAGAAAATGAGCAAATCATTGAACAACGGCATACTGTTACAAGACGTCTTGGCGCAATATGATGCCGATGTCATTCGCTTTGCATTGCTGAATAACATGTATTCAAACGACATCGATATCACAGACACGTTTTTTCCAAACGCAATGCGTCATGTGTACAAAATGTATTCGGTTATAAACGCGGCGCGCGCGCGCGAATATGCGGACGCAAACGCGGACAAAACCGCCACAATGACACAACAAATTACCGATGAATTTCGTACGGCGATGGACGACAACTTTAACACATATGGCGTGATGGTTGCATCATTCAAATGGTTTGATTTCGTGTCCGCCGAATTGGCGAAAAAGCGCACAGAATATGATTTGGCCACCATTGTCAACAAAATCGTTGAATTATTCGGTGTTCTGAATATATTACAGCGCGATGCGACACAATACATTGCGGACGCCCGTCAACGCGTTTTGACACAAAACAATATCACAGACGACGAAATTCAGGACAAAATTGACGCGCGCGCCGCGGCCAAGGTCGCCCGTGATTACGCCACCGCCGACGCAATCCGTGGCGAATTGATGGCGCATGGCATCGCCCTGATGGATTCGCCAAACGGCACAACATGGGACATTGCGATGTAACGTTTTGTCCATTTGGAAAAAACCGTCCCATCGTGGGCGGTTTTTTTATGCTTGTTTTTATTTATGATGTTACGTATAATACTTATTGTCGTTGGGTGTTCCAACGATGGGGTGTGAGAACCCGTTTAGCAAGCGTCGATAGTACGGTTTTATGGCGCGCAAATTGCGCCGTTTTTTGTATTACGACGAAAAATTATCTCCTGATTTCGGTCAGGAGGGTTCGCGGAATATCCAATACGCGACACAATTCTTGCTAATTGTTCTCAACCTCCTGACCACCTGTGGAAACTGGTGGTTTTTGTTTTTACAAACGTGGGAGAACAGAACAAATGAAAACAAAATTTATTACCGCCACTGGTGCTTTAATGGCCCTGTGGCTGATACCACCGACGAATGCGATTGCGGCGACTTGCCTTACTTACGATGAATGTGCCACCACTGCAGCGTTAAGGTGTATTCAATATTGCTGCCAAACAGGGAACACAGGGACAGAATATACATGCCCCGACGATTGGAGTTACAACTCTACATCTGGTCTGTGTGAACGGGACAACACTATTGGAGAAAGTGACAGCACGGGTTGGTACATACCAGACTATGGCACATGCGCCGCCACCACTAGCACATATGATTGTTTTAAAACGTCTTCAACATCAAGCACCACGTGCTTGTCAGTACCTCTGCCGACAACGTGCGGCGGCCTTATTGGCGGAGATTTAATAACTGATTTCTAAAAGGAGGTAAATTGATATGAAACGTAAAATACTTTTTGTAATTGGTATAATACTGATGGCATCATCACAGAATGCCCGTGCAGCATGCACGGCCGGAATCCCAACATACACGGCGTGCAAGCCGGGATATTATTTGAGAGCCATTGGATCATTTACCGCTTGCCAAGCATGTCCAAGTTCTGGAACCAGCGCGAACCTCAACAGCGGTGGCATCACGGATTGTTACCTGCCATCGGGCACAACCGGCAGCGACACAACCGGCACATTTACATACACCGCCGACTGTTATTATGGCAGTTAAACAAAAAAATGCGCCGTTCGGCGCACACAAATACACTGGATTGCCACGCGTCGCTGCGCTACGCTCGCAATGACAATATTTCTAGCACATGTGTCGCCTGCGGACTACGTCCTTGCCGCATCCTGCGCTTCGCTTGGATTCATTGCGAACGGAGAGAGCCGAAACAATCCAGTAAATAAAAACTGTCCGCTGAATGGCGGACACATTACTTCTATCGCGACGTAGCGTCAGCGGATACGGATGAACTGTTTATAATACCTGTTTATTATTACGCGGCTTTTTTGGCATCGCGTAGAATTTGCACCGGCTGTTTTTTACCCAGCACAACATTTTTATCAATCACGATTTCCGCCAGTTCCGGATTATCGGGCGCATCAAACATTGGCGTCAACAATATGCGTTCCAGAATACTGCGCAGACCACGTGCACCCGTCTTGCGCACAACCGCCAATTTTGCAATTTCACGCAAACCGTCGTCGGTAATGTTCAATTTCACATTGTCCATTTCCAGCATCGCACTGTATTGCTTTACAATCGCGTTCTTTGGTTCGGTCAGGATTTTTACCAATGCATTTTCGTCCAAGTCCTGCAATGTGGTAATCACCGGCAAACGACCAACCAGTTCCGGAATAATACCGAATTTAACCAAATCTTCGGGTTGAACATCGTCCAAGTAATTTTTCGATTCGCGTTCCTTTTTAGATTGCACATTTGCGCCAAAACCTATACCCGCACGTTCTGATTTGCGCCCACCAATAATCTTGTTCAGACCATCAAACGCACCGCCACAAATAAACAAGATTTTTGATGTGTCCAGTTGGACTGTGGCCTCGCCCGGATGCTTGCGCCCCGCGCCCCCCGCGGGAACATTTGCAACCGTACCTTCGACCAATTTCAACAAGGCCTGTTGTACCCCTTCGCCAGAAACATCACGTGTCAGCGATGGATTTTCGGATTTGCGTGCAATTTTATCAATTTCGTCGATATAGATAATACCACGCCCCGCGCGTTCCACATCAAAATTCGCATTCTGTAACAGACGCGTCAGAACGCTTTCCACATCGTCGCCGACATAACCGGCCTCGGTCAACGTGGTGGCATCTGCGATTGCAAACGGCACGTCCAAAATGCGCGCCAGCGTTTGCGCAAACAATGTTTTCCCCGTACCCGTTGGCCCAATCAGCAAAACATTGGACTTTTGAATTTCAACATTGGACGACATCGCCACGCTGTGACGCTTATAGTGGTTATATACCGCCACCGCTAGTGTGCGTTTCGCCGTATCTTGACCGATGATATATTCGTTCAAAAAATTATAAATCTGGGACGGCGTTGGTAACTGGGCGGCTTCTTTGCTGACCTCGCCCCGCAGATCGTCCGCCATAATATCATTGCATAGGTTGATACATTCGTCACAGATGCAAACGTTGCGGCCACGAACCAGTTTTTTAACCTCGTACACGGATTTACCACAGAAACTGCAAAACTGCTGCGCGCCCTGCGCTGCATCAGTTGGTGGTGTGGTGGTGTTTTTATCGTCGCTCATTACAAAAAATCCCTTGGGTATAACAGAAAAATTATTTACGTTCCAAAATGCCGTCAATCAGGCCGAAATCTTTGGCCTCGGTCGGGTTCATCCAGTTATCGCGTTCCATCGCATCAAACAATTCTTGTTCAGTGCGACCGGTAAAGGACGCCATTTGTTTAATCAACGTCTGTTTGTTCTTTTGATACTGGGTCATGCGGATTTCCATATCGGTAATCTGACCCTCGGCCCCCGCCAATGGCTGGTGAATCATAATCTGGGTATTTGGCAAAACGAAACGTTTCCCATGTGCCCCAGCCGCCAACAAGACAGAGCCCATCGACGCGACCAATCCCATACCGATGGTCGATACCGGCGATTTAATATACTGCATCGTGTCCATAATTGCCCAACCCGCGGAAACATCACCGCCTGGGCTGTTGATATAGACAGAAATTTCTGCATTTGGATTTTCAGATTCCAAAAACAACAACTGCGCCACAATGCTGTTCGCCATTGTCGGTTCAATTTGGCCGTTTATCATAACAATACGGTCACGCAACAGGCGCGAATAAATATCAAACGAACGTTCACCACGCGGTGACTCTTCGATAACCATTGGTATCAGTGCCATAAAAATATCCTTTTAATTTCTCTGAATTATACCACAAAAAATCCGATTCGCGAATTTATACATCTGATATATAGGTAAATATGTCCAAAATACAACCAAACAGCAATTTATTGCAAAAAAACATTGGTGCGCGACACCCATCACAAAATTTAACAAATGGCTAGGCCGCTTTTTTTATATCACGTTTTACATCACGCACATATTTGCGCAATTCATCAATCGGTACCAGTGACCCATCGCGTTTTTCCGCCGACCAGTAATCCCAGCCATTGAAACTGACACTGTGTTGCAGGTGCGCCGCCATAACATGAATAGACGCCTTGCCATACAGGGTATGCACCAACTGGGCATCACGCGTAATCATAACACGTTCGCCACGCGGGCTGACCAACGTCTGGCCAACATACAACAATCCCGCATCCAGCAATTCTTTGAATGCAACGCGAACCTCTGCACGTTTGGGGGCAGCGACCTCTATATTCGTCAAATCAATCGGTTTAACCGCGGCAACACGTTCCCGTGCAGCAACCACATACGCTTCTTCACGGTCAATTCCAATAAAATTACGTCCCAATTCTTTGGCGGCGGCGGCGGTTGTACCGCTGCCCACGAACGGATCCAGAATTACGTCACCCTGCTTGGTCGATGCCAATATAACACGACGCAACAAATCCATTGGTTTTTGTGTGTTGTGCAAACTCTTGCCATCTGCGCCCTTGACACGTTCTTCGCCCAGACAAATATTGATATTCCAATCCGAACGCATCTGCTTGCCACCGTTCAATTTCTTCATCGTTTCGTAATTAAACGTATATTTGCCGGTCTTGCGCGGGGTTGCCCAAATCAGTGTTTCGTGCGCATTTGTAAAGCGTGTACCGCGGAAATTCGGCATAGGATTTGTTTTCACCCAAACAATATCATTCAGAATCCAGAACCCCAAATCCTGTAAAATTGCACCAACACGGAAAATATTATGATAACTGCCGATAACCCACATTGCGCCATCTGGTTTCAGAATACGCTTGCATTCCGTCATCCATGCACGCGTAAATTCATCATACGCGATGGGGCTGTCAAACGTGTCCCACGCATCACGTACCGCACGCGCAGCCGTTTGGTCTTCTGGGCGATACAGTGTTTTTGCCCCCAGTTGCAGATTATATGGACTGTCCGCAAAGATGGCGTCAACCGATGCATCGGGCATGCGACGCATGACCTCTATGCAATCACCAGACAAAATCTGATTCAGATATTTTTCCATCTCTCCGTCTCTCGGTATCTATTTTATCATAAATCGCCCCCTAATTTTCCGCCCGCAAGCATCGTTTTCTAAAAAAACGTCTTGATTTTTCCAAAAAGACGATTTTTTACCCCACACAAATATTACTTGCGGGCATCAAAATAGATTGCTATTCTTTATCAACATGAGATGCCCATATTGTAATTCAACCGACAGCCGCGTGACTGATTCACGCCCCGACACCGAAGATGCAATTATTCGGCGGCGGCGCGTATGTAATCAGTGCGGGGCAAAATTCACAACTGTTGAGCGCGTCCAAATGCGCGATCTGATGGTGCGCAAAAACAGTGGTAAATTAGAGGCATTTGACCGTGAAAAATTACGTCGCAGCATTAAACTGGCGTGTCGCAATCGTGATGTCGGCGATGAACAAATTGAAAAATTGGTAACATCTATTCACCGCCGGCTGGAAACAGAAACCGCTGACGATACAGTGTCCAGCGCAATGGTCGGGCAAATGGTGGCGGATTCGTTGCTGAACCTTGATCCAATCTCGTTTGTGCGATTTGTTTCCGTGTACCGCAAGTTTTCACGTATATCTGATTTCAAAAAAGTTATCGACCAGATACCAGAGGCCGCCGATGACGCGGTGGTGTGCCACCTGCCAAAGACATCGCTGTTCTGACATAATAACATGAAAAAAATCCTTGTATTTTTAACAGCGTTTTTACTGTCCGTGCCCGTGCGCGCCGCAGATTTACCAAATATATTGACCGATGCCGACGCCAGTTTGTACGAACAGATTTTCATGTTGCAATCCAAAGAGAAAATCGCCTCCGCACAAAAATTGGAAAAACAACTGACCGATCCCCTGTTGATGAACGAGATTTTATATCAACGCTATATATCAAAGACATATCGTTCGCGCGGGGCGGAACTGGGTGCATGGATGAAAAAGTATTATGACATGCCTGGGGCGGTTCGCATTGCCAAGATTGCAGAAATCAAACAGGCCACCGTGCGCAAACCCGTTGTTCCAAATATGATTAGTGGTGGCGCATCAATCGAAACCGCCCAGTCCGAAACATGGACGGCAAAAAAGTATTCTGGTTGGGCCGACACACAAATCACCAAATTCAAACGCGCAATCCGCAGTGGCAGCAGCAAGACCGCACGCCAAATTCTGTCCGACCCGCTGTTCAAACGCAAACTGACCGAATCCGATTACGGACGTCTGGCGGGACGTTTGTCATACCTGTATTATACAAACGGCGAATTTGAATTGGCAAAAAAGTGGGGTTTCGTTGCGTCCGATGCAAATTCTGAATATGGCCTGTGGTCGATGGGGTTGCTGTACTTCAAAGAAGAAAAATTCAAAGAAAGCACAAAATATTTCAGCCAGATTTTGAAACTGGAACAAATCAATAACGCCAGAAAGACCGAGGCCGCATTCTGGGCGGGGCGCGCGGCGGACGCAAATGGCGACCGCACAACGGCGCGTAATTTCTGGCGCGTGGCGGCGGCACACCCGATGGCATTCTATGGGGCACTGTCGGCGGTTATGCTGGGCGACACCCCTGAATACGAATTTTTCGAACAGGATTTTACCGATGACGATATTGATGCACTGACCGAAACAAAATATGGTCGCATGGCATTGGCATTATTACAGGTTGGGCAAAAAGACCGCGCCGAAGAATACCTGAAATACCTGATTACGGCACGCGCATCCGATCGCACATTGCACGCGGTAAATTCGATTGCGACGGCATACGGCCTACCCCGTGTGTCGATTCAATCGGCAGGGGTGGTACGCGACCGCGGCATTCTGGAAATTGACGACGACATTATTTATTCGGCGCAGTATCCATTGCCAGATTGGGAACCCATGGGGGGGTGGTCAATTGACCGCGCGTTGCTGTTGGCCATCACCAAGCAAGAAAGTGGATTCAAAACAAACGCAAAATCAAACGCGGGCGCAAATGGTCTGATGCAGATTATGCCCAGCACCGCGCGTCGCGTCGCTCGCCAGAATAACGTTGCCATATCCGATATTGATATGAGCAACCCCGAACACAACATGTTCTTGGGCCAGCAATACATTGTTGACCTGTTGGCGCACCCAAACATCAACAACAACATTATTAAAATGCTGGCGGCATACAACGCCGGCATGGGCACGGTTGTAAAGTTTGAAAAGAGTTTTTCTACATATGACCCACTGCTCTATATCGAAAGTTTTCCAGCATACGAAACGCGCAGTTATATCAAGCGCGTAATGTCCAACATGTGGTTATATCGCGCACGATTGGGGCAACCCCTGACATCTATGGAAGAATTGGCAAACGGCATTTGGCCACTGTACAACAGCGAAGATGAATACGTTCAACGCCAAATTGCCGACCGCTTGTCTATCTGATAGGGACATAATCGCTATGCACACGACACCTGATTTTTCATTTGAACACGAATCGGGATTTGACATTGTTGCCGGCGTGGACGAGGCTGGTCGCGGCCCATTGTGCGGGCCGGTTGTCGCCGCGGCGGTAATATTTCCCAATCGCTATATTGAAATTCCGGTTGTTATTCGGGACTCTAAACAGATGACCGCCCACGCCCGCGCCGCGGCATACGATTGGATTACCCACAACACAATTTGGGCGGTTGGTCAATGCAGTCCCGACGAAATCGACAAACTGAATATTTTATGGGCGTCCATGTGTGCAATGACACGCGCAGTTAAAAATCTGGCGCAAACGCCGCAATTTTGCCTGATTGACGGGAACAGATTGCCGCACGATTTACACGGCGCGCCCATTATCAAGGGCGACGCCAAATCACTGTCAATCGCCGCGGCATCCATTATTGCCAAAGAAACACGTGACAAAATCATGCATGATTTAGCGGCGCAATATCCACAATATGCATGGGACAAAAATGCGGGTTATCCCACCCCCGAACATTTGCAAGCGATTGAAAAATATGGTATAAACGAACATTATCGTAAAAGTTTCAGACCAGTAAAGGAAAGGATTGAACATGAAATTACGCACGATTGAAAATCTGAACGTCCGTGGCAAGTTTGTGTTGCTGCGCGACGACTTTAACGTTCAAATTGTCGATGGCAAAATCACCGACCCGTTTCGTATTGAGCAAAGTATGCCGACCATCAACGCCCTGCGCGCGGGTGGTGCAAAAATTGCAATTTGTGCCCATCTGGGCCGGCCAAAGGGTACGCGCAACATGGAATTTTCGCTGCGGCCCGTTGCCGAATATATGGGTGTGCCACTGATTGCCGATTGCTTGGACAAAGATTTTATGGCGACAATGCATGATGGCGACATCGTTCTGTTGGAAAACGTACGTTTTTACGCCGGCGAAGAAAAAAATGACCCTGCGTTTGCCGCCGATTTGGCACGCGGGTTTGACATATTCGTAAATGACGCATTTGCGGTATCGCACCGCGCCCACGCCAGCACCGTCGGCGTGGCAGAAATATTGCCATCATATGCGGGCAAATTACTGGCATCTGAAATAGAAAACCTGAGTGCCGTAATGGAACACCCCGCGCGCCCACTGACCGCGATTGTCGCCGGCAGCAAGGTTTCCACAAAAATCGGCGTATTAAAGGCACTGGCAAAACTGGCGGACAACCTGATTATTGGTGGCGCATTGGGTACAACATTTAACTATGCACGCGGCGCACACGTCGGCAATTCGCTGTACGAACCAGACCAGCGTGATACCGCATTGGAAATACTGGCATTTGCGCGTGATAATAATTGCAACGTGCTGTTACCATTGGACAAGGGGGTTGCCCCAGAATTTGCGCCAAACGCACCGCGCACTGACAAAACGTTTGATGAAATCACGGACGCCGACATCATTTTGGACGATGGGACAAAGACCAGCGCAAACGATATTGAAATAATCACGAAATCTGCAACCGTCATCTGGAACGGCAGCGTCGGCATGGCCGAATGGCAGCCCACATGGTCGGTCGGCACATTCGCATTGGCGCGCGCCATCGCGGAACAGACCCGTGCGGGGAAACTGACCAGTGTAATTGGCGGTGGCGACACGGTCGCGGCATTGGGCGCATGTGGGGTCAAGGACGACATGACATACGTTTCCACCGGCGGCGGCGCATTTCTGGAATTTGTAGAGGGTCGCACCTTGCCCGGCATTGCAATCTTGGAACAAAAATAAAAAATGCGCCATCGGCGCATTTTTTACAAAGTTCAAATACCAAAGTGCAAAATCCAAATAATGCACGCGCCAAATGGCGCGAAATTATTGACTGGATTCCGTGGTCAAGCCACGGAATGACAAAAGAGAAATAGCGTCAGCCCGCAAACGCCATAAATAGTGATTACGAAAACAGAAAGACCACCATCCCGCTGCGCGGTACTCCTCCACAGGAGGAGAACTTAGCCCGCGACGGCAAGAAACAAGTGCGCCAATGGCGCACTTTCATTGCTCTCTGCTCTCTGCGCTTTGCTCTCTTTATCGCGACGGAGCGCAGCAGAGACGGATGCTCTAATAAAAAACGGGGCGATGCCCCGTTTTATTATTTGTTCAATGCCTTGATAATTTGATCGTATGGAATTGCACCAGGGAACGCCTGTTCTTCGATAATCAAGAATGGTGTACCGCTGATTTCAAACTGTTGTGCCAAATCACGAACATTGGCCAATTCACGTGCGACAACTTCGCCGCCCATGTCTTGTTTCAACTGTTTTGTATCCAGACCTGCTTCATCGGCCATTTTCAAAACATTGGCTTCTACTTTTTCACCCAATTTGGACTGATCTTTCAAATCGTCCTGAGAATAGAAGTCACGTGTCATCATCATGTCAACCAACTTTGCGGCTTTTTCAGGATTCTGCAATTTTGCAGCAATCGCGGCCTTGGCTGGGGCATCTGACAATGCGCCGTGGATAGAGAAGTTTTTAACAACAACGCGAACGTCATTGCGGTTTTTCAGTACACGTTCCAATTCACCGTGAACACGGCGGCAGTATGGGCAGCTGAAGTCCGTCCAAACATAGATTGTCTTTTTCGCGTCCTGTGCACCCAAGACAGGGGCATCTGCGACCATCGTGTCGGCGTGATCACGAACGAATGCACGAACGGCCTTGTTCTTTGCCGCGTTCATCTGTTCCTGTGCGCCATTTGCCATTTCCTGAATAATCATCGGATTGACCGACGTCAGGTAATAAGGCACATACAGGCGGCAAACACCGCCCGCGACCAAAATAACAGCAACTATTTTAATTGCTTTTTTTGCCAAAATGGATTTTGTGCTGGGTTTCTTGCCATCTTGTGCAATCAGCATACCGCCGAACATGTACAAGGCAATCGCCACAACCAAAACCAAGATTGTCCAAGTCATAGTTTTCTCCTTTCTGTTGAACAGGAATACCATAGAAAAAAAATCGCGCGTTCGCAAGAAATAATTCTAGATTTTTTTATGCGGTGCGCCGCGCCACAATGCGCGTACGTGACGACGGCACATTTGCGCCCAACGACGTGCAAATATTTTCAACAAAATGTAACGTTGTGTCCAGCGTCAACGGCAGTTTATACAGCCGACCAATATACGGCGCAGCGCAATTATCACACACCGCGCGCCCCGTGCGTGGCGACAACCAATTCAGGTTTTCACGCGCACCGCACCCCGAACAGTGTGACAAATCCAACGCATAGCCCAATTCGCGCAACAGCGCAATTTCCCAATTCAGGTACACCGCATCCGAATCGCCTGTCGCCATTTGCACCAGCGTTTCCAACGTTTCGTCATACAGGCCGGCATATGCTTCGCGTTCTGGCAACAATGTTTGAATCAAATCAAACGCACAGTTCATGAACGATAATTTTTCGCCCGACATCAGAATTGGCGCGGCCAGATTCCGCGTGCTTTCCCAATGAAAGGTTCCCAGTTGTGATTCCAGCCGCGCATTCCATGCCACCACCCCCATTTGCCCCACCAATGGTCGATTGGTGCGTGCCACCTGTGCCCCGCGCAATACGCCACACATAACGCCGAAATCGCGCGTCAAAATACGCGCGACCGAATCGCGTTCGCCCATCGGACGCATACTGATTAAAATCCCCACAGATTCTAATGTCATGACCCGAATTATACCCTGCCCCACCCCAGATAACAAACAAAAAGTGCGCCGTTGGCGCAGGATTATTGACTGGATTGCGTCGTTACACTCGCAATGACAAGGGGGGCTTAGTAGTGTCAAGTAAACAGGTTGCGGCAAGGGCGCGGCCCGCAGGCGACACATGTGCTAGAAATATTGTCATTGCGAGCGAGCGTAGCAACGCGCGGCAATCCGGCTGATACAGTTATGACCGAGGATACCCCCTAGGGGCCGGTATATGTGCATGTCGCCCCACCCCACGCCGATGGGATTGACGCGTTATCTTCCAAACAAGTGCCGGCGTACATATTGGAAACCTGCGATGTTTTTGCCGTTGAAAATACATCGTACAGGTACGTTCCATCTGGATTACGTGCCGATTTACCGGTCAGCCCACTGCAATCACTGAATGTGCTATAAAACATAGCACTGGTCGGCGAACCAGACAAGTTGCCGAACAAGCCCAACGGAATTTCACCGGTCAGACCACTGCAACCAGAAAAAGTGTAATAGAACATAAAGCTAGCCGGCGCACCAGATAGATTACCAAATAATCCCGCTGGAATACTGCCTGTCAAGCCACTGCAATTATTGAACGTACTCGCAAACATACTCTCAACTGGGGCCCCCTGTATCCCCGCGAACAGCCCCGCCGGAATACTGCCTGTCAGACCGATACAATTATCAAACGTATTCCCAAACATACCGTTGGCCGGCGCGCCAGATATACCAGCGAACAAGTTTTCTGGGATACTGCCCGTCAGCCCGCTACAATTATAGAACGTACTATTAAACATGTTGCTGGCCGGCGCGCCAGATATACCAGCAAACAGCCCCGCCGGAATACTGCCCGTCAACCCACTGCAATTATTGAACGTACTCGCAAACATACTCTCGACTGGGGCCCCCTGTATCCCCGCGAACAGCCCCGCCGGAATACTGCCTGTCAACCCGCTGCACCTAAAGAACGTGGCCCCAAACATACCGTTGGCCGGCGCGCCAGATATACCAGCGAACAAGTTTTCTGGGATACTGCCCGTCAGCCCCCCACAATTCCAGAACGTCTGATAGAACATGTTAGTGGCTGGCGCACCAGATATCCCAACAAACAATCCCGCCGGAATGTTGCCTGTCAGGTTGGTACATCTATAAAATGTTCTATAAAACCTTGGCTGGCTGCC
>CAVGNU010000007.1:0-42944 GCA_963630775.1 Bacteroides fragilis | reverse complement strand
GGACTTTGACCAGATGCGTGAAAAATGGACGGCCGCCGGCATCACGGTTATCACCCGTCCCGACGAATTACCAGAATAAAAAACGCCCAAACGGGCGCTTTTTTATTTACCATCAAAACTGGGTATCAGTACATGTTTCAACGGGATCTTCCCATGTCTGACAATACTTGTTGCCAATCCATGGGCGACGTGTTTTAGAACAGTTGCTAACACGTGTACATTTGTGACAATTCAACGTATCCCATTCAAATGTTGCGGTTATCACTTCCTTGTAATTCCATTGATTCACCTGTTGTGTCCCAACCAATTCACGCGACACCGCACTGCCCGCGCCACCATTTGCATTACCAGACCCCGAACTGATAGTCAACCCAGCACCTGCTATACCAGCCGCACCAACGACACCTGCAACGACACCTGTGAATGGCATTGCAACCGCAGCCGCCGCGATGGTACTGGCCGTCAATATTTTTCCAAACGCGCCCTTTGGTGGATTCGCGCTGCGCGGCAATGCCGCCCCTTCGGCAAAACTGACACACGCGATGCGCGCCAGTTCGCGACGTGAATCCAACGAATTTTCGTTTTGTATTTCTGCAATACGTTCACCAATCGTCGCATAGTCCTGCAACATCTTGGTATTCAATTCGTCATATTTGGCATAGTAATTTGCCTTGGCCTTCTTTAACGCAGACGTTGCAATCTTCATACGCATCTGTTGGGTCAGACCGGTAAAGCGACCCTCGTCCGAACCAAACGATGTCCGAGTGCTAGTTCCCCCCCCATCCGTTTTGGTTGTACGTGTCAAGCCCTGAACCCGACGCCCCGTCATACAGTATTGAACGATTGGGTCGGCCTCGATAGTGGCAATCGCATTATTGATACCACGCTGCAAAACCGCCAGTTCGGATTTTACCCTTTCTTTCTGGGTGTCTGACATACCAGTTGCAGTGATTGTCGCTAGATAATCATCCAAAGACGACAATTTACCATCATCATCAAAATCGATACTTTCCCAATAAATTGTTCCGTCTAAAACACCCGCTAATGGTGTCACCGGCCCCAATTTGCCCGTCGTAGAGCCCGCAACGCGCCCCAATTCAGTATCACTAATTTGCGAAACGTCCGTACGGCAATTTGAATAATCAATATTCATGCTGTCGTCCGATGTGCTGTACTGGCAAATCTTGTATTCCAGCGAACGGCCGCCCAGTCCATCGTCCAATGCCAGACCGTCACAGTTTTCGGTATCACCACAAACCTTGACCATGGCTTCGTCTGCCGCATTTTGGCATTGGGTCAACATGCTGTTGTCAATATCCAACATGATACCTTGGGCAACACTGGACAGGTATTCATCCAAGTCAGATGTTTTGCCATTATACTTTTCAACGCACGCCGTCAACTTTTCCGTTGGGCACATACGCACGATGGTATCGGTATCCAGACCAACACACTGTGCATAATCCTTGCCACAACGGTCATCGGACTGCAAACATTCTTTTACCTCCGTCGTGCACGCGTCCGCGCGCATTGATGCCAATCGCGCAACTACGTATTGCCATATCTGGGACTCTTCGGCCTTGGCCGCAGACGACGCATCAATACCACATGCATTCAATGGTATCTTGCACACGTTTAACATTGCCTCTGGCCGCGACAGGCACATATCATACGAACCGTCTGGATCATTTGGATCGATGGTATCTTTACATGCCTTTTGAAAGCATTCTGATATTGTGCCGATGCAGTTCTGGCGAATGTTGTTTTCTGCTATCAGTTCCGCACTCTTGACCTGGGGCGCAACCTCTCGCAAGAATGTGTCCCATACTTGGTCAGCAACCGCAACGCACTGTTTGGTAACGTTTTCGCACAATGGTTTTTTCGCATACAACGTATCATACGTTGACGACGATATTTCTATCGTTGTTGTTGCACCCTTGATGGAATATGTTGTGGATTTACCACGGCGACTCTTGTTCACGTTGGTATTATCAGACGCCGCAACAGATGCACAGTTGGCAAAGTCACTGCCGCAACCACCGGTATTTATCATACACTTTTTGAACTCGGTCGTGCATTGACCCAAATCATATTTGTTCGCATTGCGGTATTGTTCCAATGCCGCTTCGCGCATTGCTTGTTGCGCCGATGCCAGTTTGGTCGCACTGGCGTTTTTCTGTTGTTTCAAACTGTTTTCATACGCACTGCAATCCGATTTAATCCGCTGGGAATACATCAGTTGCAACATCGACAGCTCACTGCCACATTCTGGCATCTGGGCGACACAAATACTGTTCGCCGCACGATACAAGGAATCACCAGTTTTGCCATCAATAGAACTGGCCATATTGTCCACCGACGACCAGACATCGTCATCAGAATCATCAATCGTCGTATTCCACAAATCCAAGTTCAATGACCGGCGCGCACTGGTCTTGTCGTCTTCCTTGTTCAATGCATCAACAACCGAATTTACATTCGCCATTACCGCATCGGCGTCCGCACCCATTTCAATCTTTTCAACGCCAACCGTCGCCATCTGGTACGATTGCTGGTCTAACTTTTCGATTTCTGCTAATACTGAATCCAACTCGGCATTTCTGTCACTGCAAATGCAACGTCCACCGTTATCATTATCAATCATACAGAATGAATCCATACAGCCGTCGTATTTTTGCTGACATGCCTCGCTGACCACGACATTCTTGGTTGCTGACGTAACCTTGGTTCCGCTGCTGATAACTTTTTGCGTTGTGCCCGCACGCGCAACAACGGACGCAGTGCCACTGGACGCGGATACACCGCGCGAAACGGTTGTACGCCCCGCCGCCCCCGTGCGCCCCGATGTGCTGGGGGTCGTTGACGATGCCGTGGGTGTTGCACTGCGTGCGGATACCCGACCTAACACATTCCCAGTCACAAACGCACAACACAGTACAAATCCAATGATGCGAGCAAATTTATTCATAGCATTTTGTTTTAATCCTTCCAATAGTTATTGCCTTGCAGTACAAATCCAATGATGCGAGCAAATTTATTCATAGCGCACTAAAATTTAATATCACTACAATTTTCTGTTGCTTCATTCCATTTCTTGCACCACTTACGTTTTGGCTTGCCGCAATATTGCTGGCGGACGCATCTGTGACAAGTCAAGGTTTCCCAATCAAACGTTGACGTAACTGTTTCTTTATAATTCCATTCATTCACCGTCTTAGACCCAACCATTTCACGTTCAGCAGGATCTGTTTGAACATTCTTCTTTCCTTGGGCTGTCGCAAATGCAGTGCTGTTCGCCAAACCAGTACAAGACAGCCGCGCGGCCTCGCGACGAGCATCCAACGCATTTTCACCCGCGACTGTGGCTGCGCGTTCACCCAATGCGACGTAATCCTTGGCCATTTTCGTATTCAGTTCATCAATCTTGCTATGATAATTTTCTTGGGCCTTTTTCACCGCAGACGCTGTTATCAATGCACGCATCTGTTGGGTCAGACCAGTAAAGCGTCCCTCGTCTGAACCAAACGACGTACGCTCCTCGCTAGTTACACCTTCGCCCGTCCTGGTCGTACGCGTCAAGCCCTGAACACGACGCCCCGTCATGCAGTATTGGACGATTGGGTCTGACTCTATGGTCTTGATAGCATTGTTGATATTATTGACCAACACTGACAATTCTGATTTTGCATTTTCTGTCAATGTATCATCTTCAATATTTTCCAACAAACCTGTGTCTTCATTAAAGTTCAGATTTTCCCACGCAATCGTACCATCAATAACACCAGCAAAATCTTTTTTGGTATTACCGGCACGTCCCAGTTCTTCGTCTGTAATTTGCGCAACATCCGTACGACAGTTACTGTAATCAATTTCACTTGAATCTTCTTTGTATTCACACAACTTGTATTCCAGTGAACGGCCGCCCAGTCCATCGTCCAATGCCAGACCGTCACAGTTTTCGGTATCACCACAAACCTTGACCATGGCTTCGTCTGCCGCATTTTGGCATTGGGTCAACATGCTGTTGTCAATATCCAACATGATACCTTGGGCAACACTGGACAGGTATTCATCCAAGTCAGATGTTTTGCCATTATACTTTTCAACGCACGCCGTCAACTTTTCCGTTGGGCACATACGCACGATGGTATCGGTATCCAGACCAACACACTGTGCATAATCCTTGCCACAACGGTCATCGGACTGCAAACATTCTTTTACCTCCGTCGTGCACGCGTCCGCGCGCATTGATGCCAATCGCGCAACTACGTATTGCCATATCTGGGACTCTTCGGCCTTGGCCGCAGACGACGCATCAATACCACATGCATTCAATGGTATCTTGCACACGTTTAACATTGCCTCTGGCCGCGACAGGCACATATCATACGAACCGTCTGGATCATTTGGATCGATGGTATCTTTACATGCCTTTTGAAAGCATTCTGATATTGTGCCGATGCAGTTCTGGCGAATGTTGTTTTCTGCTATCAGTTCCGCACTCTTGACCTGGGGCGCAACCTCTCGCAAGAATGTGTCCCATACTTGGTCAGCAACCGCAACGCACTGTTTGGTAACGTTTTCGCACAATGGTTTTTTCGCATACAACGTATCATACGTTGACGACGATATTTCTATCGTTGTTGTTGCACCCTTGATGGAATATGTTGTGGATTTACCACGGCGACTCTTGTTCACGTTGGTATTATCAGACGCCGCAACAGATGCACAGTTGGCAAAGTCACTGCCGCAACCACCGGTATTTATCATACACTTTTTGAACTCGGTCGTGCATTGACCCAAATCATATTTGTTCGCATTGCGGTATTGTTCCAATGCCGCTTCGCGCATTGCTTGTTGCGCCGATGCCAGTTTGGTCGCACTGGCGTTTTTCTGTTGTTTCAAACTGTTTTCATACGCACTGCAATCCGATTTAATCCGCTGGGAATACATCAGTTGCAACATCGACAGCTCACTGCCACATTCTGGCATCTGGGCGACACAAATACTGTTCGCCGCACGATACAAGGAATCACCAGTTTTGCCATCAATAGAACTGGCCATATTGTCCACCGACGACCAGACATCGTCATCAGAATCATCAATCGTCGTATTCCACAAATCCAAGTTCAATGACCGGCGCGCACTGGTCTTGTCGTCTTCCTTGTTCAATGCATCAACAACCGAATTTACATTCGCCATTACCGCATCGGCGTCCGCACCCATTTCAATCTTTTCAACGCCAACCGTCGCCATCTGGTACGATTGCTGGTCTAACTTTTCGATTTCTGCTAATACTGAATCCAACTCGGCATTTCTGTCACTGCAAATGCAACGTCCACCGTTATCATTATCAATCATACAGAATGAATCCATACAGCCGTCGTATTTTTGCTGACATGCCTCGCTGACCACGACATTCTTGGTTGCTGACGTAACCTTGGTTCCGCTGCTGATAACTTTTTGCGTTGTGCCCGCACGCGCAACAACGGACGCAGTGCCACTGGACGCGGATACACCGCGCGAAACGGTTGTACGCCCCGCCGCCCCCGTGCGCCCCGATGTGCTGGGGGTCGTTGACGATGCCGTGGGTGTTGCACTGCGTGCGGATACCGCGCTGCGTGCCGCACTGGTCACTGTTTGGGTTGTGCCGGTCGCACCGGTGCGCGTGCCACGTGGATTTGGTGCTTGCGCCGCATCAGCGATGGTAAACAACCCCAACAAAACCGCAGAAAAAACAAAAACTCTCTTCATCACAGAAAACCCTTTCCTATTTATGCAATTTTAACACATAACGGCGACTAAAAAAAGCGCATTTTTCCAATAGATATGAAAAAATTGCGCCCAAACATTGACAATTTTATTTTTTGTATTATATAATAATGGGTAAAAGATAAACAGAGGGGACCAATCACATGAACAAAGAATTTTTGTCTGCATACACAATCACGAATGAAAATTGGCGTTGGGCGCGCGCCCAGACCGCCGGTGCGCAAAACGTCCTGACCGTCGCAGGCAGTGGCGACCAAGCACTGACGTATAAATTGACTGGGGCAAAACATGTTGATACATATGATATCACAAAATGCGCGCATATGATTCAGGACATCAAGACAACTGCCATTCAAATGATGCCACGCGACCAATATACACAACTGATGCGTGAATTGTACTATACATACAAACCAATCGATTTGGTCAGTTTGTCACACGTTATGAAACAGATGCCCGCCGCAACCGTCGCTGAAATGCACGCAAATGCGGACAAGGTTGACTTTAGCGCGGGTTGCCCGATTGATTCATACCCTGAACATCAGTTCACAGATGCCGAATATGCAAAACTGAAAACATTGGTGACGGAACCTTTCAATTTTATCAACAGTGATATTGCAAATCTGCACACAAAATTGAATGCAGAATACGATTTGATTGACATATCGAACATATTCGACTATGGCATGGACAGCACAACACAAGCAAATATTCTGGGCCATTTGATGCGGCACGTGCGCATTGGTGGGCGTATTGTGTACCTGCCCCAGATGCCACGTTACAAATACGACGGCGTCCGCATTCATACGCACGGCATGACACTGGAACATGAAAAGACACTTGCCCCCGCGCACAGCGTCGGCATGGTTATATTCCAGCGCACACGATAACAAACGCCCCGTTGGGCGTTTTTTTTAGAGCATAGATAATAGAGAATAGATAATAGATTTTGTGCGCCGATGGCGCGGCTGCTTGCCAACAAAGATATCACGTCCCCAGAAGTGCAATTCCGAACATAGAAAGACCACCCCGTCCTAGCGGACACCCCTCCGTGGAATCACCCACGAAATTTATCAATTTCGCGGGGCCCGATGGAGGGAAACTTGCTATGTTCTAGGAACTTGTCATTCCTGCGCAGGCAGGAATGAGAATAAGAATGCGCCGGATGGCGCAACATCACAAACCTGGATTCCGTGGTCAAGCCACGGAATGACAGAGTCATTAAAAACCCGCCCATTGGGCGGGTATAAAATAAACTATGTATGGTTATTGGAAGTGATTGACGGTTCGCAGTGTAGTTGACCTACATAAGAACCGGCAATCGCGACAAGAGCCCACAGAATTTATTTTAGAAAATTATCAGAACATGCCAGATGGTGATGTTTAGTGGTGTCGTAGTGTAGTTGCCCTACACGAGACACCATCTAAACGCACCAGATGGCGTGCTATGGTAATTTTATTTGCCGGTTGCGCGGCGTTTCACTGCAACATTTTTCGTCGCTGTCGATGCTTTCGCGGCCTTTGGGGCTTCTTTTTCAACCTTGACGGCTGGTTTTTCAGCCTTGGCCTTTTTCGCAGGTTCTGCGTCTGTTGCTGTTTTTTCCGTGGTATCGGCTGGTTTTGCAACCTTTTTCGCGTTTTCGTCACGATCAACCAATTCAATAATCGCCATTGGTGCAGCGTCACCATAACGGAAACCCGCCTTCAAAACGCGAGTATACCCGCCAGGGCGTTTGGCATAGCGTGGGCCCAAAACTGTGAACAGTTTTTTAACTGTGGCATCGGACGCATTGCCCAATTCTGCTGCGGTCAAACGACGGTTGGCAACCGTGTCATTCTTTGCGCGAGTAATCAGTTTTTCAACAACACTGCGCAAATCTTTCGCCTTTGGCAAAGTGGTTTTAATTTGTTCTTTTTCAATCAAGTTCTTCGCCAAGCCAGCCATCAGTGCTTTGCGTGCGTTTGTGTCGCGATTGAATGTGCGACCTGCTTTTGCGTGTCTCATCAGATTACTCCTTTATTTTTGTTTCTGCCCCAGAACGCCGGGGATTGTTGAGACGCCACACCCTGATTTTCACCAGCAATGTGGGATTGATATGCCAGAAAAATTCTTCACTCCTAGCACATCGAGAAAATAAATTATGTGAGGCGCATGGCAGCGTTCATTTCAGTTCCGACGTGTATTAGACATACACGAGGAACTGTGAACGCCACAGGCGTCCACAGAATTTATTTTATTTGTAGGGATCCTCGTACTTTTTGGCCAACTCCGCAATATTTTCAGGTGGCCACCCTGGTACTTCCATACCCAAGCCCAGCCCCATGGCTTCCAACTGAACCTTGATTTCATTCAAGGACTTGCGGCCAAAGTTCGGGGTTTTCAACATGTCGGCTTCGGTCTTTTGAACCAATTCGCCCAACCAGTTGATTTTGTCGTTCTTCAAACAGTTGTTTGCACGAACAGACAATTCCAATTCGTCAACATGCTTTAACAATTTTGGATCAAATGGCAATGCATCCTTGGCCTTTTCTTCTTCGGCTGGGGCATTGACCTGTGCTGGATCTTCGAAATTGATAAAGACAACCAGTTGATCTGTCAAAATACGCGCAGCAAATGCAATTGCATCTTCGGGCGAAACAGAACCGTTGGTTTTGACGGTCATTTCCAATTTGTCGTAATCTGTTGACTGACCAACACGTGTTTCAGAAACAGCAGTCGCGACATTCAAAATTGGCGAAAAGATGGAATCAACAGGAATCACGCCCAGTGGCAGCCCGTCTGCATGTGCAGATGCCGGAACGTAACCACGTCCGGTCGCCAATGTGATTTCCATATCCAAATTTGCATTCTTGTCCAGTGTGCAGATTTCAACGTCTTTGTTCATCACCTCTACACCGCCAGATGTTTCAATCATGCCTGCGGTAACAACGGCCGGCCCTTTGACTTTCAGGGTTGCCTTGTGCTGACCTTCGGTCAATGCTTTGAAATAAACACCTTTCAGGTTCAAGATAATGTCTGTGATGTCTTCGCGAACACCCTGCAAGCTGGAAAATTCGTGCTGAACACCGTCAATCTTGATATAGATTGGCGCGCAGCCCTGCAATGACGACAACAGTACGCGACGCAACGCCGTACCCAATGTCAGTCCAAATCCCTTTTCCAATGGTTCGGCAACCAGTTTTGCCAAATTTGGGTTATGTTCGTCAACCGTGATATTCAGCTTTTTCGGCTTTATCAGGGTCATCCAGTTCTTTTCAATCATATGATTTTCCCTTTGGTTTAGTTTATTATTTTCACCATTCGGTTGCGCAAAATTTCTTTCGCGCGTGCGTATTCTATACCCAGCCCCCCAAAAAGTCAATTATTTATTAGAATTTTCAATACGCTGCCGCCACTTAAAAAAGGTTGACATATGGCGCGGGTCACCGTATATTTCATATCATAAATAACACAGGGATTTAGCATGAAGCGTATCGCAATTTTTGGCATCTTTGCCGCAATTCTGACCGCCGGCGCACACGCGTGCCCGTGCAGCGAAACAACAACCGAAACAACGTATGAATCTGTTCAGGTCAACACGATTGAATATACCGACGACGTATACACCGCGCCGGCCGCCGCCACAAAACCTGCGCGCGTTGGCACACCATGCGCCCGCGTAAAATCATCTGCGGATTTGGGTCGTGGTTGTGCCCGTCGCGCACCCGCAATGCGCCCAATTCGCGTTAAAAAGTACACAGAGGTTATTGACCATTACCAAGAATATCAACCGGTCGTGCAATATGTACCCGCCGGCACGCACACCACCCGCCGTGTGATTGAATATTAAAAACCGCCCCAATCGGGGCGGTTTTTTCAAAACAATTCTTGGCGCAGTGCACGCACCGCACCCGACATTTCGTTCAGCAAATTACGCACACGCGCACCGTCCAAAACCTGACACGGGGCAACGGGAAAATCATTTTCAAAAAATGCCAGCAGCGACAATTCCAACGCGCGCGAAATCTGGTACATGCGAAATACAGACACGGCACTCTTGCCTGATTCATATTTTTGAATTTGTTGAAAAGTTATACCTGTGCGCCGCCCCAGTTCCTTCTGGCTGATGCCCATCATTTCACGTGCGCGTCGCATAAATTCCCCAAAGCGCGAATTAAACGCATGTTCGTCCAAAGTTTTTGCAATATTCACCATATGTCCCCCATAAAAATAAACCACCAGAAAATTCAGGTGGTTGGAGTTTCATAGCTATAATAGAGTATAGTGTTGCTTATTCAATATATTCACAACCCTCCAACCCAATGGTTGGAGATTGTATCGTCATCTCGGACGCTCTATTCTGGGCTATGAACCCCAACAACAACAACCCGTCATTGCAGTGGCAATTATACACCCTGTTTCCTCAAAACACAAGGGAAACCATACTATACGACGTTTTCCCATAAAAATAAACCACCGAAAAAATTCAGGTGGTTGGAGGTTAAGAGCTAATCTCGTTGAGATAGTGTGCTTATTCAATATATTCGCAACCCTCCAACCCGTGGTTGGAGTTTTTAACGTCCCTGCGGACGCAACGAGATTCGGGACTCTTACACCCCACAACGACAACCCGCCGTTGCGCAGTAATTTTACAATACTTTTCTAAAAAATACAAGGGAAAGAATCCACACATTTCCAGCATAGAAAGTCACGCAACATCCAGCGCAGGAATGACAAGTTTCTAGAACGTAGCAAGTTCTCCTCCATCGGGCCCCGCGAAATTGATAAATTTCGTGGGTGATTCCATGGAGGAGTACCTCGTAGCGGGGAGGTGGTCTTTTTATTAGTTGTCCCTGCGGGGCAATGACCCCCGACCTTCGTCGGGGTGACGTGATAAAAACATTGCTCTTTGCTCTCTGTTATTGCTGCTCTTTTTATCGCGGCGGAGCGCAACGCAGACGGATACTCTCTTTATCTATGAAAAAACCGTCCCAAATTGGGACGGTTTTGAAAAATTAAAGAGAACGGCATAGATGTACGCAGTGTGGCGAGTGCAGTGTACAAACGCTACATAAACGAGCCACACTGTGAACAGATATGTCGTTATATTTAATTTAGACGCGGCGCACTTTCTTTGGACGGCAACCATTATGTGGAATGCGCGTTGTGTCTGTGATGGACTGAACAATCAAGCCAGCGTTGGCCAGACCACGAACAGCAGATTCACGACCCTGACCAATGCCACGCATCAGAACATCAACTGTCTTCATACCCATTTCGGCAACTTTCTTGCCAACTGCGTCTGCGACGACGGTCGCTGCATACGGTGTGGACTTTCTTGCGCCCTTGAAATTATTCGCACCGGCGGTCGCCCATGTCAGCACAGCACCGGACTGGTCTGTGATGGTGATACGTGTGTTATTATTTGTCGCAACAACATGCGCGATGCCGTGCGATACTTTCTTTACAACTTTCTTTTTAGCTTTTGTTACTGCCATTTTATTTTTAACCTTTGTTAGATGTCTTCAAATAACTATCGTGTTATTCTCTACCTTATTGAAAATTTAAGATAATGCGTTGAATGCGCCGGTGTTGGCAAGCGAAGTGTACAAGTGCTACACGAGCGCGCCAACATCAAGCAGGCGATGCATTAGATTAAATTTTATTTACCCTTGGTTGCGGAACCTGCAACAACCACACGTTTACCCTTGCGGGTACGCGCGTTTGTCTGGGTACGTTGACCACGAACCGGCAGACGGTTACGGTGACGAATGCCACGGTATGTCTTTAAGTCCTGTAAACGTTTGATGTTCATTGCAACTTCGCGACGGACATCGCCCTCGACCCTGAAGTTTTGTTCAATGTAACTTGAAATTTTAACAATATCCTCGTCAGTCAAGTCCTTTGCGCGCAAACCATCTTTCAGTTTCAGTGCCTTGCAAATCTGTGCGGATTTTGCCGGCCCGATACCGTGAATATAGCGCAGCGCAATTTCAATACGCTTTTCTGTCGGAATGTTAACACCTGCTATACGTGCCATTTTCTATTTTCCTTTTTATTATTACCATGGGTTGCGCACGGGGCGCGTCCCTGCCCTGCTGTTTCCCTGTAACCCTGCCGTCCAGAAATCACAGGTATTTTATTTTGCCGTGTTATTTTATACACAACGCGACAAAAGTCAAATCTTGTTTTACATCACCGCGTTTAACGGAAACGCCCTTTCTTTGATGCCGACTTGATAACACTGGTGTATTGCTTTGCCACCAAGTACGACTGCACCTGATTCATTGTGTCCAATACAACGCCCGCCACAATCAGCACACTAGTCCCACCAATCATCAACGGCATACCAAAGTGGGTATTCAAAATGATTGGCAACACGCATACGACAATCAGATATAAAACGCCAATCGCCGTTGTGCGCGATACGACCGCATCCAGATAATGAATTGTCTGTTCGCCTGGGCGTACGCCTGGGATATAGCCACCCGCATTTTTCAAGTTTGTGCTGGTTTCTTCGGAATTAAATATCACCGCGGTCTGGAAATACGCAAAGAACGCAATCAAAACCGTGTATGTGATGATATAAGACCACGTACCATACGTAAAGAATGCCATAATGTTCTGAACGATTAAATTCTCGCTCTGGACAAAGCGTTGAACGAATGCCGGCAGCATCATAATACTGGCCGCGAAAACCGGCCCCATAACGCCCGACATATTTACCTTGATTGGCAAATAAGACGCATTTGTGTTCATAACGCCGTTTGCCATAACCTGACGAGGGTACAGAATCTGAATACGACGCTGGGCCTGTTCAAAGAACGCAATCAGCGCGACAATGCCGATAACAAACGCAACGACCAACATAATCATTGCAGGCGACATTTGACCGACCGAACCCAGTGAAAATACTTTGGCTACCCCCTCTGGGATTTGTGCGATAATACCCGCAAAAATCAACAGCGATGCGCCCTGACCAATACCACGCGCGGTAATCTGTTCCGCCAACCACATGACGAACACAGTACCACCAACCAACGCGATAATCGCCGACAATTCAAACGCAAACCCTGGGTTCACAACCGCCGCCACGCCATTGACTGGTGCCATGATTTCCAAGCCACGGACAACCGCCCACCCTTGGACAACGGCCAAGAATACCGCCAAATAACGCGTGTACTGGTTGATTTTGATACGACCTGATTCACCCTCTTTGCGCAACTCTGTCAAACTCTTGCTGGTGGCTGTCAACAACTGCAACACGATAGATGCCGAAATATACGGGAAAATGTTCAGTGCCAGCACAGACATACGTGACAACGAACCACCCGAAAACATATCAAACATACCCATCATGCCACTGCCCTCGCCCGAGAACAGATGCAGCACCGCCGATGCATTTACCCCCGGCAGTGGTATAAACGACCCAACACGATATACAATCAGCGCACCCAGTGTGAACAAAATACGCTTTTGCAAATCTGACAGGTTTCCAAAAAAATCTTTCAAGAATTTCATGCGTTGACCATTCTCAAATCAGACATGTACCCCACGATGTGGGGTACAAATATACGGATTAGTTATTTTTGATTGTTCCGCCTGCTTTCACAATCGCTGCTTCTGCGGCCTTGGACCACTTGTCAGCAATAACGTTCACAGACGATTTGATTTCGCCCTTGGCTAAAACCTTCAAACCAGACATTTTGCGGTTGATGATTTTTGCAGCCATCAGGGAATCAATAGTGATTGGGGATTTTGCATCAATCTTGCCGGACGCGATGAATTTTTCAATATCGCCCAGGTTGATTGTTACATATTCCTTGGCAAACGGATTGTTGAACCCGAATTTTGGGAAACGACGCAAAATTGGCATCTGACCACCTTGGAAAGTTGCCTGTTTGCGTGAACCGCTGCGGGATTTCTGACCCTTGTTACCACGACCAGATGTTTTACCATAACCCGACGCCATACCACGACCGACACGCTTTGTGTCACGACGTGCGCCGAAATTATCCATCAATGCATTCAGTTTCATAATTTTTTCCTTTTATCCTATGACTATCATATAGTCCTTTTTCGCATGCGGACAAGTGGTGTCCGCATACTCGGTTTTACTTTTCTTATTTTTCGACGATTTCAACCAAGTGAGAAACCTTGGCAACCATACCGCGAACGGCTGGTGTATCGCCCAATTCTTTTGTTTTGCCAATACGCCCCAATCCCAATGCTGCAACAACCTTGCGCTGAGATTCCGGACGACCAACAATACTTTTGACTTGCTTTACTGTTATCTTAGCCATAATTTTACTCCGTTTTTATCTGCGCTTGGATTATTTGTCTTCGGCTGGACATTCACATGCTGCATCTTCAACCTTCTTGCCATCACGGCCGGCGATAATTTCAGCAACTGTTTTGCCACGACGCGCGGCCACTGTCTTTGGCGAGTTCATTTTACCGAACGCCAAGAATGCAGCGCGAATCATGTTATTAGGATTGTTAGAACCCTGAGATTTCACAACGACGTCCTGAACGCCCAAGCATTCAAACACCGCACGCAACGCACCACCAGCAATGATACCAGTACCTGGAACAGCACTGCGAACAACCAATTTGCTTGCACCGTATTTCGCAGAACTGTCATGGTGCAATGTGCGACCTTCTTTCAGTGGGACGCGAATCATTTTCGCCTTGGCGGCCTTGGTTGCCTTTTGAACAGCGGCCTGAACTTCCAGTGCTTTACCCTTGCCAAAACCAACACGACCAGCCTTGTCGCCAACCACAACCAACGCCGAGAACGACATATTGCGGCCGCCCTTTACGGTTTTGGATACGCGGTTGATGGAAACCAGTTTATCTACCAGATTATCCGTCTGCAATTTTTTATCATCAAAACGTGCCATCTTATAACTCCGTATATTCCATTAAATTCTTACGCCGCCTGCGCGGATTGCTTCGCACAGTGCCTTTACACGACCATGATAGCGATATGCGCCACGGTCAAAATAACAATTTTCAGCGATGCCCGCATCAACAACGCGCTTTGCAAACGCGGTGCCGACCAATTCTGCACCAGCGATATTCCAGCCCTTGCCCTGAAAATCTTTTTCTTTGGACGACGCAGCACAAATTGTGTGACCACGAACATCATCAATGGCTTGAATTTCGATATGACAACCCGAACGAAATACCGACAGACGAATTTTGCCTGGGTTCTTTCTTTTCAACGCACCGCGATTTGCCAATGTGCGTCTTTCTTCACTAGACAAATGTTTCAACATTTTGTTTCCTTTTTTTCAATCCCCGTAACAGCGGAAATTATTTTTGTTTTTGATTACGGTATTGCGCCGCAAACGGGGCTTTATATTTTTGCCCAGACAAATAATCGCTGGTGTATTCCTTCAGGAACGCCACCATATCAACAATACGTGACCATGCATTACGTGTCATAATTGCTGAATATTTATTGCCTGTGCTCATTATCAAATGCCCCACTTGCCCGCAACGATTATTTCTTTTTACCTTCCTTGCGGCGGATTGCTTCGCCCTTATAGAAGATGCCTTTACCCTTGTATGGATCTGCCTTGCGAACCTTGTGAACCTTGTCCGCGAATTGACCGACCAAGCATTTATCGATACCCTTGATGCTAAATTCGGTTGGTGTTTCACCCATAACAACGGTCAAACCCGCTGGGATTTCCATGATAACATCGTGTGAATAACCCGCAACCAAAACCAATTTGTTGCCCGAAACCGATGCTTTGTAACCAACGCCCTTCATGTACATATCTTTCGAGAAACCATCAGATACACCTTCGACTGCACAGCGAACATTGCGGGTCATTGTGCCCCACATTGCGCGTGAAACCTTGTCTTCGGCGTCTTTTGGTGTAACGACAACGTGTTCGTCTTCAATTGCTACATGAACCAAGCCGGCATGTTTTGTATCCAAAGGCAATTTAATTTCACCCTTTGGGCCTTTGACAACCAGAACGTCATCAACAATCGCCGCTGACGTACCGTCTTTCAATTTTACTGGATATTTTCCTGCACGAGACATAACTTCAATCCTTACTTCTATATTAGATTACCTTGCACAGCACTTCGCCACCAACGTTCATCAAGCGTGCCTTGTGATCTGTCATAACGCCATTTGGTGTGGAAACGATTGCGATACCCAGTCCGCCCATAACCTTTGGCATCTTTGCACTGCCGGAATAAACACGGCGGCCAGGTTTGGACACGACAGAAATTTCTTGGATTGCGCCATTGCCATTGACATATTTCAGTTCAACAACCAAATTGGCACGATGTTCGTCAATCTGTTCTTTGTGGAAATCTGTAATAAAACCTTCGTCTTTCAAGACGGCCAGCACTGCTGCACGCAGTTTGCTGTTTGGAACGGTGATTGTTTCTTTACCAGCATTCTGACCATTACGAATGCGTGTCAACATATCGCCGATTGGGTGTGATAATGACATCTTTTACTCCTTCGTTACACAGGACGTGCGCCCCATGCACTTTGTTTAATCCCTGCTGCATTGTCCACAACAGGGTTGTTTTTATTTTACCAACTGGACTTACGTACGCCTGGCAATTTCCCTTCGGACGCCATTGTGCGCAACTGTTGGCGACACAGACCGAACAAGCGAGAGAACCCGCGTGCACGACCAGTAACAGAGCAACGGTTATGCAGACGTGTTGGATTCGCGTTACGTGGCAATTTTGCCAATTTTTTCATCGCGTCCATACGTTCGTCTGGTGTTGCATTTACAGACATCTTCGCTTTGATCGCTTCGCGCTTTTTGGCATACTGGGCGACCATCTTTTCACGTTTTTTCTGTTTGTTTATCAACGCTAATTTAGCCATTTTTATACCTTTTTATTATTTCAAAACCAACGGCAAGCCGATTTTCGTCAGCAACGCACGTGCTTCGTCGTCAGTTTTCGCTGTTGTCGCGATGACGATGTCCATACCGCGAATTGCGTCAATTTTATCAACGGAAATTTCAGGGAAAATCAAGTGTTCCTTGATACCGAACGCATAGTTACCACGACCGTCGAATTTGGATTTTGATAAACCACGAAAGTCCTTGACACGTGGCAACGCAACTGTAATCAATTTGTCCAAGAAATCATACATTCTTTTACCGCGCAGTGTGACCTTGGTACCAATGGCCTGACCTTCGCGCAGACGATACGTCGCGATGGACTTTTTCGCATGTGTGATAACGGACTTCTGTGCAGCAATCGCTGTCAAATCAGCAGCTGCAGAATCCAATTTCTTTTTATCACTAACCGCTTCGCCAACGCCCATATTCAAAACGATTTTGGACAATTTTGGCACAGCATACTTGTTTGTATACCCAAATTCTTTGACCAATTCAGGTACAATTTCTTTTTCGTAAATTTCACGCAATCTGCTTTGCATTTTTTTATTCCTTACACTCTGTGTCCCCGTAACAGCGGGAACAGTTTATTCTTACAATTCTGCGCCTGACTTCTTGGCAACACGAACTTTCTTGTCACCAGACATTTTATATCCAACGCGTGTTGCTTTTTTCGTCTTTGGGTCAACCAACGCAACATTAGAAACATGCACTGGTGCTTCGCGATCAACAATATGCCCCGCCTGTTCCTGTGTTGGCTTGACATGCCATTTGTGACGGTTTACACCTTCGACCACAACGCGAGATTCTGTTGGGCGTGCTTCCAGTACTTTACCTTTTACGCCTTTGTATTTCCCCGAAATAACTACGACTTCGTCGCCTTTTTTGATTTTCATATCTATAACCCCTTGTATATTATATAACTTCCGGTGCCAAAGATACGATTTTTTGAACATCGTATTTGCGGCGAACTTCACGTGCAATCGGCCCAAAAATACGTGTGCCAATTGGTTCAAAGTTGTTCTTGTTGATTAAAACAACCGCATTATCGTCAAAGCGGATAATAGATCCGTCCGGACGTTTTACCGGGAATTTTGTACGCACGATAATTGCACGCTGTACAGTACCCTTTTGTACTTTACCACGTGGAATCGCTTCTTTGATGGCGACAACAATTTTATCGCCAACTGTCGCATAGCGACGGTGCGAACCGCCCAAAACCTTGATGCACATCGCTTTGCGTGCGCCAGAGTTATCAGCGACCGTCATAACTGTTTCGTTCTGAATCATAACTTTTTTCCTTGTCCTGCGCGCGGGGCAATCCCCCGCCGCTTTGTTATAGGGCCCGACTGTCCGCACACCGATAAAACAATGCCGACCTCAAAGACCCTGTCTGGCGGTATTAATCAACGACCTCTACCGTTTCGTCCTTGGAAACGCCAACGCGCCCCTTGACTACCCAAGATTTTGTCTTGGATATTGGACGATGTTCTTCAATCGCAACGATATCACCAACCTTGTATTCGTTGTTTTCATCGTGCGCCTTGTACTTTTTGTTCTGCTTTACGAACTTGCCATACAGCGGGTGACGGAAACGACGTTCCACTTCGACGACAACCGTTTTGTCATTCGCTGTACTTTTTACTGTTCCTTGCAGTATACGTCTTGGCATAACTTGTATCCTTATACATTTGCCAGTGCTTGTTTTGCGGGCCTAATTTTACACTAAAACACGCAAAACAGCAACTGATTCTTTGGTTTTATTTAACCGATTTCGGCATATGATAACTAAATTTTTAGAAATCTCAACAAAAATCGACAATTTTTTATTTTTTGTCCGCATTCAACTTTGTCTTGACACGTGCGATTTCACGACGGGTCTGACGAATTACATGCGATTTTGGCAACTGACCAGCTGCATGCTGAAAGCGTTGGTTCATTTGCTCTTTCTTCAAATCAGCCAGCTTGCTCTGCAATGCTTCGACTGTCAAAGATTCTTTTTCAACTTTCTTTTCTGCCATTTCATTGACCTTTTTGTGTGCGGTTATACTTAGTTCGCTTTACGTTCAACAATTTTGGTTTTAACTGGCAATTTCGCCGCAGCCAATGCGAACGCTTCATACGCGATTTCTGGTTTTACACCGTCAACTTCGAACATGATGCGACCTGGTTTAACACGGCAAATCCAATATTCAACCGCACCTTTACCTTTACCCATACGGACTTCGGCAGGTTTCTTGGTCACTGGCACGTCTGGGAATACGCGAATCCATAATTTACCCATACGACGCATGTGACGTGTAATGGCGCGACGCGCCGCCTCGATCTGACGCGCTGTAACGCGTTCTGGTGTCATGGCTTTCAGTCCAAACGAACCAAATGCCAGTTCGCTGCCGCCTTTGGCAACGCCGTGAATACGGCCTTTGTGCTGTTTGCGAAACTTTGTTTTATTTGGCATCAACATAATAAACTACCTTTTATTGCTTTTGCTAATTTTTTGGTTCCCTGGCACCATATAGATGCCAGCAAAAATTACTTGTTTCTCTTTTCGCTGCTGCCGGCATATTCAGTTGGGCGTGCCATTTCAGAAGCCAGCTTTTCTTTATTTACGACGTCCCCAGTGTAAATCCAAACTTTTACACCGATAACACCGTATGTTGTTTTCGCCTGAATTGACGCATAGTCAATGTCAGCACGCAATGTATGCAACGGAATACGACCTTCGCGGATTTGTTCGCTGCGGGCAATTTCCGCACCGTTCAGACGGCCACTGCACATAACTTTGATACCCTGTGCACCTGCTTTCTGGGCGTTTTGAACCGCCTTTTTCATTGCACGCTTAAAGGAAACACGACCTTCGATTTGCTGTGCAATATTCTGTGCAACCAACTGGGCATTCAGATCTGGGCGACGAACTTCGTAAATATTTACGACGACCTGATCATTCTTGACCAATTTTTTGATATCATTACGCAATGTTTCGATATCAGCACCATTTTTACCGATAATCATACCCGGACGAGATGTGTGAATTGTCACAACAACTTTCTTGGCAAAGCGTTCAATAACAACCTTAGCCAAGCCGGCTTTTTTCAACTTCTTTTCGATAAATTTGCGAATTTTGATATCTTCGGCCAACAGGTTCGCATAGTCCTTTTTGCCAGCCATCCAGCGCGAGTCAGTAATCTTGTTGATAAATTCGCGCAACGAGATTGGTGATACTTTCTGTCCCATCTTTTGTTTTCCTTAGTTTATGGCAAGTGTTCTTGAAACCATATAGGTTTTATTCAGGGTTGCCCCATACCACGTGCCACGTTTTTTATTTTGCTTTCTTTGCAGTTTTTTCTGCTGTTTTTTTCGCAGGTGCTGTACCTGATTCCAAAACGATTGTCAGATTTGAAAATGGTTTCAAAATCGGACGTGCGCTGCCACGTGGGCCGGCCATGATACGTTTCATTGTCAACGCTTTACCACACCAAATTTCTTTGACGTACAGAGAATCTGCCGACAGATTTTTGTTGTGTTCTGCATTTGCAATCGCGGAAATCAAAGTTTTCAAAACTTCGCCAGATACGCGTTTCTTCGAAAATTTCAAGACATCGATTGCACGTTCAACAGGCAACCCACGAACGGTGTCGCAAACCAGATTCAATTTCTGGTGGCTGACGCGGATCATTTTGTTGAATGCGCGAACCTGATTATCTTTAATTCCATATCTTGCTGTTGTCATAACTATAACCTTATTATTCTTGCGGATTCCATATAGAAATCATTATTTCTTGGCTGCCGCGGCCTTTTTATTTGCCGCATGACCTTTGAACGTACGTGTCGGCGCAAATTCACCCAATTTATGACCAATCATATCTTCTACGATTGAAACAGGAATAAATTTATTACCATTGTGAACTTCAAAAGTCAGCCCTACCATTGGTGGCACGATTGTACTGCCACGAGACCAAGTTTTAATTGGTTTACGGTCATCTTTTTCGTTCGCCACTGCGACCTTTTTCAAGACAGATGGGTGAACATAAGGACCTTTCCAAACTGAACGAGACATCAATTACTCCGTTTTTCTTATGCCCCCTGCACCATATAGGTGCAGGGCTATTTATTATTTTTTCTTTGCAAAATGTCTGCTGCGGATAATCATCTTTGCAGTACGTTTGTTGCTGCGGGTACGATATCCCTTGGCTGGAATACCAGTACGCGACACAGGTTCGTGGCCCTTGGAATGACCGTTACCACCACCCATTGGGTGATCATTCGGGTTCATCGCCATACCGCGAACAGATGGACGGATACCCAACCAGCGTGCGCGACCGGCCTTGCCCAAATTGACATTGCGTTGATCTGGGTTAGAAACGCTGCCAACTGTGGCCATACAATCGGAATGAACTTTGCGCAATTCGCCGCTGTTCATTTTAATCTGTGCATAAACACCATCTTTACCCATCAACTGGGCATAGCAACCCGCGCTGCGCGCCAACTGACCGCCCGCACCTGGTTTCAATTCAACGTTGTGCACAATTGTACCGATTGGCATATTCTTCAATGGCATCGCATTACCTGGTTTAATATCTTCACGCGTGCCAGAAATAACAGTATCACCAACCTTCAAATCACGTGGTGCCAAGATATAAGAACGAACACCATCTTTGTATTCAATCAATGCGATAAACGCAGTACGGTTAGGGTCGTATTCCAAGCGAACAACAGTTGCTGGAACACCTGTCTTTTTACGATTGAAATCAATCAAACGATATTTACGTTTGTGACCGCCACCTTGGTGCATAACGGTTACGTGACCAAAGTTGTTACGACCACCCTTGGATTTCAAACCAACAGTCAACGCCTTTTCAGGCGCGCCGCGATGCAAACCACTGCGGTCAACCTGGGTCAAACCACGCGTACCCGGGGTCATTGGCTTATAGTGCTTTAATGCCATTTTTTTCTTACCTTTGTTTCTGTCAGGGCAATAACGTCTGAAATATTCTCAGATTATCTGCTCGGACGATTTTTCTTTGTTACTTATGCGTTTGTCGCCAAATCCAATTTTGCATCAGCTGGCAAAGACACATATGCTTTCTTTACAGTGCGTTGTGTGCCGCTGGCGCGACCACGGAAGGATTTAACCTTGCCCTTGGCAACAACAATATTGACCTTGGTTGGTTTAACATTGTAAATTGCCTGAACTGCGCGTGCAACATCTTCTTTGGTTGCATTTGCAGCCACTTCGAACGCAATACCATTGCTCTCGGACAGTTTCGCTGTCTTTTCCGAGATTATCGGACGACGCAGTGTATCATAAATACCGGCGGTCGCAACGATTTTCTTTTCTGCTTTCTTTTCTGCCATTTTATTGACCTTTTATTAAATTATGCCAATCTTGCTTCTACCGCTTTGACCGCGTCAGCCGTCAAAACCAATTTATCGTGGTTCAAGATGTCCAAAACATTCAAACCAATCGTTGGCAATGCATCGATTTTCGCGATGTTAGCCGCAGATTTCTTGAAATTTTCATCCAACGCATCTGCACCAACAAACAATGCAGAATCCCAACCCAGTTTTTTCAACTGTTTTGCGAATGCACCTGTCTTTGCATTTGCCAATTTTTCAGAATCGATAACAACCAACGCGCCATCTTTGACCTTGGACGACAAAGCCATCTTCAGACCCAAAGCACGGATTTTCTTTGGCAAGTCGATAGAGTGATCACGGACGACTGGGCCATGAACGACACCACCGCCACGCATGTGAACATTATATTTTTCACCCTGACGTGCGTTACCTGTTTTCTTTTGTTTGAACGCTTTTTTCCCGCTGCCTGCGACATCAGATACAGTTTTCACTGCATGTGTGCCGGCACGAGAATTTGCACGCTGCCAAGTAACAACCCTGTGCAAGATGTCTGCGCGTGGGTCCAAACCAAAGATGCTGTCGGCTAATTCAACATTGCCAACTGCTTTGCCATCAAAATTTATAACTTCTATTTGCATTTTAATTCACCTTAATGTTGACCCATTGTTATTCCGCAACTGTTTCTGCTGCATCGGCGGCAACTTCTGCTGCTGGTGCATCTGTCTGCGCAGTTGGGACTGGCAAATCTTTGTTTTCTTTTTTAACCGCATCGGTAATCAACACGAATGTACCGTTTGCGCCTGGAACCGCACCTTCGACGAAAATCAAATTTTCGGCTGCGTCTGTTCCAAAGACCTTCAAGTTCTGAACAGTAACCGTTTCATTGCCCATCTGACCAGCCATCTTTTTGCCTTTCAGAACGCGGCCTGGCCATTCACGCATACCAGTACCACCCAATGAACGATGTGCCTTCAAAACACCGTGCGTTGCTTCCTTGCCACCAAAGTTGTGACGTTTCATCGCACCTTGATAGCCCTTACCCTTGCTTGTCGCTTGGACATCAACGAATTGACCGGCAACAAAATGAGACGCAGACAACTGTGTCCCTGCTGGGATAACACATTCATCCGATACGCGGAATTCCACCACTTTGCGATACGGCTTTACCCCTGCTTTTTCCGCTGCAACCGCCTGTGGCTTTGCAACATGTTTTGCCTTGGCTTCGCGCATACCTAAAATATTCGCGACATAGCCGTTCTTGTCCTGCGTGCGATTTCCAATGACAGCACAATCGCCCACAGACAGAACTGTTACTGGGTGCGCTGCGCCGGCATCATCATACAGACGCGTCATTCCTATTTTTGTTGTTATTAATCCGCTACGTTTCATTTTTTTGCCTTTTATTTTGCCAGTAGGTCGAAACGTTTTTGTTCAGAATCCAAAACACTCGACGCTAACAATTTTACTTACTCAATTTTTACAATTTAATTTTTACATCAACACCAGACGCCAAATCCAACTTCATCAGGGCATCAACTGTCTGAGGGGTTGGGTTGACAATATCGACGACCGCTTTGTGATTGCGGATTTCGAATTGTTCACGCGATTTTTTATCGACGTGTGGGGAACGGTTGACTGTAAATTTCTGAATCAATGTTGGCAAGCGAACTGGCCCAACGACATCTGCGCCTGTGCGCTTTGCCGTTTTTACGATTTCATCAACAGAGTCCACCAATACGCGATGATCAAACGCTGTCAATTTGATTCGAATTTTAGATGCAGGTACCATTTGTTCGTTTTCCTTATGTTTGTTCGGGTCGGTAATCACTGGCGTTTGCATATCCAGTTACACCGACCCGTTTATGTTGTTACTTGTTGATCTTTGATACAACACCTGCGCCAACTGTGCGTCCGCCTTCACGGATAGCAAAGCGACGACCTTCGCTCATAGCAATAGGTGCAATCAGTTGCACAGAGATGCGAACGTTATCGCCTGGCAGAACCATTTCTTTGTCTGCTGGCAATGTGATTGTACCAGTCACGTCTGTTGTGCTGAAGTAGAACTGAGGACGATAGTTGCTGAAGAACGCTGTGTGACGTCCACCTTCTTCTTTCGTCAAGATATAAACTTCAGCTTCAAATTCTGTGTGTGGCGTAATAGAACCTGGTTTGCAGATAATCTGACCACGTTCTACATCTTCTTTCTTGGTACCACGCAACAGCAAACCAACGTTATCACCAGCTTCACCTTGATCCAACATCTTGCGGAACATTTCTACGCCAGTAACTGTTGTTTTCTGTGTTGGACGCAAACCAACGATTTCGCATTCGTCGCCAACTTTGACTGTACCAGATTCAATACGGCCTGTAACCACTGTACCACGACCTGTGATCGAGAATACGTCTTCGATTGGCATCAAGAATGGTTTGTCAACTGGACGTTCTGGCAGTGGGATGTATTCGTCCAAAGCATTCAACAATGCATCAATGGATTCTTTGCCCAAGCCGTCATTCTTGCCTTCCAATGCGGAAACGGCAGAACCACGAATAATAGGTGCTTTGTCGCCGTCAAAGTCGTTTGCAGACAACAATTCACGAATTTCCATTTCAACCAATTCCAACAGTTCAGGATCGTTCGCCAAATCGCATTTGTTCAAATAAACAACGATTTTTGGAATACCCACCTGACGTGCCAACAAGATGTGTTCACGTGTCTGAGGCATTGGGCCGTCTGTTGCAGCCACAACCAAGATTGCACCGTCCATCTGGGCCGCGCCGGTAATCATGTTTTTAACATAGTCCGCGTGTCCTGGGCAGTCAACGTGTGCATAGTGACGGTGTTCTGTTTCATATTCAACGTGTGCGGTGTTGATTGTGATACCACGTGCACGTTCTTCTGGTGCGTTATCAATTTTATCAACGCCTTTTTCTTTGTCGGCGCCGACACCATAGTAATGAACGATAGCAGCAGTCAATGTTGTTTTACCGTGGTCAACGTGACCAATCGTACCAACATTAACATGCGGTTTTGTTCTTACATACTTTTCTTTTGCCATAGTTTTTTCTCCTTAGGCTTGGCTTGTTAAATGATTTCTGACTTTGATTTCCGGTTATTATTGGATTTCACGCCTATATAATAAACCAGAAATCAAAAATCACAATCTTTTTTTATTTTTTATTTCGTCAGCTTTTTGATAACCTCATCTGCGACGTTCTGCGGTACTTCGGCATAGTGCGACAGTTCCATATAAGGATTTGCACGCCCCTGTGACAAAGAACGCAATGTCTTGACATATCCGAACAGATTAGCCAACGGAACATAGGCAGAAATCAACTGATTACCAAACTGAGTTTCAATGCCATTAATTTGTCCGCGGCGGCTGTTCAAGTCACCGATAATGTCACCGACGTATTCTTCCGGTGTATTGACCGAAAGCTTCATAATCGGTTCCAGCAACTTTGGCGATGCTTTTTTCATGGCTTCGCGGAAGCAAGCACGCGCCGCAATTTCAAAGCACAATACGTTGGAGTCAACTTCGTGATATTTACCATCAACCAACGTTGCCTTGAAATCCACTGTCGGATAGCCAATCAGAACACCTGTCTGTTGGGCTATCTTCAAACCCTTTTCAACGCCGGGGATATATTCTTTTGGAATCGCACCACCGACAATCTTGTTTTCAAATTCGTAACCTTTGCCTGGTTCCAATGGTTCAAATTCGATTTTAACCTGTGCGTACTGACCCGAACCACCCGACTGTTTTTTGTGGGTATATTCTTCGGTAACTGGCTTGCGGAATGTTTCACGATATGCAATACGCGGTTCACCGACGTTGACGTCAACCTTGAACTCACGCAACAAACGATCAACCAAAATTTCCAAGTGCAATTCGCCAACACCGGCCAAAATTGTCTGACCAGATTCTTCGTCAACCGACACACGGAACGAAGGGTCTTCTTTGGCCAATGCCTGCAAACCCAATGACATCTTTTCAATGTCGGCCTTGGTCTTTGGTTCAACCGCAATACTGATAACTGGTTCTGGAACGTGAATGTTTTCCAAGATAATTGGATTCGCTTCGTCACACAGTGTATCACCAGTGATTGTTTCTTTCATACCGACCAATGTGATAATGTCACCAGCCGATGCTTCTTTGATTTCTTCACGCTGGTTAGAGTGCATCAACAACATACGACCAACACGTTCACGTTTGTCACGGTTAGAGTTATAGATGTACGAACCAGATGTCAATTTACCAGAATAAATACGAATGAACATCAGGTTCCCAACGAATGGGTCATTTGCAACCTTGAACGCCAATGCCGCAAATGGTTCACTTGCACTGGGGTGACGCTCAATAACGGTTTCCTTGTCCATCTTTGTCCCCTTGATAGCAGGAACGTCCAATGGGCTGGGCAAATAGTCAACAATCGCGTCCAACAATGGCTGAACACCCTTGTTCTTGAATGCTGTACCGCACAGAACAGGGTTAAAGTTCTGGGCAATTGTACCCTTGCGAATCAATTTTTTGATTGTGGCGACGTCTGGTTTTTTGCCTTCCATGTACGCTTCCATGATATCGTCGTCCAACGTCACAACTTCTTCAATCAATTTGTTGTGCAATTCTTCGGCTTTTTCGCGCAGTTCTTCTGGAATCTCTTTGACATGCGGGTCTTTGCCCAAGTCATCTTCCCAAACAATGGCGCGCATTTCAACGACATCGACAACGCCACGAAAATCAGATTCTGCACCGATTGGGAAATTGATAACCAATGGGTTGGCACCCAAACGTTCACGAATCATATCAACACAGCGGAAAAAGTTACCACCAATACGATCCATTTTGTTGATAAAGCAAATACGTGGAACGTTATAGCGGTCTGCCTGACGCCATACTGTTTCTGTCTGGGGCTGAACACCGGACACGGATTCAAATACTGCAACAGCACCGTCCAAAACACGCAGGGAACGTTCTACTTCCATTGTAAAGTCCACGTGTCCTGGGGTATCAATCAGATTGATACGGTGATCACGCCAAAAGCATGTTGTTGCCGCAGATGTAATTGTAATACCACGTTCTTGTTCCTGTTCCATCCAGTCCATCGTCGCGCCACCATCGTGAACTTCGCCGATTTTATATGTTTTGCCTGTATAGAAAAGAATACGTTCTGATGTTGTTGTTTTACCCGCGTCAATATGGGCCATAATGCCGATATTGCGGTACATATGTAAAGGAGCGGTTTTTCCGACTGACATAGATTCTTTCCTTATTTCTTTGTCTTGTGTTTAATCCGATTGTGTTTATTCCGATATAATTACCAGCGGAAATGTGCAAATGCCTTATTGGCTTCTGCCATCTTGTGGGTATCAATCTTTTTCTTGAACGCCCCACCCTGACCAGACAAAGCATCACGTAATTCACCGAACAAACGATCTTCCATTGCACGTTCGCCACGTTTGCGGGCGAACATAACCAACCAACGCAACGCCAATGTCTGCTGACGCACAGGACGAACCTCCACAGGCACCTGATATGTCGCACCGCCAACACGACGGCCCTTGACCTCTACAGATGGCTTCAAGGCATCTACGGCTTCCAAGAAAGCAGCCAATTCATCACCGTCTTTTGCGACTTTTTTCAGTTTTTCTAATGCACCGTAAACGATATTTTCGGCAACTTCTTTCTTGCCGTCCCACATAACTACATTGATACATTTCGCAACAACCAGATTATTGTACTTGGAATCTGGCAAAATTTCACGTTTCGCTGCACTTTTACGTCTTGACATTTTATATTTCCTTTTATTTCTTCGTCTGTGCCTTTCACAGATTACTCACGCCGGTTGCCCCGCGTGTTTTGGTTAGTTTATCAATTATTTGCCCGTCTTGGCACCATACAAGGAACGCCCCTGTTTACGGCTGTCAACACCCTTGGTATCCAAAACACCACGGATAATGTGGTATTTAACACCAGGCAAGTCCTTTACACGGCCACCACGAATCATGACAACGCTGTGTTCCTGCAAATTGTGACCTTCGCCAGGAATGTACGCGGTTACTTCGCGACCATTGGCCAATTTTACACGTGCAACCTTACGTTGCGCCGAGTTAGGTTTCTTAGGTGTGGTTGTGTACACACGTGTGCAAACACCACGCTTCTGTGGAGCTTCCATCATATCAGGGGCTGTAGATTTCACAGCAACCTTTTTACGAGGTTTCCGAATCAGTTGATTTACTGTTGGCATTCAAAATCTCTTTGTTTGTTCTTGCTTTTTTAGTTTGCACAAAACCCGCCACCAGATTTATTTCAACAGCACGCCGTTGATTATAAACCTGCTAAATGTCGCAGTTTTCTGTGTTTTTCTCTTTCCTTGTTTACACGGAAAGCCAGTACACTATAACCACCCCACCCCGAATTGTCAAGCAATATTCTTTAACAAACATTGAAAAAACGCCTGATTTTAAGGGCTGACAGAATTTCATTAAATGACAAAAATATACTTGGTGCAAATTTATCCACAGACCAAGAAATAATATCGCAAAAAATTAGAATTTAACAGAAAAACTGACACCCAATTTCCAATACTCATCATAGTCCATCAAACTATTATCAGCGTCCTTGGTTTCAAAATGATATTTAACATACGGATTGACCGATGCAGCGTCCGACAAATTATATACGGCCTGGGCACTGACCGAACGATTATATATCGTTTTGGGCCGCGAAATTTGCAAGAAATTATAGTCAAAGCCCAAAATGGCAGCAATATTTTGCAAAAAGTAATACATTATTTGTGGCGAAATTTTAATATTCCAGAAATTTCCATTGTCATCTATGACAAATTGTGGCGACACCTTGACCGACCATTGCATGCGCGCCCATTGCACACCATGCAATCGCATATCAAATATTATATTATTGCGACCATATCGCAGACCGTCGGCTGCACGTTTTGTCCACGCAGGCCCATATGCCACGCCGGTCTCGAACTTTAACGGCGGTGTTGTCCATATTTTATACAGCGCACCAACCTGCATATCGGAATAATCGTTATCTGTGCTGAATTGCACGGTAAAAAAGTCATTTGGGCTGTAATCCAATGTCAAACTGGTGTTATGTATGCGACCGGCCGCGAAATCGGTTTGCGAATGGCCGTCGCGCGTCTGTCCTGTAACAAAGGCCGCTCCAAAATGTGCCGAAAATTCACCGGTCTGTACAATGCGACTGACATCACCAACATCGGCGCGCGATGCCGCAAATATGCCGATTAGTAACACGATACCCGAAAAAACACGCAACCTGACCATCTTGGCCATTATGGTATCGCCAATGCCACCACACGCACAACAGGACGAAATTCAAACAAAAGACCCGCGCAGGTTGCGCGGGCCCCGTTTGTTCCTATAAAACTATTAGAACTGTGCACCGAATTTAGCACCAAATGTGAAACCAGCATCTGTTGACCATTCGCCTGCACCAGTGTGTGACATGTCACGTCCAACATATGCACCAACAAATGTGTTGTCGCAGAAGTTATAGTTCACGCCAACTGTGCCAGTCCATGTACCAGCGTTTTCAACCTTTTTGATACCGAACTCCTTGTCATCGGTAATACCTGCGTATTCAACGCCACCGACCAACGCCCAGTTGTCATTCAGTGTCAAGAACGCATCTGCGCCCAACCGAACAATATGTTTACCATCATCGTTCCAATTAAAGGATTCGCTGTTCTGGTAATCCATGGCAATGTGACCAGCCAATGTCAAATTACCCATTGTCTTGCCAACCTGCGCACCAATTGTCCATGTATACGTTGTCTCGTTCTTGTCCAAGAATGAGGCTTTATATGGCCAAACCTTTCCAACACCATAGCTGCCGGTCAAATCAACCATCCATCCGTTCATATCCATTACACGGTATGACAAACCAACACCAAAATCATCCCAATCGGACTGATCAAACCAATTTTTTTGTGATACGGATGTTTTTAAACCGATTGCCAATCTGTCGGTTATACCATAACCGAACTTTTCTGTGGCTGTCCAATCTGTTGTTGCCTTGGATTTAGAACCCAATTCTGTCATGCTGTAAAATTTGCCCTGGTCTGGACGATACAACGGATTATCGTTTATCGCCGCAGCGTTCGCCGCAGAAACAGCGAATACAGCCATCAAGGAAGTTAAAGCTAATTTTTTCATCATATATCCTTTCCCTTTTGTTAAAAGAACACTAGATTTGGTTGTCTAGTTGCCCATATTGTACCCTGAATTTATACCCATATTCAACCGCAAAGATTTTTGCGCACACCCCGAAAATATGCTATAATACGCGCGTTCGCGATTCGGAACAGATTCACAATACATTGATAAAACGCCTAGGAATCTGGGCGTTTTGTTTATACATACACAAAAATTATTACAAAACAAAATTATTAAAAAATTTAACAAATAACGAGGTTTCTATTTGCCATTGCGTAATTTTTTTATTTCGCGCCAGTCGGCATGATTTCGAATATGCTCTGCATACGAATTTGCAAATTTGTGTCCACCGCGTCCATCTGCGACAAAATACAGATAGTTAGTGTCCGCCGGACGCAATACGGCACGAATCGCCGCCTGACCAACATTGGCAATCGGTGCCGGTGGCAGACCGCCATGGGTATATGTATTATACGGGCTGTCCACTCGCAAATGCCCGCGCAACAATGCCGCGCCCTGCATATCACCCAACCCATTTGTCAGTGCATAGACCACGGTCGGATCGGCCTGCAACCGCATATTTTTGCGCAGACGATTCAAATACACACTGGCCACGACCGGCATTTCCGATTCGCGTGGGGTTTCTTTCTGGACAATCGACGCCAATGTCACAACATCGTTCCAGCTGTGCAACGGTGACGGCATTATGCGCCCCGCGCGCGCCCAGGCATCTTCGATTCCGGACATTTTCTTGCGCGCCAGTTCCAGCACCGCCAGTCGCGACGTTCCGGTTGCCACACGGTACGAATCGGGGAATATATCGCCATCATGCAAATCGCATACGGCGTCACTGCGCCCTGCTCCGCATTCAACACCGCCCGACAAATCGGATTGTGTCAGCAACAGTTGTTTGATTTGTTTGATGGTCAGCCCCTCTGGTATAACAACGACGGTGGCGGCAACATCACCCGTTGCAAACATGTGCGCCATACGCCACACACTGGTGCGGCGCGGAATGTCATAACGCCCCGATTGAATTTTGCCACCATGCATGCGCACCGCAAACTTGAACGCATCAGGCGACGAAATCAAACCATCGGCATACAGTGATGCCGCAACCGACGACACCGACGCCCCGCGCGCCAACGTAAACGTTGTGGCATTGCGAATCGGTGATTTTATACCGAACGAATACACACACCCAACGATTACCAGCGCAGCAATCGTCAGCCCCATTTTCGTCAAGTCATTAAAACAACGTCGTCTGGTTCGTTTCATTACGCATCCGCTATTTTTCTTCGTCCTTGCCCAAAATAGTGGTCTTGATTGGGTCAATCAATGTGTTCTTCGTACTGTCAATCGTACGTATCAGTGCGCGTTTAATTTTACCACTGATGGTCATCGGCAAACTGTCAACAAATTCAATCACACGTGGGCACTTGTACGGTGCGGTGCGATTACGAACATGCTGTTGCAGTTGCCCCTTCAAAAATTCCGTTGGCTGGAAATATTTGTTCAGCACAATCGTCGCCTTGACCGCCATACCACGTGATGCATCGGGAATGCCGGTGACGGCAACCTCGCGCACGGCTGGGTGTTCAATCAGAACTGATTCCACCTCGAACGGGCTGACACGATAACCCGACGTTTTAATCAAATCGTCATTGCGTCCCACAAACCAGAAATAACCGTCTGAATCACGATACGCAACATCACCCGTGTGATAGAATCCATCACGGAATACCGACGCGGTCAATTTTTCTGCATTGTGGTAACCCTTGAACAATCCCAATGGTTTGCCATTCTTTAACGAAACACAGATTTCACCAACGGTGTCGTCTGGCACGGGGCGTCCACGTTCGTCCAACAACTGAATGTCCCAACCGGCGGCGGGCATCCCCATGCTGCCTGGCTTTGGTTCAATCCATTCATTGGTGAACAACATAACACACGTTTCGGTCTGGCCAAACCCTTCGCGCAGTTTAATTCCTGTCTGCTCCAAGAATTTATAGTACACCTCTGGATTCAGTGCCTCGCCCGCAATATCAACTTTGTTCAACGACGACAAATCATATTTAGACAAATCGCCATGTATCAACATCTTGTACGCGGTCGGCGGCGCACAGAACGATGTTACGTGATTTTCAGACATCGCCGTCAGCAAATCGTGCGCCGTGGCAATTCCTGAATAGTCATACACGAATACAACCGCCCCCGCCATCCATTGACCGTACATTTTGCCCCATGAACATTTTGCCCACCCAGATTCAGACACCGTCAAATGAATATCGCCATCACGCAGACGCTGCCAGAATATGGCCGTGTTGATATGCCCTAATGGGTACGTATAATCGTGCGCAACCATTTTTGGCAAATCTGTTGTGCCACTGGTAAAATAAATTACCATTGTGTCGCTATTTTCATTTGGTACGCGCGCAAATTCGGTCGGCTCTGTCATAACTGCGCGGGCGATTTCATCATTTGAAATCAACTGCACTGCAGAATCACCGATTGCGGCCTTTATTTCGCCCATAACCGTGCCATCATCAAAAGCGATGATTGTACCAACACCCGCCGTATCAATACGATACTTGATATCCTCGGCCTTTAATTGATTTGTTGATGGAATTGGAATCGCGCCCACCTTGTGCATGGCCATCATCAAAACCCAATATTCCCAACGCCGACGCATAAACAACAACGCCGTGTCACCTTTCTGCAAACCACGCGACGTTAAGAAATTTGCAACCGAATTGGACATCAATGATAAATCACGAAAAGTAAACGTCTTTTTTTCACCCAAATCATTTGTCCACAGCAACGCAACCTTGTCCGGATCTTCGGTGGCCAAAACATCAATTACATCATACGCAAAATTAAAATTATCTGGGACATGCGGGACAGCATTTTCACGATAATCATCATAGCTGTCGAATTTGTCCTTTGACAAAAAACGTAAAGCAAACATATTTTTCCCTTTCTTTGGTACCAGATAAAATATGGCAAAAATTTTGACATTTACAAGTACAAAAGCATAATAAAAACTGTTGCTTTTTGGGCGCGTTCGTTGCATAATCTGCACCGTTCTATACGAATGCAGCCGTTTACGGAGTGTAGCTCAGCCTGGTAGAGCGCTACGTTCGGGACGTAGAGGTCGCTGGTTCGAACCCAGTCACTCCGACCAGAAAAATATGCCATGCGACCAGCATGGTATTTTTTGTGGTCGGAATTACGCAGTTCGACCACACATTATGAAATAATGTTTGGTTCGTAACGCAGCGCGCCAGCGCGAAGTGAAAGGGGCCCGCCGCATCGCGGTGGGAATTACAGCCCAGTCACTCCGACCAAAATAAAAAACGCGCCATTGGCGCGTTTTTTATTTTTGTTTTGTTTTGCTTTTTGTTTGACCTGCCTTCTTTCTGAACGCACGTTCCGACAGCAACACAACAAAAACCCAAGCCAATGTATCCACACCAGATATGGTAAAATCACCCCATACGTTTTTTATCACATCGGCCACCAGGAAAATTCCCAACGCGACAATGAAATAAATAATTTTTGTCTTTCTTGTCATGTGCGTTGCCTTACTTTTCAACACGTTTCAGAACCAGGCTGGCGTTTGTTCCACCAAAACCGAAACTGTTGCTGATGGCAACATCAACCTTGCGTTTCTTGGCGACATTTGGCACCAAGTCAAAATCGCCAACGGCCTCTTCTGGGTTTTCCAGATTGATTGTTGGTGGCACAACGCCATCACGAATCGCCAATGCGCAGAATATTGCCTCGGCTGCGCCGGCCGCACCCAACAGGTGCCCCGTCACGGACTTGGTTGATGACATTGATACAGGAACACCCGCAAACATCTTTTTCACCGCGGCCAATTCGCCCACATCGCCCAGACCGGTTGACGTACCGTGCGCGTTGATATAATCAACATCGGCTGGCGTCAAACCCGCATCATTTAATGCTGCACGCATTGCGCGGAATCCACCCTCGCCATCTGGCGCGGGAGCTGTGATATGATACGCATCACCCGACAGGCCGTATCCGGCAACCTCTGCATAAATTTTTGCACCACGGGCAACAGCATGTTCGTATTCTTCCAGAATCAAGACGCCCGCCCCTTCGGACATAACAAAACCATCACGATCTTTGTCCCATGGACGCGATGCCGCGGTCGGGTTATCATTACGGGTCGACAACGCCTTCATCGCGTTAAATCCCGCGATGCCGATTTTATCAATCGCCCCTTCGGTGCCACCGGCAACCATAATATCCGCGTCACCATGTTGAATCAATCGGGCCGCTTCACCAATCGAATGTGCACCCGTTGCGCACGCCGTCACCACCGCCAAGTTTGGCCCTTTCAATCCATACTTGATAGAAACGTGACCTGCAGTCATATTGATAATGGATTTTGGAATAAAGAACGGACTGATGCGACGAGGGCCACCGTTAAACAATTCCAAACAGTTTTCATATATAGATGTCAAACCACCGATACCCGCACCAATGGAAACACCAAATCTTTCTTTGTCGCCATCATAGTCAATCAGACCTGCATCGCGCAACGCCTCGTCTGCGGCAACAACGCCGTATGCGATTGACTTGTCCATCTTGCGCATTTCGCGAGGGTCCAGTACGGCATCTGGATTATACTGGCCGGCGTCCGTTCCATGCACGGGAATACCCGCAATCTGTGTTGCCAAATCAGACGCATCAAATGTGTCAATCTGGCGAATACCAGAATTACCCGCAACGACATTTTGCCATGCGTATTCAATCCCTGTACCAACCGGCGAAACGATACCCATACCAGTAATAACTACTCTTCTCATACTTGTTCCTTTGTCAGAGTTTAACCATACGCCAATATCATAGACCGTTTATACGACAAAATACAGTAAAAAAATCCGTCGGCGAATTGGCCGACGGATTCAATCACAGAAACACAGGATTATTTCTGGTGTGCTTCAATATATTTGACGGCATCACCAACTGTATTCAATTTCGCTGCTTCTTCGTCTGGAATTGTGATATCAAATTCCTTTTCAACTTCCATAACGAATTCTACAACGTCCAAAGAATCAGCACCCAAATCGTTAACGAATGTAGAAGCTTCGGTAATTGTGTCTTCTTTTACATTCAGTTTTTCAGCTACGATTTTTTTTACTTTTTCAAAAGTTGTCATTTTTTATCCTTTGTTTCGGTTAAATTTGTTGTCCACTCTGAGACGTCATTATCTAAAACTATCATTTTACAACGCCAGTGTCAAGAAATTATAACAAACGCTAACAATGCTTTGACAAATGCATTTCTGTATAATTATGCCATCAATTCCGTCAATAGGTTATTCATATTAGTGCGTAAATCTTCGCGGTCAGACGCCCAAACCAGTTGCCGCATCAAGAATTTATTCACGTCGTCCATCGTCAAATTCGGCACGCCCGCCGCTGCGGTAACCGCACGCCACGCACATCGTGGATCAGTCAGATGCCCGCGCCCACGCCCTGCGAAAACCCAACGACCGTTTTGGGGCAAATCCTGTAATAACACAACCGCCGCATCCGACAATGGCCGATCGCACCACGTATCATGATTAAAATCCAGATCGCGCCACTGCATCGCAAAGATTTGTGATTTTGGTGCAAATCCATAGACCAACATAAAAAATGCCGCACGCATGTTTTGCGATTTAACCGATTTAATCGCACGAATCAACCGATAAAAATTGGTACGGGTCAGTGGCCGAACGCGACGTGCCTGCACAACCTTGGGTAAATCTGCAATAGGATTGGCGGACACATACCCTGTATCACACGCATACGAAAACACGCTCTGTAACAATTCTTGCATACGCCCCCGAATAGCCATACCATGTATGCCACCAATTACCACAACACAATCATCATGCGTAATATCGGTAATGTTTTTATCAAACAATCCCACCAAGTGCAGGTTGATAGAACGCAACAATTTCTCACGTGATGTCGGTGCCCGACGCACGCGTGTCCCCATATATAAATCAATAAATTTTTTGAATGTGATTTTCCGACGCTTGTTGTTTTTGGGTGCATCGGCACGCGCCAACGCATCTGCCACCGCGGCGCGCGCATCTTCGATATCTGTATTAGGGTAATTGCCAATAATTATACGCTTGTCGCGACCGTGACTGCGATGACGAACAAAGAATGTCTTGACCCCACGGCTGGTAATATACATACGCAGGCGCGGTTCAGACAAATCCTGAACAACATCAAATCCCGTATTGGGCGCAGGCAAATTATCCAAAATAAACGGATTAAAAAAGAACTGATGTGCCATTTGCACCCCCTATTCTGTTTTTACCTGCCCATAAACTTATTTGATTTTTGCATACAGGTTTGGCCAGTAACTGTCCCGCACCGCGCACGCCGCACGATAAATATCGCGTTTAACAAAATAATCCTGATTTTTTGCATGATATTTACACGCACGTTGGCCACATGGACGCAACGGTTGATAATACCAACATTGGTCACGCAAAACCACAGAACTGCATGGATACGAAGTGAAAATATCAGCCAGTGAAACTTGTGGAATTTCCATAACCTTCATACACGCATGCACAGAATAAAACGATCTGTCAACCGGCACGTCCCCGACCAGCGAATCATACGCTGAATCCATTTCACGTTTTGCACCACACGCACGACGTGCCAATTCATTATATTCCGCCGCGTACACCGCACGTTGGGCCGATGTAGTTGTGATGTAATATTTAATTTTTTCAAACATTTTATTTCACCCGTTTGTATTTTTCAGACCAGAAATTGTTCAATTTATTTAATGCATTTTTATAATCATTATTACGCGACACATATAGATGATTTGCCAACAACTTTGGGCATGTGTCGCGTTTGCACGGACGCAACGGGTAAAAGCAATCACACTCTTCTTGATGCCAAAACGATGCACGTTCATAGAAGTCCACCTGTTGCTGCTTTACACATGACAAAACAGTCCATAAATCCGCATCAGGTCGTGCACACTCACAAATGTCATCATATGCCAATGCGCGTGCATGATACAATTTATCGCACTGATAATTTAATGCATCGTATTCCGCCCTGTCCGCCGCCCGCTGGGCAGATGTTGTGTTCAATAAATATTTAATTTTAGCAAACATGTTGTTATTTTACCTTGTTGTACTTCTCGGCCCAAAATGCGTCCAGTTTCTGACGCGCCTGTTTGTATTCTTGGTTGCTGACAATATAATCATTGTTCACACTATGCATCGGACACGTAGTACGTGAACACGGCACGTCAGGTGAAAAATACGGACAATAATATTCACGTAACAGAACCTGTTTTATACAACTGATGCCATTTGCAACATTGTCATCATTTGACAACAACTCTGAAATTCTATCTAATGCCATACGACGTCTGGTGTCGGCTACAACATACGCACGCGCAATCGGCACACACTGCGCTGCATCGGCCGCACGTACCGCTGACGACGTTTTCAAATAATATCTAACTTTGTTTATCATTTTTCTTTCCATTTTTTTCCAGTAAAATTACGGTACGCACGCTGGGCATTTTCAAAATCCTTGACCGCCTGAAACATATTGATGTTATCAATATTACGCAGACAATTTTCTTGATTACAAACCTTGTTAAAAGAAAAATGTTCGCATAATTCCGTAACAGCTATATCCATGCCATGGTCATAATCTGGACAATACGTCATTGAATCATAATATACGTTGTTGATGCAATTTTCACACACATTACGTGGCGTATCCGGTCTAACAAACACGGATGACGAAATGACACTCTGGGCAAAGCCACGTCTGGTATCAGCTGCCTTGCATGCATCTGCTAATTCTTTCTCGCGTTGTTTGGCCTTGCTTGCAATATCCGCACGCGTCGCATCATCACGACGACATACATTTTTCCAAAAATTATGCTTAGCCCCAGACGCGACCACATATTCATCACGCGCATCAAAAAACGCTTTATTCAAATTATATGCATAACAATCGGTACGCGTACAACGTTGTGTGTCGTGAAAATGCGGGCAAAACCTGACATAACATTTTTCCGGCACCAAAAAACCAACATCTCTGGTCGCGTCGTCTGGTTCAATCCAGAAACAATGTCCAACTTGCATAACGTCACACATTGCATTTGTGACATCACGTTCTTTGTTTGCGCACATATGTTTTATCTCGCGATAGCGCGCCCTATCATATGCACGCGTTATCTTATCTGTTTTGAGTAAATATTTTATCTTGTCAATCAACATTTTATCACCACCTTTTGTTTCAACGTTCTTTGGTATAAATATCACGCCAATATGATTTCACACGTGCGCGGGCCAAATTACGCTGGCCCAATATATCAAAGTGCTCTTTGTTTTTTGCGTACATTGCACACCCACAATTGCCACAGCACCCGTGTTCATCAAAGAATTTGCATGCAAAACTGTAACTGAACAAACGCATTAAAGACGGCAAATCATCGGATACAAAATTGCGATTTGCCATGCACCAATCACCAATTCTGCGAATATCAACATTCGCTGGAACCTCTATACTGATTTGACACCACGAACTGCGCACATCTGCGTCCAGTTTTTCATAATCCTGACGCAATTCACGATACTGCTGACGATCTGCGCGACGTTGCGCCGCACTGGTTGTACACAAGTATTTAATTTTTTGTTTTAACATATTATTTACCCTTGTTTGAGCGCGATTTTATTTTATCAGCCCAAAAATGTTGTAATACCCATGCATATTTAACGCGCGCCATACGAGCGTCCGTCCATTTTTGCATATAGTCATGCCGTGGGCAATAAACATAACCACAGCAATTAAAAGACGAACACTGATGAACGGCGCGTATCTGGCCCGTCTTGGCATCAGTAAATTCGACACGGCATGCACGGTCTGACATCTGTGTCTTGTTTTTGTCATACACACGCACGACCACCATATGATTGTACGCATCCTGTTCGTCTCTAAATGTGTTGACGTATTGTTCAAACAATATATTATATTCACGCTTGTCCGCGCGACGCGTGACCTTGTCTGTTTTTAATAAATATGCTATTCTGGACAGTATCATTTCACACCCCTTGGGTTATTTGCTGGTTTGATTATGCGCAATACGTGCATCACGCCAGAATGTTTTGACACGTCTATGTGCCTCATACCATTTCGCATACGCGATGTCATACTTGTGCTTGGCAGGATATGACTTACATCCGGTGGCATCGCACATTTTACCTTTAGCAACATTATAGCACGTGTGCGTATTGTAATATGCAAAGCACGGAAAATCATCGGCCCAGTTTTCACCTTCGTGAAACGTCACAACAATACATGATCCCTGTCTCATTTCGGTGTATGCATCATAGGCTTCTTTACCCAACGCCTGCTCTTGCAGTTTCAGTTCCTGATAACGCAGCTTGTCTGTGGCGCGTGTTTTGGCATCTGTTTGTATATAATACCGTATCTTATCAATCAGCATCATGGGGCTCCTTTTGTATATTATGACACTTTCAGTGCATTGATAAACGCGCTTTGTGGAATTTCAACATTCCCAAATGTGCGCATACGTTTTTTTCCCTCTTTCTGCTTCTCCAACAGTTTGCGCTTGCGGGTGATATCCCCGCCATAACATTTCGCTGTAACATCTTTGCGATATGCAGCGATTGTTTCGCGCGCAATAATTTTGCCACCAATGGCCGCCTGCAACGGAATCTTGAACTGATGACGCGGTATCAGGTCTTTCAGTTTTTCCACAATTTGGCGACCGCGACGTTCTGCGAACATGCGATGGCACATAAACGATAACGGTTCGACATTTTCATCATTGACCAGAATCGAAACCTTGACCAAATCAGACGGTTGATACCCATTGACCACATAGTCAAATGATGCATAGCCCGACGATATGGATTTCACCCTGTCATAAAAATCAAATACGATTTCCGCCAACGGCAACTGGTACACCAAGACCGCGCGATTTCCAACATAAGACACGTTTTCTTGGACGCCACGACGTTCCGCACACAGCGACATAATACCACCCATGTATTTGTCTGGCATCATAATCGTTGCACGCACCCATGGTTCTTCGATGGATTGAATTTTGGTCACATCAGGCATATCGGCGGGATTTTCCAAATCAATCATACTGCCGTCACGCATATAAACCTTGTACAGCACACTGGGCACGGTGTTTATCAGTGACAGATTAAATTCGCGCGACAGTCGTTCGCTGATAATTTCCATATGTAACAACCCCAAGAAACCACAGCGCAATCCGAACCCCAGCGCAGATGATTTTTCGGTTGTGAACATAAATGATGCGTCGTTTAACGCCAACTTTTCCGCACTGTCGCGCAACGTCGGGTAATCGTCCGCCGCCACCGGAAAGAACGACGAAAACACGACCGGCACAGACGGCTTGAACCCCGGCAATGGGTCTGTGCCCGCGCCACCCGCAACCTTGGCATCGGCGATTGTATCGCCAACCTTGCAATCATGAATTGTCTTCATACCCGTGATAATAAACCCGATTTCACCGGTATTCAGCGCATCTGTATCAACCATCTTGGGCGTAAAGTAACCGATTTTTTCAATCGTGTATTCTGCCCCCGTGGCCAAGAATCTGATTTTTTGCCCACGTGATAATTTGCCATCAACCACGCGCACTAAAACCATAACCCCCAGATAAGAATCATACCACGAATCTACCAACAGCGCACGCGTCGGTGCATTTTCATTTCCGTGTGGGGCGGGCAATTTGTGCACAATTTCTTCCAATAACTCGGGAACACCCGCGCCAGTTTTCCCAGACACACATACGGCATTCGTCGCGTCCAACCCGATTGCATCTGCAATCTGTTGGCGCGTACCATCAACATCGCTGGACGGCAGGTCAATTTTGTTCAGCACCGGCAACATTTCCAAATCGTTGTCCAACGCCAAATATGCATTCGCCAGCGTCTGGGCCTGAACCCCTTGGGTTGCATCGACCAGAATCAACGCCCCCTCGCACGCGGCCAAACTGCGCGATACCTCATAAGAAAAGTCCACATGCCCCGGCGTATCCATCAGATTTAATTGATACGTTTGCCCATCGCGCGCACGATAGTTCAGGCGCACCGTCTGGGCCTTGATAGTAATGCCACGTTCGCGTTCAATGTCCATAGAATCCAAGACCTGGGCCTTCATCTCGCGCGATTGCAGACCACCAGTATATTCAATCAGGCGGTCTGACAATGTGGATTTGCCGTGGTCAATATGGGCAACGATTGCAAAGTTTCTGATATTTTTCTGATTCATGCGGCAATAATACACCAGTACATTCCGGTTTTCAACCGTATTTTTCACATTGTCATTGCGGGCAAGCGCAGCGACGCGTGGCAATCAGTAAATAAAAACTGTCCGCCATCGGCGGACACGTCTTACAAATTTTCTAACAGCGCATCAATTCGTGCGGCACGTTCCAACGTGTCATCGTATTCAAATTTAATTTCGGGTACATATTTCTGATTCATGCGTGCCGCCAGTTCAAATCGTACCATACGGGTAACCGCGTCCAAACGTTTCTGCACCGCGGGAATGTTTTCGTCACGGGAATAGTAAAACAGGCGCACAAACTGTAACCCGCCATGCGCAACCGCCCCGACCAGCGACACGCCCGACAGGATTTTATCATCGCTGTAATTATCGCGCAGAATTTCCGCAACCAGCGTCTGCACCTTGGCCGCGACGCGACCCGCGCGATTAGAATTACCAGACATCTGTTTTCTTGGCATAAAAATCACCCCTGTATCATTATCTGATTGTAATGTAGCCGATATTCATTTACAATCAAGAAAATTTTGCTACACACGGGGGAAAAACAATGAAATTTGCCGAATATATTCTTAAAAAATCCGAAAGTCCCACATACGCGTGGATTGTATTTTTACTGACAATCTGTGAATCCATATTTCTGTTTATCCCGCCCGAGGTTTTTATGACCCCGCCCATTATCGCGAACAAGAAACGCGCCCTGCCCATCACATTGGCGGCGGCATTGGGTTCGATTGTTGGCGGTGCGATTGCATATATGATTGGCGCATGGCTGTATGATTCGGTTGGCATGTGGCTGATAACGACATTTTCCAACCCCGAATTGATAGAAACGGCCATCAAGCCAATGTTTTCACGGTACGGCATATTGATTATCGTGCTGACCGCGGTGACACCAATACCGTACAAGTTGCTGGCAATTTGGCTGGGCTTTATCGGGTATCCAATTCTGTTGTTTGTGGGCGTATCGGCAATATTCCGCACGGGCCGGTTTGCCATCGTCGGGTATTTACTGTGGCGATTCCAAGAACACGCAAACGCAATCGTCAAGAAATATTTTTGGCCATTGACATTGGGCGCAATCATCGCCGCGGGCCTTGGCATCTGCCTGATATCACTGTTCTAGGCCAGCAATATAGTGACAGAGTAGTACAGTGATAAACTGATACTCCTCCACAGGAGGAGAACTTGCTACGTTCTTGTTGCGGTCTGAGTTCCCCTCCATTGGAGGGGTGGCGCGAATGCGACGGGGTGGTCGAGAGAGTATGTAATTATAGATTGACGCTTTCAAACAAAAGACCACCTCCCCCTTCGGGTACTCCTCCACAGGAGGAGAACTTGCTACGTTCTTGTTGCGGTCTGAGTTCCCCTCCATTGGAGGGGTG
>CAVGNU010000006.1:0-57699 GCA_963630775.1 Bacteroides fragilis | reverse complement strand
ATTACGCGCTCTCTCGACCACCCCGTCCTGCGGACACCCCTCCAATGGAGGGGAACTTAGGCCGTGGCAAGAACGTAGCAAGTTCTCCTCTTATGGAAGAGTACCCGCAGGGGGGGGGTGGTCTTGATTCACAATTTATAGCGGGGGATGTCAACCGTTTTTTTACTGTTTTTTGTATTGCATTTGGGAATATGGTCCTGTATAATTTCCGTGAACTTTTGGAAAAAAGGAGAAACCATGAAAAAAGTTATGTTGGCACTGTTTGCCGTTTTGACATTGGCCGCTTGCACAGGTTCTTACAAATCTGGTAATTGCGAATACGATTTCTTGCTGCACAAAGATATTTCTATCTCCAAATTGATTGGTAATGCAACAGGTGGTTGCCGCTAATAAAGAAACGGGGCGTTTGCCCCGTTTTTATTTTATCACTGCGGTTTTTATCAGTGATACATCGTCGCGAATTGTGTCCAATTTTATCTGTAATTGTCCGATACCTGTTTCCAGTATCGTCGTGCGATTTTCCAATGTTGTAATGCGAGTATCGGCGCGTTGAATATCCGCCAGCGATGAATCTTGGCGGGCAACCCAATAAATCAGGCCGCCGATAAAGGCGATTAAAAACCAACTGTCGCGCAGGGTTGCAATTATTCCGCCGAGTGTGTTTGTTTCCTGTGTCATTTTCGCCCCCGTGATATCATATTTTCAATCATGTGCACCAATGCACGCTGGGATTCCAGACCGCGCAATTCGGCGTCCGTGGCATTCGGCCCCAGCACGCGTTCAATCGTCATCCGGCGCAGATGTTGCAGTACCGCCACACCCGCCGTGGTTGCAAATGTGCGGGCATAGTTTTGTTCAATTTCGTTCATCATTTTCCCCCATGGTTAAATCAGGTTTTCCGCCACCGCCATTTGGGCAATCGGCGCAATGTATTTCAGTTCTGCATCACTGTTCAGTACAATCGGCGTAATCACCCCGCGACGGGACAGAATCTGTAATCCGCGGTCGGTCAGTGGTCGAATAAATTCGTGCAGCAGTCGCCCATATGTCGCGCCCAAGATTCGCATCATATCGGAATTGCGCGCCATAATTTCGGTCGCGGTCATTTCTTTTTCAGACAGCAACCCCAACCGGTCGGCCAACAACGCATGGCGAATCCGTTCGCGCAGGTCTTTTAATATTATTTGCGACACGTCAAAATCCGCGCCCGATGACAGTGGGGTCAGACCTGATGACCCGACGGCCTTTGGTATAATTGCCCCAGGGGTCAAATTGATGTTGTTCAGATTTATGACACCGTCATCGTCGGCCTGCCATATGCCGGAAACGGCGATAGTCGCGTTTTTCAAGACCAATTCAACAACCTTGTTCGCGGTCTTGATATCTGGCAATGCGCGCAGGACGGGCCCGCGGCCGTATTGTTCACCACTCAGCACACTCCACCGGAAAATGATGTATGGATTGGTTTCAAATGTGCCACGCGCAACGATATTATTTTCAATGTCGCCGCCAACATCCAACCATGCAGTAAAATCCGTACCAACCAATGATTGCACCAACCGCAATGGCGCGGCGGGGTCACGCTTTATCTGGTCGGCAATGTCGGCGGGCGGTGTCCATGTTGGGTATTTTTCCAACACTTCGCGTGCTGGCATTGTGGCGGTATGAAATACCGCGTTTGGCAAAATCGCAATATCGCGCATTGGCACGGCCGTAAACAAAAATGCCGATGATGCGCCGATTGGCGTTTCTGACATAAATAGGCATGCCGTGCCCAGAATCACCAAATCCAGATAGCACTGGTGAATTGTGGTATAGAAATTAGAATCGTTCAGATTCGCACGCAATGCCGCCGTTGCAGCGTCTGCATCGGGCGATGCGTCACTTTCCGGAATCAGTGTCAGCCACAGTGATTCTGGTGGTGTCATCAATGAATAAATTGATGCCGCCAAATTGTCCACCGCATCGGCGGCGGTTGCATCAAACAGTGTTGCGGCGTCCGCGTCCGATGTCGGCATAGTGTAACGCATTGCGGCGTCCCATCGTGCCAACCACGGTGCACGCACGTCCAGTGCACGCCGATACATTTGTTCCAAGTTATTTTGCATGTTTGCTCCTTTGTTTTGTTAAACCTTGAAATTCGTGTTTGCTGTGTATGCGCGGGGTGCATGACCCGTGGGGCGCACGGGGGTTGGTGCGATTGTAATTGCGCCCGCCACCGCGTCCAATCCATCGTCGTGGCCCGTACCAATCGGTGACCAACCCATCATTTCAGCAACAAACGGTGTTTGTGTTATTTTGCGGTGCGCATACAATCGCCCAGCGGCCAATGTCGGCTCTATTGCGTCCAAGATTCTGTCAACCTTTGGCCGATTGTTTGTAATCCGCGTGATTGTGATTGGTATGCCGGCACGGGTTGCCGCGTCGCGCATTATTTCTGGCAATGCATTTCCGATGCCATTTGTTTCAATTGTGATGCGACGCATGTTATATCGCGACAAAAATTCCAGTACACAGTCGCACTGGTGCGCCAATGGATGCGTGTCGCCATCGGACACTGTCATGTACAAAATATCGTGAATAAAAATGCAACGTGATGCATCGTCACGATATAGGATTACGCACACACTGCCATCGCGGCCACGACGTCCACTGGACGGATCCCAATATGCCGCCGCGCCTGTAATTTTATGCGCGCCGATTTGCGCGGTGCGCGCGTCAAACGTATCGTCGTATAATTGCAATGCCCCAAGGTCAAGGCGTGCACGCGTCGGCGCGACGGGCTGTAATAACATCTGGGATGCGAAATGACGTGGGCCGACCGCATCGCGTAATTCGGCAATGCGCGCGGGCGGGAATAATTCGGGCCACGCAGACGCACCCGTTGCATCAATTATTGGTATTTTCAATACGTTGTACCCGCGCAAAAAAGGCGTTGAAAAACCAAAATTTTTAGATACTATATCAGACATGGATTTTACCCCTAAAACTTTACCGACAAATTTGGAGGCCGAACAGGCCGTCTTGGCCGCGGTGCTGATGAATAACCGCGCGTTGGAACGCATTTCTGATTTCTTGAAAGCGGAACATTTTTCGCACCCTGCGCACCAAGAAATTTACAAGTTGGCAGAACGTCAATTTGCCGCCGGCATCCCGTTTGATATCATCACCGCGAAAAATTATCTGGATCAACAGGGCGTGCTGGAATCCGTTGGTGGGGTTGATTACCTGACCCAATTGGCGGGCGCGGGCGCGACGGTTGTAAATGTCGAACAATATGCGCGCATCGTCTATGACAACGCATTGCGTCGCGAACTGATTGAACTGGGCCAATCAATTACCGATAACGCATTTGTCGAGGATTTGGATAACCCTGTCACCACCCAGATAGAGGTTGCCGAACAGAAATTATTCAACTTGGCATCGGCGGGCGAAACCCGACGCGAGGTTGCACCAATCGCAACCGCATTGGCGGGCGCACTGAGAGAGGCCGAGGTCGCATACAAGGCCGACGGAAAATTGTCTGGTTTAACAACGGGTTTGAACGCGCTGGATAAATCCATCAGCGGTCTGCACCACAGTGATTTGATTATTATCGCGGGGCGTCCAGCGATGGGGAAAACAACGCTGGCGATGAATATTGCGTTTAATGCCGCAAATGCTATTTTATCGGGTCGCGCCAATGAACAGTACAAGGGTGCAGTCGTATTTTTCAGTTTGGAAATGTCCCAAGAACAGTTGGCAGCACGTGTGCTGTCATCACAGTCCAAGATTGCGGCAACATCCATGCGCGAAGGATCTTTTTCTGACGAAGAATTCTTGAAAATGACCCAGTACGCCGCCGCTATCGGCCGTGTACCATTGTACATTGATGATACCCCTGGTATGTCGGTGCCAATGATGCGCACACGCGCGCGTCGTTTGGCGCGCAAATGTGGCGGGATTGCATTGATTGTTATTGACTATCTGCAACTGATGACGTCGCCGGGTGGTCGCAAGAATGACAACCGTGTTCAGGAAATTTCTGAAATCACCCGCGGGCTGAAAATGCTGGCCAAGGAATTAGATGTGCCGGTCATTGCCCTGTCCCAATTATCACGTAATGTTGAAAACCGCGATGACAAACGCCCACAGTTGGCGGACTTGCGTGAATCGGGCTCTATTGAACAAGACGCCGATATTGTTATGTTCACGTACCGCGAAGAATACTATTTGGAAAATCGCGATCCATCACAACGTATTTCAGGCAACACCAATGCCAACATTCAGGAATCGTATCAAAAGCGTTTGGAACGCTCGCGCGGTAAAGCCGATATAATTATCGGCAAAAATCGTCACGGCCGTCCTGAAACCGTGCGCACGGCATTCTTTGCCGATTACAGTTTATTTGACAATCTGGACGAAGTAGAGGCCCGTGGCGAAAACGATTATTCCGATACTGCCCACACCAAGGTACCAACACCAGACGATGCTGGCGCGCCAGAACAGATTGACCCATCGGCATTTCCAGACGAATTGTAATTATTTCCTTGCGACGGGCGCGAAAATTGACTAATATTTTGTCAAGAAATATATAATCAGGAGTTCTGCGATGGCCCAAGAAGAGATCATATTTCCAAATAATATCAGAAACATTCGTATGTCGGTCGGCATGAAAATGACCGAATTGGCACGCCAATCACATCTGTCTTTGTCCGCCGTGTCCAAAATTGAAAAGGGTGTCCGCCGCCTGAACCAGAAACAGTTGCTGAATATTTGCAATATTTTGGGTTGCAAATTGTCCGACATTTTCATCAAGGAAGACGATGCCGTCGCCGACCAATGGCAGAGTGAAATCAAACGTCGCCTGAATGATAACGAAGACAGCGGTCTGAAAATCTTTGGCAGTGGTCTGCGCAAGATTCGCCAGCAGACCGGCAAGACCATCGCACAGGCCGCCGCTGATGCGGGTATGACACTGTCCGTGTACCACAAGATAGAGGTTGGTCAGCGCGAGATTTATCAAAACGAAATTGAACCGTTGGCAAAATCTTTTGCAATGAGTGCCGAAAAGTTGTTCGACCAGATTGCAAACCTGTACAAATCCGGCGAATTAAACAAACAAATCAGCAAGGTCAAAGAACGCGTTAAATCCGTCTTGATTCCAGACAATCCTGCATCTGGGATTGATATGCACGGCGGGCTGTATGGTGCGAAATTGTACGACAGCGCACGCAAGAAACTTGTTCCCGTATTCGGCGTACCGGCTGGTAAATCAATCACATTCAAAAAATCTGACGAAACCATGATTGTCGCCCCCATGCCGTTGGAGGGTCGCAGTGGCATCTATGCCGTGATTCCAAATTCCAAACGGTTGGGCGGATTTGTTCCAGAACACGCGTATGTGTTTGCCGATGCAACAACCGCACCCGCAGTTGGCGATTTGGCGGTTTGCATTGATACTGATTTCGACAAACTGGCTCCTGATGCGGTTGCCACGGCCCAGATTGTCAGTGTCCGCCAAGATTCCAAGGGCAAGATTTACGGTCAGATTTCATCACCCGAAGAAAAAATTATTGGCCACACCATGCACAAGGTTATTATGATTGTTATGGAATAACCATTTCAAACGGAGAGGGATATGAAAACCAAAGCCAGCACAGTTGCCCAGAAATTACTGAACCTGTACCGCCAAGAACACGTTATAGTTGGTGGTTGGGCGGCGGTAAATCAAGTATTTGTTGCCGAGGCCGACAATGATGTCATGCGTGAATTACGCGCATTGCCAACGGGCAAAATGTTGATTCAGCATATTGAGAACCTGCGCAGTGGGAAAACCCCAATGGATTCTATTGAACGCGAACTGTTACCATATGGCGGGACAATGGATCAATCCATGGCGACAATTTCCCTGACACCAGCGGAAATGTCGGAACTGGAATCCGGCATAAACGCTTTTACCCCAGACGATGCGGGTTTGGAACGCATTCAGAATCTGAACATTGTCAAACGATTTGGCAATGAATGGATGGTTGCAATTCGTGCTGCATTGGCAACGCGCCCTGACCTGTTACAAAAATGGGCAGTGATTACCAAAACGTATCGGGCGTATTTTTTGTGGCATGTGGCAACGGATATGTTGAATCAGCCATTATCCGAACGCGCGCACGCACAATTGCAGGCCGACATGCCGGAATACGAAACGTATCTGCCAATGTTTGGTGATGCGGGTACGGAATTGTTGCAAAAACTGCGTGCATTTATCAGTGTGCGCGAACCGATTGCGTCTGACAATGCACCAGACGCCCCAACGTCTATCTAGTCCCCATCACTGGTACGATATATCGTGTCGGTTGTGTGTGGCGTGCCGATATAAATCATTGTACCAGTGGGCGATAAAATGAATTCTAATTCACGCAAACGTTCACGCAGTTTTTCGCGTTTCTGGGCGGTGTTGCATGTATTTGGCACCTCTACATCATCACAGATTATCAGGTCGGCGCGGCTGCCAGTAATATTGCCAGCAATGCCCGCACATATAACCGATGGTTCACGAATGCCTACGGGGCGATTGATGATTATTCGGTCGCACGCCCAGGCGCGGCGACCAGTGGGAATCATATCGGCACAACGTGGGTGATTTTCCAATATGTTACGAATATGCACAACCATACGCGATGCCAGTGTGCTTTCCGCTGATAAAATCAATATTCTATATTCGGGGTGCATGCACAGCACACATGCGGCAAAAATTCCGACAACCGTTGATTTACCCGAATGACGAAACGCCATCAGCAATCCGCGATGTGGTGGACGCATTAAAACCCCCACCAAGAAATTCATTATATGGCGGTGATGCGATTTCCGATAATGATATTGCCGCCTGTATGCGTCACACGCAGGCATTCCGATGGAATTAAAAAATCACCATCTGCGTTTTTAGCCAGTTCAAACTGCTTGGTTGCAAATCGCCATGGATGCACCGCAATCAGCGCATCGGTCAACGGATCAAACAATGTGCGCGCCAGTTGTGCGGCAGCCGTATCGTCCAACAACGACTGAATTGGCTTTTCACCCAATTTCAGTAATGCCATTGAACATAAATCTATTTTGGTCAGCATGATATAATATCCCCCTGCTTTATAAATAAAAACGGGGTCGACATACATCATGCCGACCCAACACACAATAAAATTTATATGCGATTACGCCAATGCGGCGGTTGTAACATTACCAGATGCAACGGCAACCTTTTTCAGCGATGTATTATCAGACGCATTGATAATCACAATGTCGCCGGTGTTCATCAATGTTTTAACATCGTTGAAATACCCGCTGGCCGTAATTGTTGCCATCGTTACGTTTTCGGCATAGTGCCACAATGTAAACCCATTTGCATACGCAATCACAGACAAATTTTTATTCTGAAAAGCCATTTATTTTTCCCTTTGGTTATGTTTATGTGGAACTGGGGGGTTATTCGCCGTCGGCGTCTTTGCATTTCATGCGCACGATGCCGTCACCATCAATCAGAACCGCCCCTTGGGACATGCTGTTGCTGATAAAGTGCGCGGCGCGTTCACCGTGCCATGAAATGTCGGTCTTGACCTCTTGGCCACAGGCATGACCAATACTGGTCGCATGATAGATAAAGCAATCGCGCTTTGTGGTATCGGTCAATGGTAATGCGTTATACAGTACCCATGTGATACCCAACCATTTCTTGGACGCTCCACCCGAAATCAACGGCAGGTCATTGCCCACAAAGTCCGCAGAAACAAATTCTGTGATACCCAGTAATTCTTTCCACTGGTGCACACCGACAACCGCGAAACGACGACCGTCATCGGGAATATCTTTCTTGTTCAATTCTTCGACCGCAGACAAGATTAAATCTTTGGACAGGCCCGCTGAATAATCACCTACAGATGTGGTTGCGCCCGCCATTGCATTCACAATCAGTTCATCGGTCTTGCGCCCCAACGCGTATGCACCGGCACTGGCAACAACACGACGTTCATCAATGTTGGTTTTCAATTCGTCCAATGCATCAACCCAATCGCCGGCATAGTAATCTTGTAATACACATTCAACCGGTTCATGATTCAGATTCATAACCGGTACAATACCATGACGTGATTTTGTTGCAGCCGTGCCACGGCCAACCTTTTGAAATGTTGTTGATGCGCCGATAACACCAGATTTACTGCGCACCGTGCCGCGTAATTTAGTACCCATTTGCTGGTACGCCAAATGAACGTCGGCTTCGAATTGTTTGATAAAAACATTATCGATTGAAACAGACATAAAAATTCCTTTTGATTAAAATAAAAAAAAGACGCAATGAATTACGTCCGACAAATACGAATCAAACGGTTGTGCGATTATGTCGCGCCGCATGATGCGAACAAAATGGGTTCTGGGTATTGCACCAGAATTATCCGACAAAAAGTTTCAGTCGCACCAATTATGATACGACTGAAATTTTTCATGCAATTAAAAACCCCACCAAATGGTGGGGAAATGTATTATTTTTTCTTTGCAGGTGCTTTTTTGGCAACTGGCTTTTTCACAGCAATTTTTTTCGCTGGGGCTTTTTTAGCAACCGGCTTTTTTACTGCGACTTTCTTGGCAACTGGTTTCTTTGCCACTGGTTTTTTAGCACAAACTTTTTTTGCTGCTGGCTTTTTAGCAACAACTTTTTTTGCCGCTGGTTTTTTAACAGCAACTTTCTTTGCCGCTGGTTTCAAGAATGCGAATGCCATTCTTCTCTCCTTTTATATTTGTTTTTGGATAGAACAAATTTTTTTGTTCTTACTTTATATTTTATATCAAACTAAAATATTAGTAAAGAAGAAAGTGAACTTTTTTCATTATGAATACAATTTTTTGAAACCATTTTCTATTTTGCGAACATATTCCGCATCATGATCACGCCAATATTTTGGATCACGCATCATGCGTCGTAAATCAGAATCAGATAAATTTTTATTATCATCATTTGCAATTTCAACGTTCGGTTCAATGGATTGCATCATTCTGTACACACCTTGGATTCCCTGGGGTGACGAGCATAATTCATCAAACGCATCGGCGGGCAAAAATCGCGTACCGAAATCATTTATTTGTTTTATTGCATCGTGCATTTTGTCCACACCACCAAAAAATTTTTGCAATTCTGCAAAAGCAAGTTCTGTTTTTTGCACAACAAATAAATCTGATAGTACAGGCGATAAAAATTCATCTGCGATGTGATAAATTTGCTCCACCTGTGATGACGTCAATCCAATTTCTAAAAATTTTTTCTGCAAATCTGCATCACCAAATAAATCATTTGTTGGATATTCATCGGGCGTGGCGGGTACACCAATCGCACGATTGAATCGGGCGCGCGTGGCATCATCACTGTCCGCGGTTGGCACAGACACCATTGTACCAATCTTGCGTTCCAATTCAGTGTATGATTTTATCAGCGCATCCGCGTTTAATGTTCCATCTGTGTTTTGAAATTTTTCAGGAATGTGTTCCATTATCATTTTCCTTTGGTTGTGTTTGGTTGCTTGCGCATAAAATAAATTCCGCCAAGCGTAAATATCGTTTGCAGTAATATGAATATATCGCTGTCGCCAACCAAGTATGCGGCGACCGCTGACAATATACCGACGCCCGACATAATTTGTGTGCGACGGTCTGATAAAAAACCACCATGAATTATACGTTGCATTTTTTCACCACACGATTACAGATAAAACAGCACACCATCAATATCGGCAATGTATCCACGCGACACCGCCCAATCTGGCATTTGATTGGCCGCGTGAAATCGTGTTGCACCGTGCGACGCGTCCATCAAATTACCACGCAACATTCGTTGTGCGGTGCGCAGGCACATTTGAAACGCGCGACCCGTTGTATCAATTTCTGTGTTTGCGTCATGCGTGAATAAACCGGTATCCGCCACAACAGATGCCGGTGTGATGCCGCGGGCACGCGCAATATTTGCAATCATTGATGTGAACGCTTCGACCAATGGTAATGACTTGCCAGATGTTTCGGCATAAACAGTGCGTGCGATTGTATATGCATCACGCGTCATTTGCGCGCCGTTCGTTATCAGTTCTAATTCCATATGCGTCCCCCGTGTTTTGGCATAAAAAAGACCGCGATGGAAAAATCGCGGTCAAAAATTGCAATAAAAAATCCGCCTGATGCGGACATAATCTTGCTTGTTGATGCCCCATATAGTATCACAAATCGCATAAAAAGTCAAGTGTGTATTTTTATCACACGCGCAATCGCGCGGAAATCCGGCATTTATTTCATACTGATTTCGTCGCCATACGCTAACAGATATTCCGAACCACGGCGCAAAACCAGCGCACCATTTTCGTTTATTTCAATCAATTCGACGTCTTGGGCGCGATACTTTACAATTTTGCGCAATGCGATTGCCAATTCCATCCAACGCGCACGCACGGTTGCAAAATCCGTGTTCATCCATTTGTCCAGATTGCGCATCAGGCGATTTAATAATTCGCCCTTTGGCACATCGGCATAGTTTTCCAATTTGGTTGTCAGGTTTTCTGCAACCGTTGGATTGGATTTAATGTTGATGCCGATGCCAACAATTACAAACGCGCCGGCGTATTCAATCAAGACACCACAAACCTTTTTCCCATCAATCAAAATATCATTAGGCCATTTTATTGCGGGTATTATGCCAAATGATAGAATCGTTTCTGCGATTGCAACCGCCACCATATATGACAGGCGTGGATCGCGTTCAGGGGCGTTGAAAATAAAACTGGCATACAAATTACCATGGTGCGACACCCACGTACGACGATGACGACCACGACCGGCGGATTGTGCCTCGGCCATGACGATGGTATGATCGCGCGCCGCGCCCGACGCCACCATATCCAATGCGTATGTTTGGGTACTGGGTATTTTATCAAACGAAATCAGTTTGTATCCGGCCAATTTTATACACACCATTGTTATTTTGAATCAGTTCACGTCCAAATGTCCGGCGCAGTTGATATATCGCCGTATCAACCGTATGCGTGGCAGCATTCGGGGAATAGCCCAATGCAACCTTTAACTGTGCCGCGGTCATTCCGCCCGTCTGGGCCAACAGGACGACAATCTGGCATTGCAGACGTGGCAGCGATACATCGCGTCCAAAAACATTGCGAATAACATTTGAATTATCCATTGCCGCCAATAATGCTGCCTTTAATTCCATGACGGTGGCGGGCGCTGGCACATTCAACGCATCAAAATCCACCGCGGTCACATCGGGCGAATCCAGCACCGTCGCATTCAAATCAGACAATATGCGACGCCACACGGTATCTGTGGAATATATTCTGATGCCATTTAACATACGTTCAGCATAAACGAACACCGCGCGATTGTCCACAAAAAATACCGCGCAACACCACGTGCGCGGCACTATCAGATTTATGCAATTATTCGCGTGAACGTGCAGGCGAATCAATAAACTTGGTAAAATCGGCGATATTCGCACCCGTGGACGACAGTATTTTTGAAATACTGTTGGTTGATGGCCAGCGTGGCTGCCCCTCGCGCGACCAGCGTTTGCTGCGGTTAAATGTGGTCGGATCCAGACCGCTGCATCGGGCCAATCCGGAACAAGACATGCCGTGTTCATCGGCGAAACGTTCTATTGCGCGCCATACATCTTCGTGTGTCATATCATTCTCCTGTGGTTTTGTGCCAGTTATTGTGAACCTGTACAGTGATTTTATGCCCAGCACCCCGCGGTCGCAACAAGTGCCTTTTCCTAGGAATATCAACAAGTTAGGCAATAAATCCCGCCATGAAAAAACACCTATAAAAATTGTCTAAAAAATTTTTTGACAAATATTCTTGACAAATAACAAAAATTGTATTACATTTCGATTCGTCAAAGGGGGCAACCCCAACGACGCGGGGTTCAGGGATTCAGACTCCCTCCTACATTCTCTCTCCTCTGGACTCTGGGCCCCAACCCTTTTAACAGTTTAGAATGCCCATTTCTTTTTCTCCTTTCCTTCCTTTCAGGGCATTCGGAAACACCGCCGGGCAACACCGGCGGCGTTTTTTTATTGTTTTTGCGGCACAAAAACCATATAATGTTTGTGCAATGGTGTGTTGCTGTTGCGGGGTGTAAGAACTCCGACTACCGCGTCCGTGATGACGAAAAACTCCAACCATGGGTTGGAGGGTGGTGATATACATAAATAAATCACACTATATCGGTAGAGTAGTTCTTAACCTCCAACCACCTGAAAAAATTCTGGTGGTTTTTTGTTGTATAAACGCACAAAAGGAATACCGATGGTTGGAATTGCAAAGACATTCGCCGAACAAGAATTTAACCGCTGCGCGGGCGAATTTATGCGGCGCGCACGTGAATTTATGGGCGTATCACAACAAGAACTGGGGCGACGCACCGGTATCACGCCACAACAAATTCAAAAGTACGAATCTGGGGCAAATCGCGTGTCTGTGTGGCGCATGTGCCAAATTGCAAACGCGCTGGGGGTGTCGGTTGTGCCATTTTTTGAAAATGATTTTCCAAATGCGCCATGCCGCGTGTTGGACTATAACCGCGTGCAACGCCTGATTGACGATATGACGCAGAATGTGCGTATGTTAAAGCGCGAATTGATGAATAACAACTGACTTATTTTTCAAATACGGCAAACAGTTCCCAATGGTCACTGCCCACAAATTGGTCAACGGGAATCAGTTGCTGAATTTTATAGCCGCCCGCGGTCAACACCCGCGCATCACGCATAAATGTTTGTGGGTTGCACGATACATATATTACGCGGGACGTGGTTGATTTAACCAATTCTTTGCACTGTGCCAATGCGCCTGCGCGTGGCGGATCCATAACGACACAATCGTACGCGCGCAACATACCAACCGTCAGCGGATGCGTAAATAAATCACGCTTTACGCCCGTGCCAACAATATCAAAACCGTCGGCATTCAGGGCAAATGTAAAGTTCCCCAGACCACAAAACAAATCTGCGATGTGATGTGCGCCGGATGCCGCCGCAACAACCATATTGCGCAATGCGTCCGCACTGGCCACCGTTGGTTGCAAGAATGCCGCCGGCGGGTATGCAACGGCGCGCCCTGAAAATTTCACCTGGGGCGCGTCGGTTTGCCGTATTGTACGGTCATTCCACGTAATACGAATTGCGGGGATTTTTACTACCGCATCGCGAAATTCCGCCGTAAAGTACGGAACATTTGATGATATTGCAATATCAATGCCGTTGTCGCACGATGTAATCAGACATGCGCCCGCCGCCGTCCATGGTAATGCCGCCACGGCTGGCAAAATATCATTTATTTCGGGCACTAAATTCGGGCATGTGCGCACAGGCACAATATCCTTGGAATGTGAGGCAAAGAACCCAAAACGGCCGCCTGCGAATGCAAAATCGGCACGACGGCGCAATCCCACTGGCGTCCATACGGCATCGCCAGTAATCGGCAAATCACGCAACAGTGCCATTTTCTGGTCGTGATAATCGGCTGCGGCAAAATCAAATTTGCAACCACCACAAATACCAAAAAACGGACACTTTTGCATTTATTCTCAGAAATTCAGACGAACACCGGCACGAAACTGATGCGCGGTTGGCGCAAAATCAGACAAACCGGCAAATTCTGGTTTGAACATATACATATAACGATAGCCCAAATCAATCGTGAAATATTCACCCAGTTCAAAACCAACGCCCGCCAATGCCGCAGCGACTGGGCTGATTTTTTTATCCAGATGAATATCGTCGCCACTGTTCCACGACAGACCCGCACCCGCACCAACGTATGGCACAATGCGCTGCGAATGGAACAAGCGATACATACTGTCGATACGGGCATCAAATATTGCGTTCACAAATGCGGTATTGCCCGTCAATTTGAACGCGTCCCATTCGGCGGCGGTGCGAACATAGTTCGCCTCGACCCGAAAAGTGTCAAAGATTCGGACGCCTGCAACGGCCTCGAACGACGATGTGTTTTTGCCCGCCACATGCAGCATGTCATCGGACGTATAACTGTTCCACATTGAAAAATCATACATGCCCCCGACATAGAAACGGTGCATGCGGGCAAATGCCTCGTCATCATTGCCAGAGATTGCCGCGATGGGGGTCTTGACCTGTTCCACGCGATACGGGATTGCCGCGGATGCAACCGCCGGCATTAAACCCACCAGACCAAACAAGAATCCATATTTCATTTTACATGCCCCCATCAAAAGTTTACACGGAATGACGCCATAACGTTGCTGACGTTATCAACACCGCCATCACGCACACCCCAACCAAATCCATGACCAATCATCATATTGTATTGATACATAACATCAATACCAATCAAATCAGTCAACATTACATTAAAGCCCAACGCGGCGCGCGGTGCGGCAATAACAAAGCCATCTGCGCCGTCGCGCCCCTGAAATTCATACTGACCAAATCCCGCACCCAGTCCCATAAACGGCACGAATGTACGGCGACGCGTGATATCACCCGTCTGGACATAGCGGCGCGCAAAATCAAAATACAACATCGCGCCAACCGTACGATAATCCGCCGTGATGTTTTTAACATCTGAAAATTTCAGCGTTGTGGATTGAAAGTCAACCTCTGTCCGGACATACGATGATAAATTCCAGCCCAAACCAATCTGGGTTGCATAGCCGCCACTGGCATCAAACTTTTCATCGCCAATTTTCGCCTGATCGGTGGCAAAGCCCAAATTCAGCCCCGCCCCCATACGGACATACATTGTTGTTGGAATAAACATTTGGGTATCGGCATTGTCCGCCACACCAACGGTCTGGTACACGTCCGCGCCCAATTCCCCAGGGGCGGTGTCCGGCAACACATCAACGTTTGCACGCGCACCAACCAAATCCAGTCCGGTTTCAACCTCGCGCTGGAATGCCGTATCACTGTACCCAGCCGCACCGGACGCCATCGGCATCAGCACCGCCAGAACCCCAAACCAAGAAATCTGTTTCATGTTTTTTCGCCTGTTTATTTATTATGCAGAAATTTTATCATAAATTGCAACTTGATTCCAGCCCCTTTTGCGCGTATGATTCTGGACATGAAGAAAAAAAGCACAGATAAGAAAATCGCCCTGATTGCAGGCGCGTTGGATTTGCCGTTCTTTGCCCGCGATGCGTTGCGCCGTAATGGCTGGGACGTGTATATCGTAGGGTTAAAGAATTTTGTAAATCCCGAATTGAATCCTGATTTAACGGTGCGATTGGGCGGCGCGTGGCCGGCAATTCGCGAATTTCGCCGTCGCGGGATTCACAAACTGACATTTGTGGGGGCACTGGGTCACCCGAACTTTTCCGATATTCGTCCGGATTGGTGGTCAATCGGGATGCTGTTCAGCATTATGAAACATCAAAAGGGTTATGATTCTATGGGGGTTGCATTGAACAAGGCACTGGAAAAACGTGGATTTGAAATTGTCGCGGCACAGGATGCCGCGCCAGAACTGGCATTTGAAACGGCGGGCGTTAAAACCAAGGCAAAGCCCACCGCACGCGACGCGCGCGACATTGAACGCGCGGTGGATGTTTCGCACACCATCGGTGCCGCCGATATTGGTGCATCGGTCGTGGTTGATAAACAGGTAATCGCGGTCGAGGCAGCCGAGGGGACGGCAAAAATGCTGGAACGCGTTGTCGATATGCGCAAGAATAAACGCCGCGCCAGTGGCGTCTTTGCCAAGATGACCAAACCAGGGCAAGATTTACGTATCGACATTCCGGCAATTGGCGTTGATACCGTACGTGCGGTTGCGGCGGCGCACTTGCGCGGGATTATTGTGAACGCAAAAACATGTTTTGTGGTTGATAAAGAGGCCACAATCCGCGCCGCAAATGACGCAAAAATATTCATCGTTGCTGTGGAATAAAAATGCCCCATTGGGGCATTTTTTAGAGCATAGATAAGAGATAGCGCGCCGAACGGCGCGCGTGTTTATTCACAGGATTGCCACGCGTTTCGATGTTATTTCAATTTGAATGCTTTGACGCGGGCGGCCCATTCGTCCATTATTGGGTCGCAAATATCGTTCGTGTCATTCAACCGAAAACGTTCAGGCGTACGATGCGGCGCAATACGACCCGACACCGCCATACGTGTGCCACGCGACATATATTCATCGAAACTTTTCGTAACATAATGATTACAGCGGATTTTTTCATAGGGGGGGGGGGGTAGATTTGTCTGGTCAATACGCCCCAATTTTCGACCATTTTCATCAACAATGAATCCGGCAACTTCGTTGATATGCGGATTTGCCCAACGTGTGATAAAGCGTGGATTCACAATTGATTTGCAACCAGCCGGACGTGTGCGGTCGGCATGACAACGAAAGTTTTCGATAACCAAGCCATCTGGTTTATGCACATGCCCCGACGAACCGTACATCACCCACGTCATAACCAATTCGCGTGCGCACGACGGTAACGTGTGCAGAAATTCTGTTATCGTTTTATTTTGCACCGGCACGACAAATTCGTCTAAATCAATAACCGCAATCCAGCGCGCGTCATTCTTGTGCCGGTTCAGGCCGTCCCAATACACGGGATTCTGTTGGGCACGACCGGGCCAGTATTTATATTCCACAATTCCGCGTTCAATGTATGGTTTCAAAATTTCGGTCGTGTTGTCTGTTGATTCATTGTCGTACAGATAGAATTTTTCAACGCCCGCCAAGATATGGAAATCCAGCCATTCTTTCAGGTATGCCCCCTCGTCCTTCATAACAGCCAAGACCGCCAATTCGTGTGCGAATTTTGCCTTGCGTTCATGACGCACCGCGCGAATATAATTACCAACCCCCATGGTTAGAATACCACGCAATTTTTTGCGATAAATTTTGATTGGCATCCAAAATGTTACGATTTTCGTCCACTTTTTCTGTGCACTGCTGATGATAAAATCGGACATAAATACCTCTTTTGCCCACATTTTTCAGGATTACAGGAAAATATTCAAGGGAAAAGTATATGCGCACCCGCAGGCGACATATGCTAAGTTTCTATAATGTGCGTTTTGCAAGCACCGAAAGGCCACCTCCCCGCTACGCGGTACTCCTCCAAGGAATCACCCACAAAATTTACCAATTTTGCGGGGCCCGATGGAGGAGAACTTAGCCCGCGACAAAAACGTAGCAAGTTCCCCTCCGGTGGAGGGGTGGCGCGAATGCGACGGAGTGGTCTTTTATTTTGCTCGCTATGCTCGCACTGTTTAGACCCTATTCCTGCCTGCGCAGGAATGACAAGAAAGGAGTGCGCCATCCGGCGCACATCAAACTACATCACTCTATCACTTATTCACTTTATCACTAATCAGTAACCCTCCCCGTCCGCTACGCGGATACCCCTCCGCGAAATCACCCACAAAATTTACCAATTTTGCGGGGCCCGAAGAGGGGAATAAAAAACGGGGCGATGCCCCGTTGGTTTTATTTAATGATATCTTGGACGGTGACCTTGAACACAACGTCTTGGCCCGCCAATTCTGGGTAATAATTCGTTGGGAATGTGATATTGATATCACGGGTTTCGCCACGCGCCATACCAACAACTTGTTCTTCGAATCCTGGGACGAATGTGTTGCTGCCCAGTGTCAATTTATAGCCCGTCGCCGTGCCCCCTGGGAATTGAACGCCATCTTTGAATCCAGCAAAGTCGATAACGACGGTGTCACCATTTTTTGCAACATTGTTTGCGTTGCTGTCGCATGCGCCCAGCGCAAACGCCCCAGCGGCAATAACTGCGGTCATGATTTTTTTCATATGTTCACCCTTTTTTAAGTTATTTATTATAAACACATCTGAAACCGTATTCGCGCATGGTTGCACCCTCGGCCTCAATCCTGTAATCAAAGAACGGTGTCGGGCGCATCACATCAAACGATGGACGGTCATACACCATAACAATGCTGTCCGCGTTGCGGCCGCAAACACGCTTCATTTCGAAATCTGCAACCTGACCCAAGATGGTGCGACTGTCGCCGTCAACATCCATGCCGTCGGCGTCCTGAATCAGGCGCAAGCGCATTTCACGCAAATCGGTGTTTCCCAACAAGATTTGTACGCGAACCATTGCCCCCTTGTATTCCTGCCAACGGGTTTTCATGCGCGATGTGTTCCACTTGTTATCGGATTTTTCTTTCTCTTCGGCGGTTTTTGGTTTGTACGAATCAATGTTAGAATACTGATTGTCCGACTGCATAAACGTGCTGGTACGTTCGTTGTACAATGGCGCGTCCGTGCCCCCTTGGGCAAAATCTGCCTCGTTATAAGGGGTGTCAGAATCCGTTGCGCAACCGCCCAGAATCAACGCACCACATATCATAAACAGCAAGGATTTTTTCATCATCAATCTCTCTTGTTTTTTTAATTTTATCAAATAATCCTTTTTGATTCAAGGACGGATTTATGATAAAATCAAAACATAATGTCAAATGTAGTTCTGGATTCTTTGCTGAAACCGTTGGCGGAATTTTATCGCCCATCGTTTGTAGAGGAAATCGCCATCAACCACGCCGGCCAGGTGTGGATGCGACTGCACGGGGCGCGCGTACCGTGGGTGGCATATGACGCACCGGTGTTATCAAAACAATACTTGGTGGATTTAATTCACACGGTGGCAAACATTTATGAACAACCATTTGATCCAATTCACGGTGTGCCGGTGGTGTATGCAACCCTGCCGGGCAGTCACCGCTTTACCGCGATTGCGGGCCCAAACGTTCAATATGACGACAACGATGTCACGGGGGGCGTGGCACTGAATATTCGTGGTACGGGGGCATCCGACACATCATTTGCAAACTATCATCTGGCGCGTGGGCAACAGTTGTTAAAGGTTAAACCACGCGAACAGGTGCGTCCCGATGATCCGTACGACCGTCTGATGTCTGCCATAAATGATGGCAGCCCGATTTTAATCAGTGGCGCAACCGCAACCGGTAAAACAACATTTTTGAACCACATGCTGACACTGATTGACCAAAACAGTCGTGTGATTACGGTGGAAGATGCGCGCGAAATTCGCGTGCCGCAACCAAACCGCGTGCATTTTGTTCTGTCGCGTACGGAACAGACAAACGAGTTTAATTATGCCCGTCTGCTGGATTTGGTGGTACGTATGACGCCTGATGTTATTATTGGTGGCGAAATTTCAACCGACAATGCGGCGGTACTGTGGGAAATGTTGGGAACGGGACACGATCATTTTTACACAACCATTCACGCTGAATCCGCCGATGCCGCATACGCCGCATTTGCAGACCGAATCTTGCACACACAACCCGCATACAACCGCACGGATTTAATTGCCGAAATGAAACAGAAAATTCGTGTTGTACAACTGTCGCGTGACGGTGCACTGCGCGCCGTGACCGAGGTTGTATAGAAAATAAAATCAAAAATAAAAAAGGAAAATATTATGGACAAAGATGAAATCATCATACAAGACCGCACGGTGGATTTGATTTCGCCCGATATGCGTCGCAAATTGGAAGAATACAGTACCGCAAAATTGCGTCAGGCCGAAAAACGCGAAGAAGCAAGATTGAATCGCGTGGGTCTGACCGACAAATTACTGGATTGCGCGTTCAAATTCAGGGTGTTGGCACATCGCACCAAACGGGCCGTATTGACCCAGAAATATCTATCAGAAAGCCAACGTTAAAAATGCCCCAAACGGGGCGTTTTTAGTTATCGGAATACTTACAATCTTGCATAAAGCTATATGTACCGATCACACCGTTGCCTGCAATATCTTTTGGCGCATAGCAGTCCGTGATGTCCATTGCACCAGTGCCACTCGTGGTTGTTGGAATGCCGCCATCTTCGGATGGACATGCAGTACAAGTAACGCTGCCCAACGAATAACCGCTGCCACCATAGTAGCCACGGGCACATTGATAGTATAGATCATACTCGCATGTACCGTCAGAAGAACACCAGACCACATCGCCCACGCCAATTACTCCGCTGGAATCGGGGCCATACAGGGTTTTGCCTCTGTATTCGTCGCAATCACTGTCTGTCGTACATTCGGCGTCGGGGTCAACCTCGCACGCATACTGGGTGGTGGTGTTGGTGCACTGGCTGGACGAAATTGTGTTCTGAACCTCCTTGTAGCCGGCTGCACACTCTGTACATTCAACATACTCTGTATCGCCAAATTTCTTGGCGTATGCGGTCCGACCCGTGCATCCATCGGGCATACTGGTTTCTTTTATGGTTTCGGCGGTGCATACTTTTGCGCATACCCCACGGGTGAATTTATTTGTGCAATGTGAATAAGAAACATCTTCGGTCAATGTATAACCATTCGAGCAATCCAAGCATGATTCAACCGTTACATATGTACCACTGCTGTTTTTCCAACGGTATTTTTCACCATTTGTACAGTTTTCGATTGACGTTGTTGAACTGGTCGTCGAATCAGTCAGCGTTGCTGTGCAGGTTGATGCGGCGTATGCGGGCGCGGACAAAATCCCCATGCAAAATGCAAGCGTGCAAATTATTTTCATTGGTTTCATATTGTTCTCTCCTTTTTTTTCTGTATCGCGAACAAAAGAAAACCACCAAAAAATTTAGGTGGTTGGAGGTTCAAGACTATAAAACCAGTTATAGCGTGTTTATTCGATGTATTCACAGCCCTCCAACCCGCAATAGGCGTTGGAGTTCCTTTTATCGTCACGTGGACGCTGGTTTCCAGGGGTCTTGAATCCCCGACACAGAAACACCCTGTGTCAACAGGTATGCTAAACAAATACGCAAATTAAATCCAGTGGAAAATTAAAAAATTACATAAAGTTTTGTGGGTTCACGTCAACCTTGACCCGAATGTTGGCGGGTTGTTTTACCTTGGCCAGCCAATGCGACACAACCGGTTGCAGCATTGTTGTTGTACCGCCCGCGACCAAGAAACGCATACGATACCAATTTCTGATTTGATACACGCCCGCCGCGATTGGGCCCATGATTTTTACGCCCGCGGCAATCGGTGCGGCCGCCGCCAATGCATCACAGAACCCCTTTAATACGGATTCCTTTTGCCCCTCTACAACAACCGCAATCAGTTGACCAAACGGTGGCATTCCCGCCGCACGGCGCGCCGCCATGTCAGATGCCATAAACGCATCGCGGTCACCCGCGCATATCGCCGTCAGCACTGGATGGTCGGGTTGGTACGTTTGCATCAATACCCGCCCCGGAAATTCACCACGGCCGGCGCGACCGGCAACCTGAAATAATTGCTGAAACGTATGTTCGGCGGCACGGAAATCGGTCCCAAACAGCCCCATATCGGCGTCCACCACCCCAACCAGCGTCAGGTTCGGGAAATGGTGCCCCTTGGCCAGAATCTGCGTTCCGATGACAATGTCGATTTCGCCGTTTTCCATTTTTGCGACCAAGCGTTCCAATGACTGGCGCGATGAAATTGTATCACTGGACACCAATGCCGTGCGCGCCGATGGGAAACGGACTGACACTTCTTCGGCTATCTTTTCCAAGCCCGCGCCACGGGTTGATACATCGCCGCCGCAGTCGGGGCACTTGTTTGGCATTGGCGCAGTACGCCCGCACATGTGGCACAGCAATTTTCCCACCGATTTATGGTATGTCATGCCGACACTGCAATCCGGACACTGGGCAACCCAGCCGCATTTTTTACATTGAACAATTGGGGCAAACCCGCGCCGATTTATAAACAGCATTATTTGGCGACCCGCCGACAATGTTGCAGAGATTGCATCGCACAGCGCTACCGATAATGCCCCACCCCGTGGCGCAGCATTTGCATCATCTGATGGCAACTGATACGCATCGGGTCGATTTTCACGCAAATCAATTGTTTCAATTTTTGGCATTTGCGCGCCACCAAATCGCGATGTTAAACGCAACGATTTATATTTGCCCGATATAACATTCTGTAATGTTTCGGCAGACGGCGTTGCACTGGCCAGCACAACCGGGAACCCCGCGATTTTCGCACGCAGAACCGCCATATCACGCGCGTGATAGTTGCCCATATCTTCCTGTTTATATGATGTATCGTGTTCTTCGTCCACGACAATCAGGCCCAATTTTTGCCACGGCAAGAACAGCGCACTGCGCGTGCCAACAACCATACGAATTTCGCCGCGCAACACCCCGCGCCAGATTTCACGCCGACGCGCCGCGGTTAGATTGCTGTGCCACACGACGGGGGCGGCACCAAATCGCGCGGCGAATCGGTGCATAAATTGCGCCGTCAGTGCAATTTCCGGCATCATCAGCAACACCGACGCCCCACGCGAATACGCGCGCCATGCGGCATCAAAATAAACCTGGGTTTTACCACTGCCCGTAATGCCATCCAATAAAAACACCGAAAAACCACCCGCATCAATCGCCGCACCAATCGTATCCGCCGCCGATTGCTGTTCTGGGTTTAACACAACATTCCCTATATCGTGATATTGGACCGAACATTGCTCTCTGCTCTTTGCTCTTTGCTCTGTTGGAACCAGCATCCCCTGCCCTATCATTGTGCGAACGACAGACGCGCTGACATGTGCGATGTTTTGAATGTCGGACACCGACATTGGCTCGCCATCGTTTGACGCAAATGCATCCGACACCGCCAGACGCGACGCGGTCATACGCACACCGTCTGCAATATTTAATTCATAGAGTTGTTCCATCTTGGGCGGTAAAAACGCGTCGGGGACATTTACAATCAAACGCAACACCGCGCCCGGCGTCATCAGCGTCCACGCCGACATTTTTGCAATCCACTGCAAATCCGCAACCGCCAAGCGCGCGTCGTACACATCTGATACATTTTTGATTTTTTCCGCCGGCAACCCAGAATCACCCACGCCCCACACAACGCCAATATACGGTCGGTTCATAACACGGCACGCCACAAATTGCCCCAGCGTTGCCGACGCGGTCAGCCGGTAATCATATCCGGCATTGACAACATTTGGTATTAAAACTTTGACAATATCGCCTGCGTTAAACATACCCACAAAGTACTTGTTTTTTTCGTTTTTTTCAATACCATTATTCACAAATTTAACTGGGGTGCATACATGTGGAAACTGTTCTTTGAAATTTGTGATATTTTGGTCTGTTTTATACCAAATCGCACTGTGCGCCGCCGCATTCGTTATAAACGCTTGTTTGATTGGCGCAAAAAATATCGCGCACTGCGCGCCGCACAACCAGAACTGCGCTTTGCCCATGTAAAAATGATAAAGGGCGGATGGAATATCGGATTTATCGTCGATAACAAATACGTGTTCAAAACACGCAAATTCTTGGACACCAGTGTACCCGCCGAACGCATTATGCGGGAAAAGCGCATTACGGATGCATTTGAACACATATCACCACTGGCAATTCCAAAAATTGAAATTGTGCATGCGGGTAAATATGTATTCTATAAATATAACTTTATTCGCGGGCACAATATGAACAAGTTACCAACACGTACCATTGCGCGTAATCGCGAACTGTGGGGACGGCAACTGGCGGAATTTATCACAGCTGTGCATCACGCGCGACCGGTGGAAATTCGCGACCTGCAACGTGGTGCGGGCGACGGGTGGAATCACAACGACATTTGCAATAATATCATTGTTGATACGCGCACGATGCGTGTGGCGGGTCTGATTGATTGGGAATACGCTGGTTGGGGCACACTGGAAACGGAATTTAATAACTGTACTGCATTTTCCAGCCATATGCGCGCATCAGGTATAATGGACGTAATCCGCCGCGAATACGCCAAAATGAACCCCACAAAAAGTTCGGAATCAGCGCAATAAAATATTGACAAACAAAATATTTTGTCCTATAACGTATTTCGTCAAGAATACAAAAAGGGCAAAATATGAAAAAATTCCGCAACGCACAAACCGCATCACAACGCGTGTTTGCAACATATACCAGAAGTATTTCTGAACTGTTTTTGGATAAATATGGTGCATCATACGCCACCCAAGAAAACACCCGCAACACATGGCGTGCGTCCGCGGAATATTCACGCGATGCCGAAGAATTTCTGATTTTGCAATCCAGAATCTTTATTCGTGTGCTGGACAGCCGCGATCCAAATTCCACCAACCCACAATTCTTGAAATCATTGACTAATTTGATGGCGGATTACCTGTCGGCGTACACAAAACGCAACACTATTTATCATAACCGCAGCGAAGCCAAGGCCGCATTAAAACGGGTCTTGTACACAGATTTCAGTTATATCAATCGATTGCTGGAAAAACAGGCGGCAGCACGTCGTATGACCGCGGCACGCAACAACATGATTGCTAATCACGCGAATGCGACACGCGGCCCTAGAAAGTAATCGGCGCGTCCGCACTGTCTAACACAATATCGGCGGCGAACTGGGTACGAAACCAAGTTCGCTGCCGTTTTGCATATTGATTTGTTTTTGTAATCCAATTCTGGACACATGTGTCCATATCAATTTCCCCACGCAGGTACGCAACCATTTGCGCCGCACCAATTGCGCGCCGCGCATCCCAGCCGGAATCGATGACCACGCGCCCTTCGTCAATCGCGCCACCGGACACCATTTTTGGCACGCGCGTCGCAATACGGGCCCGCAACACGTCCAATGGTGGGTTGATTAAAATTTTGCATGCGTCGGGTGCTACGGCACCGGTGCGCGGCATATTTTGAAACTCTGTAATGTGACGACCGGTTTGTAAAAACACCTCTACCCCGCGGGCGACACGCTGGGGGTCAGTTGCGGTAAATTCGGGCGGTAACATGCGACGCGCCGCGTCGATATCGGTTGCCACCAATTCACGTGCGCGACGGCGCACCGCATCATCAATATCGGGCATTGGCGAAATACCGTTTATAATTGCATTTATATAATACCCCGTACCGCCAACAAATATCGGTGTGCGACCCGCGCGCAGTGCCGCATCATATTCGCGCCGCGCCAGATTCAGGTAATCCGCCACACTGATTTGTTTGGTCAGTGGCAAAATGGAAAACAGTTTATATGGCACGTCATCGATTTCATCGGTTATTTCGCGACCGGCAAACGGACTGGCCGAAATGTTTTCAATTCCGCGATAAATCTGGACACTGTCGCAATTGATGACTGTGCCACCGATTTCACGTGCCAGCCGGTCGGCAAAGGCGGATTTGCCCGATGCAGTTGGCCCAGTAATGATATATGACGAATGTTTCATTTTGTCCAAGTATAAAATTCCATTGTAATCTTGTCAATCCCGGGCTATGATAAAGCCGTCTAACCGACAAAAAACGAAAGGAAATAATATGTCAAAAATCAGAGTTGCTATAAACGGATTTGGCCGCATTGGTCGCTTGGTGTTGCGCGCGGCGTTGGAATCCAGACGTGATGATATTGAATTTGTGGCCGTGAATGACCTGGCACCGGCGGAACAGAACGCATATTTGTTGCAATATGATTCTGTGCACGGGAAATTGCCAATGGACGTTAAATTGGACGGCGAATATATAATCGTTGGTGATCAGAAAATTAAATGCATCGCCGAAAAAGACCCAACAAAATTGCCATGGCGCGAATTGGGTATCGACATTGTCATGGAATGCACCGGTATCTTTACCGCCGCGGACAAAGCGCGTGTTCATCTGGACGCAGGGGCAAAGCGCGTTTTGGTATCTGCCCCATCGGCGGGCGCAGACGCCACAATCGTATACGGCGTAAACCAAGACACATTGAAACCAACCGACCTGATTGTTTCAAATGCGTCATGCACAACAAACTGCCTGGCCCCTGTAGCGCAGGTTCTGGACGATACATTTGGTATTGAATCTGGTTGGATGACAACTGTGCACGCATACACCGGCGACCAGCAATTGCTGGATAAAAATCACAAGGATTTCCGTCGCGCACGCGCCGCGAACCTGTCCATGATTCCGACTAGCACCGGCGCGGCCAAGGCGATTGGTCTGGTTCTGCCGAACCTGGCGGGCAAATTGGATGGTATGGCAATCCGCGTGCCGACCCCAGACGTTTCGGTTGTTGAATTGGTTGTGAATTTAAAGAAACCGGCGACAGTTGACGCGGTCAACGCCGCAATGCGCGCCGCAGAATCGAAAACATTCGGCTATAACGAACTGCCACTGGTTTCCATCGATTTCACCCACGACGCGCACAGTTCCATATTTGACGCCAGCCAGACCAAGGTTTTGGGCGACAGATTGGTACATGTGACCGCATGGTATGATAACGAATGGGGATTTTCAAATCGTATGGGCGACACCGCCGTTGCGATGGGAAAACTGATTAAATAATAAACGGGGCCCCGCCCCGTTTTTTATTTCCATAGCACGCCGACCGGATTCAAATAAATTTCATTTTATGAAAAAAACACTTGCGTTTAGAATCCGAACAGTATAGTATATGCCTTGCTTTGGGGTTGTAGCTCAGCTGGTTAGAGCGTCTGCCTGTCACGCAGAAGGTCGAGGGTTCGAGCCCCTTCAATCCCGCCAGTTAAATAAGAAACACGTCGTTTTTGACGTGTTTTTTATTTAACCTGTTTTTTCACCCCCCGCTATGCGGTACGCGCCCCCTACAGGATACGTTCTAGCAACTTGTCATTCCCGCTCAGGCAGGAATGACAATAAGAATGCGCCATTCGGCGCACATCTAATATTACCAAGAGATGTTTTTCGCTGTGGGAATATAAACGTCTTGTCCAACCTTGTATTTATGCCAAATAATGATATCGTTACAGTCGACATACAAAACAAAGGGAGCAAAAATCATGAAAATCAAAGCACTGGCATTTGGCGCAATGGCATTGGCACTGGCGGCATGTGGCGACGGCGGACAAAATCCGGCGGCCCTGCGCGGGGCGAACTTTATCGCCAACGGTAACGGCGCAGACATCACATTGTCGTTTGACGAAAACGAAATGCGTTTCTATGGTCAGGTTGTGAACCTGTATAACGGGTCTTATCGCGCGGCGGGCAATCATATTCAGTTTGACCAAGGTGCAATGACGCTGATGATGGGGCCAGCGGATGCAATGGCGACAGAACGTGAATATTTCCAATTCTTGAACACGGTAGAAAAATATAACCTGAATAACGGCACATTGACACTGATTGGCAATGGCCAGACCATGACATTCAAACGGGTTGACGCCAACGCAATGCCAAACTACACGGTCACCGTCACAGAAACCGAGGCCGTCGTTGTTGACACACCGGTGGTTGTGGAATAAGAAAATCCGCAACGTTATACAGGGGCGCAAATGCATGCGCCCCTGTTTGTATTTCCGCTTGACAATGCGGGATTTGCCAGTTATAATTTGCCAGCGTTTTTAAGAGTTTTGGCCCCATCGTCTAATGGTTAGGACACCGCCCTTTCAAGGCGAGAATCCCGGTTCGAATCCGAGTGGGGCTGCCAAAATAAAACGACCACCGAAAGGTGGTCTTTTTATTTTGTGTCAGTCACCGGATGAGAACCGCAGGTTCGACATGATAGTTGGCAAGAACAAGCGCAATACTTTGCGCGCCGTTCGCGCCTTACGTATGGTGAGCGGTGGCGATACGCCACACAGCGAACAATCCGAGTGGGGCAAATATGGGAACGGATGGACAAATCGTACAAATAGATATTGATTTTTATGCAGGGGCTTTGCCATAATCAGCATATGAAGAATTTCTTATTTGTTCTGTTTTTGTTGATTCCGACATATGCTGTTGCCGATAGAAAAGATGATTCTATCAGTCAGACCATAGAAAAAACAGCCGTGGTCAATGTGCGTAAAAATGCTTATGCAGTAAACCAAGAAAAATTAGATATGTATCGTGCGGCGCATCCGCGTTACAATTTTCCAAAAAGTATAAAAGATTTGAACGAAAAACAAGCAGAACAAATCTTGTCTTATTTCTGGGACAATTACAGGTTTGGCGATTACAAGTATGATGAAATTCAAGAAAAAGTTTGGAATATGATGATTCATATGCCAATGTCTGATTTAGAACAACAAATCAACGGGTGCATTCGTAAATACTATGAATTTGACGATAGTTTTTATACGCCATTCGGGTCGGTCGCATCTGTTAGTTTGTTGAATGGCATGTCACCAAAACACGTCCCAGATTTTTACTTGATATTAGATAAAAATAAATATTAATTTTTGAATCTATTTCTTCACAAACATCTGCGATTCTCTGAGTTTAGCAATTCATGGATTGCACAGTATGTGCTATGCCCGAGCAACAATAACAAACGACCCGTTTGGGTCGTTTTCATTTCAACAATCATTTTTGCCCTTGCAAATGGTTGGGCGGTATATAATCATATATCAAAACATTGGCGTGTTTATTTCGTGCATATGGGCGTTCGTTGATTTGATTGTCGGGTTCTGTTGTTTGGGTACGCCAGAAAAGATTTTCGCAGAATAAGCAAAACAAAAACGCCCCGTGTGGGGCGTTTTTGATTTGGACTGTTTCATCAAAATTATATCAATCCTTCTTGGTGCATCAATTCGGCGATGTATGTGCCGCGCACATGTTTCAGCCCCGCCGCACCCAGCATTTTCATAAACCATGGCATTTCGATATCTGCCAGTTTCTTTTTATCGTTCAGGAAATACACGCTGCGCATCAGGACGCGTACGTCAAAGCACGATGGAAAGACCTCTGGCACGGCGCGATCAACATTCAGCAAGGTATAGACCGCCTGCATCGCAGTGCGAACCGAATATTCGGTTGTAAAAACCGTATCGCGATCGGTTTCGGCATAGTTACCGATAAACGCAAAATTCACCGCCCCTGTTGGCACGACCCGTGGTCGGTCGCCCAATGCACGTGGCATAAAGTATGTTGAAATAAACGGCATATGGCACGGTACGGTGTGCGATGCGTTGTGCGCGATGTCTTCGATTTCTGCGATTGGCACACCGATGTGATACAACCATTCGGCGCACAGTTCTGCACCCGTGCAATCGGCGATTTTCTTTTTCACATAGTTGCCGATTTTGTCCGAAAACAGGCCGTATGTCCAGACGACAATCTCGTTCGGTTTTTGCGCACGGAAATGCGGCTGGCGCGAAATGGAAAATCCATACAGCCAATTAGAATCGCGGATTGTGACCGGCCCACTGGTGACAATAGACCCACTGTGCGGGTCTTTCTTGCAAATCTTTTTGATGTATGGGACAACACGGTCGTCGGTCAGTGTGATTGTTGCCGACATTACCCAATTTGCCGCGGGAATGTTTTCACAGAACTTGTCCGGACGGCCAAATTCAGTGTTTTGTGCGGCGATATTTTTCCACAATTCCCAACTGGCCCCGATCCCACTAGGGCGCGCGGCGGGCGTATTGTTGTCGCCGTATGTACTGCTTTCGGTAATAGAACCGTTGGTGATAAACACCAAGTCGTCCGGCGACAGGTTGATTGTTTTCTTGCGACCGGCGTGCACCATTTCGATGGACTTTGCAACCTTGTTCGATGCGCCGGAATCAATGACGACATTGGTCACGCGCGTATCATAGTGGAATTTTACACCGCGTGCGGTCAGCCATCGAACCAGCGGCGTAATCAGGGATTCATACTGGTTATATTTTGTAAATTTCAATGCAGACATGTCCGCCAAACTGCCCACGTGGTGAATAAAGCGTAATATATAGCGACGCATTTCCATCGCACTGGACCACGGTTCAAACGCGAACATTGTCGCCCAATACAGCCAGAAATTAGATTCAAAAAATTCCGACGTAAATACTTGGTCAATGCGGACGTCTTGCAATTTATCTTCGGGTGTCATTGCCAAATCGACCAGTTCGCGTATCGCGCGTGGCGTCAGTGTCAATTTGCCATCGGTTGGAATTTGCTGGCCACGATTTTCAATTACACGCGTGTGCGAAAAACTGGGGTCTTCTTTGTTCAGCCAATAAAATTCGTCCAAGACAGATACATTTTCATCTTCGAGTGATGGAATAGACCGAAACAAATCCCACAGGGTTTCAAAGTGCGCCTCCATTTCACGGCCACCGCGAATGATATAGCCCAACTTTGGATTCTTGATACCGTCCATACTGCCACCGGAAATGGACAACTCTTCGAAAATCTGAATCTGTTTGCCGGACATTTTTGCGTCGCGTATCATAAATACCGCCGCCGCCAATCCGGCCAATCCACCACCAATAATGTATGCTGATTTTTTATCTGCGCCGGCCGGTTTGCGTGGGACGGCAAATGCCTCGTAATTACCGTTACTGTAATACATAATATGTTTCCCCTTTGGTTGAAAAAGTTATGTATCAATCATAACGCGCACAGCACCACCGTTTAACAGGACAGTAATCCGCATCATGTAAATATTTGACTAATACACGCGGCGCGATTATAATCAAAGACATGAGACGCCTATTTATTGGATTTTTGTTGATTGCGACATTGGCGACGGCGGCGTGCGGGGTGAAATCAAGTTTGAGTCACCCTGACCCATCATACCCCCGCAATTACCCAGTATATTAAAAATTTCCAGAAAATGTGCGGGCGTGGCGAAACTGGTAGACGCGCTGGATTTAGGTTCCTGTGGGGTAACCCGTAAGAGTTCGATTCTCTTCGCCCGCACCAATATTTATAATAAATAAAAAACACTTGCTTTCTGGTAATTTTTAACATAAAATCGGCATCAGAATAATCAAAAGGTAATAAACATGGCATCTAAAAAAGGCAGCAAGGAAGTTGTAAAGCTGGAAAACAAAGAAACCGGCTATTTCTATACAACAACCAAAAATACCAAGTCCGAAAATACGGCTGGCAAAATGAAATTCCGCAAGTATGACCCCAAATTACGCAAGCACGTGGTCATGACCGAAGGCAAAATGCCTCACTAATAATTCGCCCCGAAAGGGGCGTTTTTTATTGGGGTTCATCCGTATCCGCTGACGCTGCGTCGCGATAAAAATAATATGTCCGCCATTCGGCGGACAAGGTTTATTTACTGGATTGCTTCGGCTCCGTTCGCAATGAATCCAAGCGAAGCGCAGGTTGCGGCAAGGACACAGTTCGCAGGCGACACACTGGCTGGAAACATTATCATTGCGAGCGAGCGCAAGCGACGCGTGGCAATCCTGTGTATTTGTATGCACAACTGGTGCAATATTTATTCTGAATATTTACACCTGTATGGGAACTCGGTGCCACTGCCGGCACTGTAGACGACATATACATACGTACCACTGGCATCTTGGCCAGATTGAACAGCACAATCTGTTATTTTCGTGTCATCTATTGCGTTTCCCCCATTTGATTTTATTATCCACGGGTAATCACCGTAACCCGGCAATGCACTTGGGGTACTGCCATTTGGGTTTTCTGGACATTTTTTACAACCACCAGGGGCCTTGCCATAATACCCCTCGGCACAGGTAAAGTAATCTTCGCCCTGACATTGACCGTTCACAACCGTACGATGACGCCACGTGCACCAATTAATCGTTCCGCTCGGGCACGACCACCCATCTGTGCCCGTGCATGATCCTGTGCAACCTATGGATTTCACAGTATTGCTGCATTGCGTTGATGATATCGTCGTCGCATCTGGGTTGTCCAAGTAATAGCCGGTCTTGCATGCGCCACATGTATCATATGTTACGCCACCAAAAACCTTCTTGTACTGTGTTTTGCACCCTGTCATTGTTGGCGTTGTATATGTTGATACCGTTGCGGCCGTGCACGTTGCGGCCTTGCAATAATACCGTGTGGTTGTGTTGGTGCATTGTTGGTCACTGACGGTTTCTGATGTTCTGGTATAGCCAGAATTACACGTGGTGCATGAATAAACCGTTGAACTGCCAAATGTCAATTTTACCGCGGACGCGCACCCCGTGACAGTCGATGCCGCCGCCGATGATGAAGATACCGAACACGTTTTTTTTGCTAGACAGGTGGCGTAAAAACTAATCTTGCCACATGTGTCATGCGCCATGCCGCTCATGCTGTCGCTCAGATAATAACCTGATGAGCACTCTGTACACTCTTGCCATACGCCATATGTGGCACCAGTTGAACGATTTGTTAATGTGCCATACCTCTTTGAGGTACATTGTGAGACCACCGAATTTGAAATACTGCCAGAATAAGAATAAGTTAGGTTGTCAAAATAACATGTGCTGCTGTTGCCTATTGTCCATGCGAATGCGTTCTGTGCACAAAACAGTACGGCGATTGCCATATATGTTGTCAAAGCAATTTTTTTCATAATGTTTTTCCCCCCCTTGGGTTGCATTGTGCCAATGAAAAACCCACCAAAATATGGTGGTCGGGAAGTTAGAAAAATCATAAGAAAGAATGACCCGATGGCTTTCTGTATATAACCACCGCTTCCCGACCAACTATGTCGGGATACAGAAAATAACAGGCGCAATTTGCGCCGACTATTTTCATACGTCGGACATTCAATGCATCGCATCGCTTTCTTACGGGATTTTCTAAGTCCCGAACCCACACGTCCCTGTGGGCTCGTAATCAGTATAAATTTTTGACCAAATAAAAGCAAGGTAAAAATAAAAACAGCCCCATTTGGGGCGGTTTTTATTTTGTAAATTTACCACTGCGCGGGAATCCCAACGGCACGGTGCGCCCTTGGGACGCACGGCGACCCGTCCAAGGCGACCAATCGTCCAATTTGGTCACACCACGACCTGTTGTCCAACCAAACCCGTCCGCCGCGTTAAAGAACATGACGTCCAAAACATATGTGCGGTCGGCGTTGTATTTTTGCAATATCACACCCTTGCCACGGGTCATTTCTGGGATTTCACTGGTGGGGAATATCAACAATTTGTCGTTTGACCCCGACATCGCAATCGTGTCGCCCGTGACCGGCACACACATAATCGCCTGATTGGCGGCGTCTGTATTCATGACCTGTTTACCATTCTTGGTCTGGGCCAAGCAATTTTCGCCTGACACGACAAATCCCGTGCCATGACGCGCCACCAACAGGTACTTTGCCGACGTGTCCAAGACAAACGCGCGCACGATTGTTTCGTCCGCGGCGATGTCCGCCATTAAACGTACAGATTCACCAAATCCACGCGCCGACGGCAATTCGTTCGCCGCCAATGTGAACATTTTACCCGCCGATGTGAACAGGTTGATTTTGTCGGTCGACATCGCATGAAATGCGAATTGCAGTTCGTCGCCCTCTTTGAATTTCAAATCCAAATTGTTCAAATCTAACGTGCCCTTGGCCGCGCGAATCCAACCCATTGTGGACAAGATTATGGTCAACGGTTCTTTTTCAATAAATTCGTCGGCGTTGACCACGATTTCTTCGGTCTGTTCCGCCCATGTGGTGCGGCGACGACCCAGCGCGGTCTTTTTATCATAACGCTTTTTAATATCAGCAAACCACGCCTTTAACTGGTCGTTCTGCATTTGCTCGGACGCCAACAATTCCTGTAACTTCTGTTGCTCCGCCAATAATGCGGCATCTTCGCGACGAATTTCCATTTCTTCCAGTTTACGCAAACTGCGCAGGCGGGTGTTCAGAATCGCCTCTACCTGAACCTCGCTCAACTGGAATTCTGACATCAAGACGGATTTCGCGTCATCTTCGGTTCTGATGATTTCAATCACCCGATCCAGATTCAGGTACACAATCAGCAATCCGCCCAAGATTTCCAAACGGCGGGCAATGTTACCCAAACGCCAATTCGTACGACGTACCAAAACGTTTTTCTGGTGCGCGATAAATTCACGCAGAACCGACCCAATACCCATCACACGCGGTGCACCATTGGTATCGATGACGTTAAAGTTCATATTGAACCGATATTCCAAATCGGTCATTGCGAACAAGTGCGCCATCATTTTGTCCAATGGGACATTACGACTCTTTGGGGTGATAACAATACGAACATCGGTTGTGGATTCATCAACAATATCGTCAACCAATGGCAATTTGCGCGCATCAATCAGGCCAGCGATTTGTTCCACCAATTTGGATTTCAGCAAACCGTACGGGATTTCGGTGATAACCACCTGCTCGGCCCCGCGATCCAGTTTTTCAATTTCCCATTTCGCGCGAATGCGGAATGCGCCACGCCCCGTTTCATAGTTTTTAACGATTGTGTCAAAACTGTCAATCAAAACGCCGCCCGTTGGGAAATCAGGCCCGACCAGTTTCTTCATAATCTGGGCGGTGGTGGCGTCTGGTTTGTCAATTACCAAGTTCAGTGCATCGCAAACCTCGGCCACATTATGGGTTGGAATATTTGTTGCCATACCCACCGCGATACCCATACCGCCGTTGGCCAGCAAATTCGGGAATGCCCCTGGCATAACCACGGGTTCGGACGTTGTGCCATCAAAATTCGGCATCATGTCGACGCTGTCTTCGTCAATCCCCTCCATAATCAACATGGCGGCATCGGTCATTTTGGATTCGGTATAACGATACGCCGCCTGGGGATCACCGTCGATATTACCAAAGTTACCCTGACCATCAATCAATGGATAGCGTACCGAGAAATCTTGGGCCAAGCGCACCATAGCGTCATAGACCGAACTGTCCCCATGGGGGTGATAATGCCCCAGCACGTCGCCGACCACCGTCGCGCATTTACGAAACGCCGCCGATGGCGACAATTTCTGGCGCAACATGGAATACAAGATGCGACGATGTACGGGTTTTAACCCATCACGAACATCTGGCAATGCGCGCGATACAATCGTGCTGACCGCGTATGATAAATATCGCTGGGACAGCGCATCAGACAGTTGTTGTGATTCAATATTTTCGATAATTTCCTTGCTCATTTCCACCGAAATTTAGAACATTTGAAAAAAAATAACAACAGAAAAAATCCTTTTTTTCGGACACGAATAACAGAATTATTAAAAATTTTAATATTTTTTCAATTTTCTACTTGAAATTTTATCGCGCATAACTATTATGTGTATATACAAACTTTGGTTCCCCGTATGGGGCGGGCTGCCGATGAATAATTATGGCAAGTCGGGGCGGTTTGGATTTCCAAATTGTCTGAATGTACATCGCGAAATTTTTGTATCGCGGTGAACCAATCAAAAACAAAAAACAATATCAAAATACCATGACCGTACGGTCTGGGTGTGCCTGTTTGATTGCAAAGGAGGTAAAAATGTCATTCAAAAAAATTGTTCCGTATGTGCTGATTCCGGCATCTGTGTTTTTTGGGGGGATGGTGCGTATCAGCAATTCCAACGCCAGTGCGAAAACGGCAACTGGTACGCATGCTATCGCGGCATTGGACGCCAATACGGTGCATTTTAATGCAATGATTGACATCATGAATCCAGAAATAAAATCGCGAATGGATCAGATGTCTTTGGATAAAAAGGCCGACGATTTGGTTGATAAATATGTCGCCAACATGTTAAACGCACAACAAAAATTAAAACCATTGCTGGGGACGGTTAAATACCGCAGTGCCGTCCGCCAAGAATTACCAGGCGCACCGGTTGGGTATCACTGTGTATATGGGCAATATACGCAACTGAACCGCGCGTTGCGCGATATGGGCGATACTCTGACCATCGTGCCAACGGACGCCAGCCGCGCATGCATTGCGTTCAAGTCCAAAATGCGCAAAAAATATGCTGCACCCGAATACCAGAACACCATTCACGAAGGGCACATGTTCGAATCTGACAGTGCATATAATGTTGCGTTGAGTAAATATATGGCCCGCCGCAAGATTGCACCAGACGCACCCGATTCCGTGCGCAATGCGGTTGCCGCACAGTTCGCGTCCAAGAATTTTTCCGCAGACGGACTGTCTGCTGGCACGATGCTGGTTGTGCCCCGCTATCGCGGCAGCAAGAACAAGTTCCACATGATTATGCTGTTGGGGCGCGGACGCATTGAAAATGGGAAATTTGTCCCAGACGACACAGGCCGCTATATCTATACCGGCCACAACCGCGAAATAATCGGCGACCTGTTTGAAACATGGGACGTGTTAAATGTATTTGCCGCTGACACGCGCAAGATTGCACGCGCCCAGTATGCCGCCGAATGGCAACGTATAGAGGCAATGCCTGATTCCGCACTGGTGGCGTTTTTGCAGTGCAATGACACCACAACAGGCCCATGTTCAGGCATTCCTGCGATACCACGACCGGCATTATTGGACATGGCGCGCAGCCGCTATTTCAAAGATACCACATCACAAAGTATGCCAAAAAGCGATGATGCAGTGGCAAATACACCACAGAAAAACATTATGTTGCGAGAATTTGCCCAGCACACGCTGTAAGCAAAACGCGCCCATTCGGGCGCATTTTTTATTGTGTAATCTTATGTTTAATTTCACGAATTCGTGCCAAGATTTCTTTTAAGTCAGCATCGGTTGCGGCGGGAATGGGTCTGTTATGCACCTCGTCCGCCAGCACTATGCACAACGTCGCCAACAGTGCATTTTCAGGCAACGGGCCGATTTTATCCAAAATTTCGCGCGCGCGCATATCAACCATTTTTCCCAATTCAATCAGGCGCGATTCTTGGCCATCTTCGCACCCCATGGGGTAATTTTTATTCACAATGGGTATTGAAACGACACTCATTTTAACTTCTTTAATATCGAAACAGATTTATCAATCATTTGGACGGCACGAGCGTTTTTATCGCGCAGGGTACGAACCTGTTCTGTCAAAATGGCAACCTCTAAATCCGTTTGTTTGCCGGCGGCGACAGCCGTTCCGCGCAGGCGGGTTGCGGCATCTTCCAATGCGTTTAATTCTTGAAAAATTTGCTGTTTTATGTCTGCCATATCCCCAGTGTAAGATATTTTTTATATGCGTTCAACACTAAAATGTGATATAATGGTTCTGTTTATTGGGGGACAGGGTTTATGAAAACGAAAATAATCTATATTTCTGGCAGTGAAATCTTTGATATGGCCGATATTCGCGCCGCGTTTGAAGAGGTGCGTGGCACATTGGGTTTGGATTCTGACACGGTTTTATTTGGTGTTCCAGTGGACAATGACAACGCATTGGGCGCAACCGATGATGCGCATTTGCAAACCGCCCCCGTTGCGATTGATGACGCCCCTGTTATGGAAACAATCACCCCAGAAATTATACCAGAACCTGTTATTGATATAGAACCTGCCCCAGAAATTGAACCAGAAAAACAAAAAAAGAAATCGCGCGGACGCCCCGCTAAGACAGCAGCAGTTGTACCAGATATTATTGTCGAACCAAACGCACCCATGGCGGTTGAAATTGAATCCGCCCCAGCCGCAATGGCGGATGCGCCTGCGAATGTCGGTTCAATTCTGTCCGTGTTGACATCAAAACCAGCACCAGCGGACGCTGCGCCAGTTGTTACCGAAACCGTCGCAGACGTGGTTGCCGAACCAGTAATTGCCGATGCAGAACCTGTTGTGTCTGAAACCGATACTGTTCAGGTTACAACCACTGACATTACCGATGAGGCACCCGAAGAACCGATTGAACAAACATTGGAACAATTGCTGGAAAGTATGACCCCCCTGCGCGAAGATCATGTGGACGAATATGTGGTCCAAGGCACAGACGATACATTTGATGCTGAACCAGCTCCCATTGATACAACAGATGGCGCAACAGACACCGACAATGACGATACGGATGCAACACTGGCCCAATTGGCAACAGAATTTGCAGAAAATCAGGACAAAATCCCCACACCCAAAAAGACCGAGGCGCGTGGCAAAATCGGCAAACTAAAAAACATTTTGCCATTCAAAAAGGCGAAACGTGACGACCCAGGCCTGATGGGCGATTTGTTCGGATGGGCGGGCATTGCCGCAAATGATGACGATTTCGCTATGCCAGGATTCTTTACAGGCGTTGCATCGAAAAAATAGGCAACGAATGGGCGCACATGGAAACCGCAACAATTATTAGATTGCTGTCCAATGCCGGATTCCGCGTTTTGGGGGCGGACGGGGCGAACCTGTACATAGAAGATCCGTCTTGCATTCTGCGCAGTTTTCAGACATTCACCGAATATGCGTGGATTATCATAACATTTATCACTGGTATGTTGATTTTTGGTTGGGCCATATCAATGATACGCGGGGCGAAAAACAACATATTTATGAACCTGCGTAATTTAACGATTATGTTTGGAACACTGGCCGCCGCGGGCGCGATACTCAACATGATATACGGTGGGGATTTATTTGCTCGCGGATGCCGGACAGTTGCCGTAGACATTGATACGGTCAATGAAATGCTGGACATGCGCCGGAAAAAGATGTCCCCCCAGCAAACCGATTTGTATGAAAGCATTGATATATATGATTCTGGTGTGGTGCGCACAAATGGTACGGCAAATGACACAGATGACGACAATGGCAACACGTCAACCGACAATACTGTTATCGGCGACAAAATTAGTATCCCCGATGATGCCGATGACAAATTTATACCAATTTCACAAAAATTATCAGACACGGACAAAGACAAATTATTAGACATACTGCGTCGCGCCCCCGATGGCGCCCTGACAATACCACGCGACAAGATAAAAACTGATAATGATGTATTTAATAAATTGCCAAATGGCGGATTGCCGATTGACAATATACCATCGGTTGACGAACTGCGCGACCGCCTGATACCAGCACCGTCCCAACGCGATGCGACCGCCAATAATCCGTCCGCGCATCATCCCAGCAATTCATCAGAACAAGAATATACGTCGGCCGTGGCATTGGGGCGCGATGTTGTGTACACGACCGCCGACGGGCGTCGCGTGCGTCGCACGGGTGGTACTCGCGCGTGGCGAAACCTGAACCCAGGGAACATTCGTTATTCTGAATTTTCACGCAATGCGGGTGCGATTGGTCGGGCGGGCGGATTCGCCGTATTTCCTGACGAAGAAACGGGTACGCAGGCGATTTCATTGCTGTTGCGGGGGACATCGTACAACAATCTGACCATTGCGCGTGCAATCACGCGGTATGCACCGCCATCTGAAAACAATACCGCGGCGTATCACAGACGGATTCAACAGATTACAGATCTGGACATCAATCGTCGCATCAGTGATTTAAGCGATGGCGAACTGTCCCGTGTAGTTGACGCAATTCGCGCGATTGAGGGTTGGGAAGCGGGCCGCATCATAGAGGAATAATTCATGAACACACAACGTGGCAGTATCGGATTCAATATTATGTTTGCCATTATGCTGGTGGCGATTGGGGTTATGCTGTACATTTTACTGGGCGGGAAAAATCCCTTCACAACCAGCACCACCACCGTCGTGTCACCCGCTGCCATTATGGACGACACTATGCCATCACGCAATGCGAATGGCGAATTTAACGATGGATTGGGCGGGGCCGACGCCGCAACGGTGGGCGAACTGGACGAATATGGCGCAGGCATTGCCAACATTGATGTTTTTAACCGCGATATAAATTCAGATGGTCGGATTGACCGCATAACACGCACACGCGTTGAAAACGGCACAGACCATTTCTATTATGAATATAAGTTGGAATTGAATACCAAGAACGGATACACGGACATTACACCTGACGGGTTTCGCACGACCGAGGGGGCGGAATGTGCCCTGCGCAAATTGCGCTTTGTATTTCGGCCGGCGTTTCGGGTTGATATTATTTCGCGCGAATGGTCGGACACATGGATTACGCCAACAATGGCAACGAAAACGACGTACACATTTCGCCATGGCGAACTGAATGCGTCGGACGCACAGCAAATGCGCGTCGTATGTGATGTTGCGGATTTATTTTAACAAAAACATATTACGTGCCGAATACACGACAGAACCCGACACGACAAAATGGTCAAACAATTCGATTCCCGCCGCGGCCAGCAAATCCCTGACCGCGGTCGTGATTTCTATGTCGGCGGTTGAAAAAGATTTATTTGGCGTTGGGTGATTATGCACCAAAACGACACTGCGTGCGTTCAGCACCAGCGCACGTTTCAGAATTTCACGTGGGTACACGACCGCTTCGTCATTTGTGCCACAACTGTGTATATCATCAGCCAGCATGCATAGTTCAGTCCCCAGATAAAACACGTGCATTTCTTCGGTTGTTTTGCCGGATAATATAGTGCGACAATAATTTGCAACCGCCGTCGTATCACGAAAGATTGGCTGTTCGGTCAGTTTTTCGCGATAGCCGGTTGCCATAATCTGGTTTATTGATTTCAATAAAATTGCAGTATTGCGTCCCATACCACGAAACGCAATCAATTTATCCAACGATGCGGCCAAGATTTGATGAACACCACCGAATTGTGCCATCAACGCGCGCGCCAACGGACGCACATCGCGACGCGGTATTGCATAGCCCAACAGCATTTCTAGCAATTCATAATCAGCCAGTTTGCCGTCCAAGAATTTCTGGCGCAGACGTTCGCGATGCCCCATATGAAAATCAGTGTCCGAACCCGCCATTATTTTGCGCCCTGCCCTTATATCATACGTTCAGTGAAAATTGTAACGCCATCTTCGGTGATACCCAGTGTGTGTTCCCACTGGGCAGACAGACCACCATCAACCGTGCGCGCCGTCCAACCGTCGGCATCAATTTTGCAATCTGGACGACCTGTGTTTATCATCGGCTCAATCGTGAACACCAGGCCCGGAACCATTTTTACCTTGTCCCATATGGGATCGTAAAAGTGATAAATTTGTGGATCATCATGCATAACCTTGCCAATACCATGGCCAACAAAATCGCGCGAAATTGAAAAACCATGTGGTTTAACAACGGCCTCTATCGTTTTGCCGATTTCAGACAATGGCACACCAGGGGCACACACGGCAATGGCGGCATTCAGTGCATCTTGGCATGTTTGCACCAATTCGCGCGCACGGGGCGTAACGTGGCCAATCATAAACATACGTGACATGTCGCCATGAAAGCCCTTGTATTCCGCGGTCAGGTCAACGTTGACGATATCGCCATCTTGTAAAATGCAATCATCACTGGGGATACCGTGCACAATAACATCATTGACCGATGTGCAGATGCTTTTTGGATATCCTTCGTATCCCAAGTCGGATGAACGTGCACCATTCGCGTGCAACCATGATGCAACCATACGATCAATTTCACCAGTGGAAATACCCGCCTGAATATACGGGGTAATATAATCAAAACAACGCGCCACCAAATCGCCCGATGCACGCAGACGTTTGAAATCTTTTGGCGCATAAACAGATGCCAGCATTTTATCAGTTCCTTCTCTTGATTGATAAGCGGTTTGCACGCAGGGCCAATTTCAGTGCGAAATCACGAAATAAAACCTCGACCGGCATACCGGTTGTGCGAATTTGTCGTTCCAATTCAGACAGGCGCACCAGCACCGCATCAATTTCAGATGCAGGCCAAATCTTTATCGCCATGTTGAATTTATCGCGAACCTTCCAAAACAGGTTCGGCAGTTGTCCATCAACAACTGCAACCTGTAATTTTTTGAAATGCATTTGTAATTGGCGCAACAGTTTGTTTGAATCAACGCCCGCGTACAGTAATCTGTCCAACGCCTGCATCGTTTGGGCGATATACCCCGCCGTCAGTGAATAAAAGAAATCATCCGCAACAACCGCGCCCGTATCCGGCAGACATTTTTCCACATCGTCCAATTCAACGGTCTTTTTATCATCAACATACAATGCAATTTTGGTCAAGAACCCGCGCGTAATTGCACGGTCGCCACCCAAGTGTGCCGTCATATACGCCATTGCGTCGGGTGTAATTTGCTTGATACCCGCCGCCGCGGACAGTTCACTGCGTATCAGTGTTGCCAATGCGCGCGCATCGTCAGTATAGCATGGCAATGCGGCAACATTTGTTTTTTTGTCATCTTCGAAATATGTGCGCAGTGACCCCATGCGCAAATCACCAGCACATACCAAGACCGTTGCGCACAGGCCATTGTGTTCAATCAGTTCGGCAATACGCGACGTCATTGCATCGCCCGCACCAGATATAATAACCATTTTGCGTCCGCCAAACATTGATGGCGTGCAACTTTCCGCGAACAAGGCATCTTGCTTGTCCCGAAAATCATCGGCGTCCAGCGCAAACAGGTTGTCCTTGTCAATTTCCAGTTTTTTGATTGCCGTATCACAGTATTCATCAATACGCCCAGCATCCGGCCCATACAACAAAACCGCCGTGATTTTTTCAATACCTGCGTTAAAATCTGTTTCTTTCCATTTCATTATTTTTGACCACTGGATTGTGATTGTGCGCGTGATGTTTCGGCAATTGTACGCGTACTGATTTTATCTGCCAATACCATAATTGCATTTCTGACGGCACTATTATATGACGCGTTTGCCGCAACCAAGTACCGCACAAATGTGTATGATTCAGCCGCCTGTTCGACCCCATGTGCAATTTCTGTGTCGCCACGACGCAGTGTGTAATTTGCACGCAAGCCAACCTCTTGCCAAGTGGCGTCGCCGGTTGATTCCAATGCCTTGTACTGGGTATATGGTTCGGCCAAATCAATGGTCAATATGTATTCGGCATCAGGCGTGCGCGCACCCCCGAATTTTGCATTCAATGCATTACGCAAATCAATCCCATTTATGCCACTGATTGGTGCAACGTAGATGTCTGTATCGTTCCCAGAAAACATAGGACGAAAACCACACGCCCCCAACGTCAAAACACATAAAATCACCAGAATTTTCTTCATTGCGCATATACCCTTTTTTGATGTCTGTGTGCGTTTTCCTGTTGCTTTTTTTTATTATATTACTTAGAGTTTTAATAAATCGCAAGAGGGAATGATGAATATTTTTCTGATGGTATTGGTGGCTATATTCATGTTGGGATACTATATCATCGACAGCCCCAGCGTACGCGTCCCAGAAATTGAAACCGAATATGCTGCCCAGCGCGCTGACTTGCGCGCGATTGCCCAATGCGCGGCGGCGGTTCATAATGCCTTGATAAAAGGTACAACATTTGATGACGTTTGCGTCGCACAGCACCATATTGCCAGTCGCCTGTTCTGTATGAATGCCAGCATGAAAGAAACAGAATGCAAAATCGTCAAAAACAAAAAACCCGCATACAGTTATATAATCACCGCAACCGGCGCGTTGAACCCAGATGAATACAACAGTATGTTTGAAATACTGGAACAATATTATGCTGATGCCGGCACATTCGGAATTTTGATGGACGGGAAAATTGTGTCGGGCGCAATTAGTTCAAAGTACACTGTGCCCAAAACAATCATGAAAACGATGGAATTGGGTGATGGACAACTGGTGTACATGACGCAATATGATATTACAAATATCGCCAGTGACGACACCACAACCACCATGACAGATATAACATGTCCGACGGGGACAATTAAAACGTATCGTTTTGGACGTTGGCAATGCATTGGCATAAACACCAAGACCGATTGTGGCGGCGATATGATTTGGGATTCAGATTTACTGGAATGTGTGGCGGACGAATCCAGAAAGCCGTTGTGCGCAGCGCAACAGACCGCGATTATCGTTGACGAGGTATGGGAATGCGTAAATCCATTTCCGACAACAGCATGTCCTGATAATATGGTGGCACGTCTGAACTATGACACATTGAACTGGGAATGCGTGGCGGATACGTCCAAGGGGGAAAATATCACAAAATGCAGCCGGTTCACCAGTGGCGCGATACACGGGTCAGTTGGCGCGACCCTGCGTGCAAACCAAACATCATGCACCCCGTGCGAAAAAATGATACTAGACACCGACACATGCGCGTCATATTGCATACCTGATACATCCAAACTGACCGACCCCAGTTGTTATACCACAACCAGTGAATGCAGTGGGCGCAGTCGTGCATTCTATTTCGGATTTCCGAACAAAAACTATGCCGGCAACATTCCAGAAATGTCAGGCAAGAATGTGCCAATTGACCGCACACATAACCAGAACAGACGGTTTAACTGTCTGGATTGTGGCGACGGGGAAATTGATACTGAACAATCATTCGCGCCGTACACCGCGGTTTGCAAATAGAAAACGCCCAAACGGGCGTTTTTTAATACGTGTGCGCATCGCGCGCGATTCTGATAAATTCTAAATCCTGTTGCGCATGTTCAAATTGCTCGCTGCTGACATACTGGGCATTGTCCAATGTGATTTGCGCGCTTTCCGCCATTTCGTCCAAGCGGTATTCTTCGTCAGAAAATGGCGCAATGGTTGTTGTTGGTGCAGGCACAGCCGACACTGGCGATTTTTTTGTAACCATGCCCTGGCGCGTGCCATCAGGATAGCGCGCCGACACCGCCGCGATAATTTCATCCCGAAAACGCTTTTTACGAAAATCAGCCATATTTTGCGATGCGATTGAATGTACACTTTTGTTCAATTGCGCCAACATTTTATATTGCTTGTTCGGGGCACCGTTTACGTCCAAGAAAATATTGATTGTTCCATCGGGCATCGTCAAAATATGATCGCGCCATGCGTTATTGTGCCCGCGGTTCAATGTCATATATGCAATCAGGTTATGACGAATTGCATCTATCAACTGACCAGTTACACCGGATTTATCTGCGACGCAGGTCTTGCAGAAACGATAAATGTCATTTTTGCCGTTAAACATAAACGGCGATACAGCACCAAAGCGCGCAGGATTTAACGACATTTCTTTCCACAGCGCATTACAAATAACGTTCCCATCAATGTTACCGATACGAATTGTCACCGAATGTGTCGGTCTGTCCCATGAATTGGTAGATTTGATTTGACCGTACGCGTCATGCAACGCCACGGGCGTCATTTTATCAAAGTATGGAATATGGGTATTGTACCTGATGATACCCCGCACCTGCTCGTTATTCAGTGTCGCCATGTGCAAATCCTTTTGTTTCCTCACACTGTTTAATATAGCCCAAATGCGCGTTTTGTCAATATATCAGATTAAAAAAACATAAAACCGCCCGCACCGCGGGCAGTTTTATGTTTTGTGCGATTATTCTGCGCGTTGGAACGCACCATTATCCAACATTTCTTTGACTGCGAAATGTTTGATTTTCTTGGCCGATGTTTGTGGCAATTCTTCTTCGGTGATTGCAAAATGTTTAACCCACTTGTATGTCGCAATCTTCAAATTAGATGCTTTTAACAATATGGCAATACGGTTGACCGTTGTGCCGGGCTTTACCTGAAATACCGCAAACGGTACGATTTTACCAGCAATGACATATTCAAATACCGCCGCCGCCAATATTTCATCGTTTTGCAGATATAAATCTTCCAGTTCGTCGGGGTATACGTTTTTACCGCTGTCCAGAACAATGACTTGTTTCTTGCGCCCTTTGACAATCAGGCGGCCATATTTATCCAATTTGCCTAAATCGCCCGTCTTGAACCAGCCATCTTCGAATGCGGCGGCGTTTGCCTCGTCATTATCCAGATACCCTGGCATAACCATATTGCCACGCATCCAAATCTCGCCGACACCGTCTTTATCTGGATTATGAATCTGGATTTCATTGCCCGGCAGTGGCCCCGCGTAATACATAGAGCCATCAGGGCGACGGAATGCAAAGTTAAAGTTTGCTGGCCCCGTTGTTTCTGTCAAACCATAACAATCACCGACCACAAAATCCAAACTTTCAAAGAATTTGCGAATTGTTGGTTTCAGTGTTGCGCCCGCAGATACCAGAACCTTGGTATTGCCACCAAATATAGCATGAACGGGCTTTGTAACCTTGTCCACGATGCACCCCAATCCGATTGCGCGCAATACGCGACGCGATGACACCACCATCCGCATAACGGTATACATGTGTTTTTCACGTGCGCTGTCCACAATCTTTTTATAGAATCCTTCCCATATGCGTGGGACGGCGGGAATAACCTCTGGTCTATATTCTTTGAAATCTTTCAAAAATTCGCGCGGGTTCAATATTGGTTGCAGCAATAATTGACCTCGCAAAATAATAGGAGAGATAATATTGATGACGACACCATATATATGATACAGTGGCAAGAATCCATAGAATGTGTACCCTGGGCGAATTACCGGTTCGTAAAACAATGCCCCCCGCGCCAATGATAACAAGTTATCATGCGTCAGCCCAACAACCTTTGGATTGCCGGTTGAACCCGATGTAAAAGACATCATCGCAATATCGTTACAGTCAACGTCCGCCGCAACAAAATCGTTTTCGTCAGTGTCGTCGATAGTTTCGATATCGAACATTGTCGGGCCACCATCAACAAAGTGCGATTTTTGCGCCAATGCCAATTTACAATTGGTGCGCGCCATCATGTTCAGGTGTTCTGCCTGTGACAGGCCGGTATCCAGCATCAATGCATGTGCGCCCTGGGATAAAATGGCAAAATACGATTTGATAAATTCTGGGGTATTACCCGACAGAATTGCAACCGTGTCGCCCTTTTTTACACCAAAACGTTGTGCCAGTAATACTGCACGTTGTTTTACTTTCTTTAACAGATCTGCATATGTTTCATTCTGTCTGACAAAGAAAATACGATCTTTATTCTGGGAACAAACATCACGCAGCATTTCATACACATTTTTCATCATAATGATTATGCTCTTTTGTTAGTTTTAAGTAAAAATCTGGATAACCATTACCCAGATATACCTACACTAAATCATTTTTAGATGGGAAACTCAACCTATTTTAATATTTCGGACAATTTCGCACAGAAAAACACACACTTTGTCAACATATAGATACAATTTTTGCAAAACGCGTCTATATTTTGTATTTTTTGTGTTTTGCGAATCGTTTTTAGGTGCATTTTGGTACAAATATTGACACAAAAACATATTTAGTATTCCGATTCGGGGAATCGGTTACAGCGCAATCATACGGAAAACCCGCTTTTTGAAAAGTAAAGTAAAAAATACAAAAAAATTTCTGTTTTACGTGTTGATAGAAAACCTATAAAACTATATATTGGTATTAAACAAACAAAATAACCACTAGATGTTGTGTTTTAACAAAATAAGGGACAGAAAAATGTCTGATGCAAAAAACGAAACAAAAATTCAGGTTATTCCAACGCTGACGACTAAATTGGTCGCGGTACAAAAGCGCGGTGGCGAAACTGTCCCGTTTGATTCCAAAAAGATATTTGATGCAATTAAAAAGGCCGTTGCGGTCACAGGGGAAATATCTGATGCGGATGTGGCGACAATTACCCAAAACGTTTTGAACAAGTTAGACGCAACCTTTACAGACCGCATACCATCGGTTGAACAAATTCAAGAACACGTGATTCAGGCATTGATGGACGCCAAGGCGTACAAAACCGCCGAATCATATATTATATATCGCCAGAAACGCAGCGAAATTCGCGATTCATACGTTGATGCTGTAGAAGTGATTGAGGGGTATGTTGGTGGTTCGAATTGGCGCATCAAGGAAAATGCAAACGTTGGATATTCCATTGGCGGGTTGATTTTGCGTACCAGTGAACGCGTAACGGCGGAATACTGGCTGAACCTGTACCCACGCGAAATTGCAGAAGCGCACAAGAACGCATCTATTCATATTCACGATTTGGGCTGGCTGACAGGTTATTGTGCGGGCTGGTCCTTGCGAGAATTGTTGTATGAGGGGTTCAATGGCGTCCCAGGGTATCTGCAATGCGAACCGGCCAAGCATATGGCAACCGCCATTTCGCATATGGTGAATTTCTTGGGCACATTACAGAATGAATTTGCAGGCGCACAGGCGTTTTCGTCTGTGGATACGTATCTGGCACCATATGTCAGAATTGATAACCTGACATATGCCGATGTCAAAAACGCAATGCAGACGTTGATATTTAACTGTGCTGTGCCATGTCGTTGGGGCACGCAAACACCGTTTATCAACTTTACATTTGATTGGACGTGTCCAAAGGACTTGCGTGACCAGCATCCATTTATCGGTAAAAAACAGGTTGATTTTACATACGGCGACCTGCAAGCGGAAATGGATACAATCAACAAAGCATTTTTGGAGGTTATGACCGAAGGTGACGCACTAGGTCGTCCATTTACATTCCCAATTCCAACATATAACATTACCGATGATTTCCCATGGGAACACCCAAATGTCAAACCTTTGTTTGATTTAGCAGCAAAATACGGGATTCCAAATTTCCAGAATTTCTTGAATTCCGACCTGAATCCAACCGACGTGCGCTCTATGTGTTGCCGCCTGCGTTTGGACGTACGTGAATTGTTAAAGCGTGGTGGGGGGCTGTTTGGGTCGGCTGAAAAGACCGGTTCAATCGGTGTTGTTACAATCAATTTGGCGCGTTTGGGCTATGTACATCGTGACGATCGCGACGGGCTGTTCCGTGAACTGAAACGTTTGTTGGACATGGGGCGTGATTCGCTGGAAATCAAGCGCAAGATTATTACCAAGAATATGGAACGTGGACTGTATCCGTTCACACGCCGTTATCTGGGTAATTGGGAACATCACTTTTCAACCATTGGTGTAAATGGTGCGAACGAAATGGTTCGCAACTTTACAGGCGATCGCGAAAACATCGCAACCCCGATGGGCAAAAAATTAGTTCTGGACGTGATGGATTTCATTCGTGAAAACTTGGCAAATTTCCAAGAACAAACAGGCAACCTGTATAATTTGGAAGCCACCCCTGCCGAGGGTTGTTCATACCGCTTTGCCAAAACCGATGTGAAAAATTTCCCAGACATCATCACGGCCGGTACGCACGATGCGCCATACTATACAAATTCGACACAGTTGCCGGTGAATTTTACCGACGACCCATTTGTCGCATTGGAACACCAAGAAGAATTACAGCGCAAATATACCGGTGGCACGATGTTGCACCTGTATATGGGCGAACCTGTATCCAGTGGCGAAGCCGCCCAGAAAATTGTACGTACAATCTTTGAAAACTACAAGATTCCGTACATGACATTGACACCGACATTCTCGATTTGTCCAAAACACGGGTATTTGCCGGGACGTCATGAGTTCTGTCCGAAATGCGACGCGGAAACCGCCGCAAATCAGAACTGTGAATGTAATCACGAATAAACACACGCATTGCACAAAAAAGGAGGAAAATTATGCAAGCAGCCAACAATCAGAGAACACCATGTGAAGTTTTTTCACGCTCTATGGGCTTTATCAGACCAGTGTCTAATTTTAACATTGGTAAATATTCTGAATTTTGTGAAAGAAAAACCTTTACAGAAGCCAACAGTTTGACCACCGGTGCACGTCATTGTGAATTATTAAAAAAGGCCGCATAATAAAATGTCTGATATTCAAATTGGGGGTTTGGTATCGTTTACAACGATTGATTACCCTGGGAAATTGGCCGCTGTGCTGTTCCTGCGCGGGTGTCCGTTGCGATGCGTGTACTGTTCAAATCCCCATTTGTTGAATGTTGGCGATGGCGAATACGACCCAGACAAAGTTTTTGATTGGTTACGTAGTCGCATCGGCAAATTGGAAGCCGTCGTTTTTTCCGGTGGCGAAGCATTGATGCAGGGGGATGCGGCGATTGAGTATATGCGACGCGTTCGTGAGTTAGGTTTCAAAATCGGCCTGCACACAAACGGTTTTTACCCTGAAAATTTGGCACGCGCCGCCGATGCAGTTGACTGGATTGGTTTGGATTACAAAACCACGCGTGATAAATATGGTGCGTTGTCGGGTCAAAATATCGCCCATGACCGCATGATTCACAGTTTGGAGATATGGCAGGCGACAGGCAAGGATTATGAGATTCGCATTACATGTGATCCGCGATTTGTTTCAAAACTGGATTTAATAGAAATAACGCGCGATTTGCACAATCGCGGCGTACAAAAAATCGCCATTCAAAAATACATTCCACATTTCGAAGATAACGAACACGGTACAACCCCCGCCCAGCGCAATCAGTTTTTTGATGATATGAACTTGCGTGACACTATAAATGGAATGTTTGCATCTGTTATTTGGCGGGAATAATACCCTGTTCCAGCCCCAATAATTTTTTCTTGGCGTCAATACCGCCAGCATAACCAATCATTGCGCCATGCGCGCCGACAACGCGATGGCATGGAATAATAATTGAAATCGGATTGCGACCAACCGCACCACCAACCGCCCGTGCGGACGCGCATCCAACATGGCGCGCGATATCAGCGTATGATGCAACTGTGCCATATGGAATTTCGCGCAACGCGCGCCATACCACACGTTGAAACGCCGTGCCCGTGGGCGACAATTCAAAATCAACGGCTGAGTGACCACCAGCAAAATAAATGTCCAACCAACGCGATGCACGTTGCAATACCGTACTGTGGCCGAATGGAATACCAGTAACATCACCATGATGACGTTGCCCCGCAATCCACAGCCCCACCAGCGTATTGTCAGACGCAACCAATGTCAATTTACCAATCGGTGACAAATATTCGGATTTAACCAACATGATTTAACACACCCGTTCCACAGGTATATTATGCCTTTGACAAAAATCGTCAAGGAATCTGATAAATGCCCGTACTTTTGGTGAATCAATCAGTTTCGGACTGCATGCAGCAATCATATGGTGTTCGTATTCAAAATCTATGTTCGGCACACGCACCAGTTTGGGCGGCTGTTGCGCCGTCCACGCTGGCAGCAACCCCATACCATCGCCATCACGTATCAGGCGGAATATCAATCCAACAGAATCCGTTGTTGTGTTCAATTTACGCGCACGCTTTGCAACAAAAGAACATTCGGGCATATTCAAATATGACTGGTACATGCACAGGTCAAAATTTTCCAGCATATCGTCCATGTCACGCGGCGCGCCATGTTTATCCAAATATTCCTGAGAGGTAAAGAAATATGCAGGTGCCCGCATACGGAACAATGTGCGCCCCGGGATTTGATAATTGGATTTTGAGTCAACCAGTGCAACCTCTATGCTTGATAAGTTCTGTTGCCGATTGGTCAGCAAATCCAAACGAATTTTTGGGTATAATGCATAGAATCGCGACAAGTCACGCAATATATAACTGCCGACCAATCCTTCGGCAATCATGACGGAAATATAACCGGTCAGTTCTTCTTCGGGGCCGACCCGTTCTATTTTATCCAATGCATTACATATTGTTTCAATCGCCGAATAAATTTCCGGTGTTGCATTGGTTGGCAAACTGCCCGCGGGGGTACGTTGTAACAGTGTTGCATTCAAACGCATTTCCAAATCAGAAATCAGTTTGGACATGTTCGAATGTTTTATGCCGTTCTTGTTTGCAGCAACTTGGATTTGACCTGTATCTATGACTTCTTTTAACGCTAACAGTTCTTTCAACAAGGTCACTCTGGTTTTTATAGTAGCCATCGCCATACCTTTTTAATAAAAAAGATAACAAAAATACGTGAATATGATTGTCGATTCTCATTATACACGATTCTTTGACCTAAAAACAGCATAAAAGACGGGTTTTTGAAAAATATATTCTATGGTTATCACAGCATAATACCGCGCGCAAACGCACGCGGTATTATTTACAGATTTTATAATTCATTTTGCTTGTTCGAAAAGTATTTGGTGAAATTGCTGACCGTTTCACCGGTTGCCGCCAAAATTTTGGCTATGCTGCCAGTTGACGGCCAACGTGGCTGGCCGTATTTTGACCAACGCTTGCTCTTGTTAAAAATTGTTGGATCCAGACCGCTGCGACGCGCCAATCCAGAGCAGGACATTTTGTGCGCATTGGCAAAGCAATCGATTGCATACCATACATCACTGTGTGTCATTTGTTTTTTCACCTTTTTGTTTGTTGTTCTGTCTATGCTTACAATATAAACCCACTGGGGATTTTTCCGGCTATACTCTTTTTATATGTGACCGTGTATAAATCGGGCTATGCATCCAAAGACGCAGAAATCTGGGCAAAAATCACAAAGGCGACAAAAAGTGGTGATTTTTTTCTTAGTAAAAAATTTTTCAATATGATATTTGTCCTGCGTTTTTAGGACACATCCCTTGGCGTCGTATGGCGTTACGCCGATTCGTTCTGGAAAAACGCACAAAAAAACGGGACATTGCCCGTTTATTTTTTTATGCATTGATGATTTCAGTCACGCGACGCGGAACATCCGCGATGGCGATGCGTTCTTGGCCCATATCATCACGGTGACGCAGGGTCACTGTGCCATCTTCCATTGTTTGGTGATCAACGGTGATGCAAACCGGTGTACCGATTTCATCATGACGACGATAGTTTTTACCGATATTACCAGAATTTTCCAACTCGATACGGCCAATGTGTAACGCGCGCAACGAATTTTCAATATCGTTTGCGGTCTGAACCAAGTCGGGAACATTGCGCGCCAATGGAATAACCGCGGCCTTGACTGGTGCAAGTTTTGGTTTCAGTTTCAGGACTGTGCGGGTCTTGCCATCTGACAACTGCTCTTCGGTATATGCCTCTATCATAACGGCCAACATTGCGCGGTTTACCCCCATTGCAGTTTCAATGACGAATGGGATGAAACTGTCGCCACTTTGCGGGTCGGAATACGCCAATTTAACCGTACTGTCGTGGTTTTCCATAACATGCGCAGAAATATGAAATTCATTTTGTGCCTTGGTGTGTGAACCCAAATCAAAGTCCTGACGGTTGTGGACACCTTCGACCTCGTCAAAACCATCGGGAAATGCGTATTCAATATCACCTGCGGCCTTGGCATAATGGGCCAGTTTTTCGTGTGGGGTAAAGCGTAATTTGTCCGCAGGAATGCCCAAAACATTTATCCACCACGCCATTCGCGTCTTTTTCCATTCTTCGAAATATTTCGCGTCATCGGCAGGGTTTATAAAGTATTGCATTTCCGCCTGTTCAAATTCACGCATGCGGAACACAAATCCACGTGGGGAAATTTCATTACGGAATGCCTTGCCAATCTGGGCAATGCCAAATGGTAATTTATGTGGGCATGCGTCCAATACGTTTTTGAAATTTACATATGTTGTGGTCGCTGTTTCAGGGCGCAGATACGCATTGATTGCACCATCGGCGGTCGCCCCAATGGACAGGCCCATCATCAATTGGTACGCGCGTGGGTCGGTTAAATCCGTGCTGCCACAATTATCGCACTTGGTTGTATCTTTCATTTTATCCTGACGCATGCGCGCGCCGCATTTTTTGCATTCCACCAATGGGTCAGAAAAGCTGCCCTCGTGCCCAGAATATTTCCACATCAGTCGGTTGGAAATCAATGCCGCATCCAGCCCTTCGATATCATTGCGGGAATAAATCATGGCGTTCCACCATGCGTTCTTGATATTTTTCATCAATTCAACACCGTATGGGCCGTAATCGTATGCGCCGCCCAAACCGCCATAGATTTCAGAACCTGTGAAAATAAAACCGCGTCGCTTGCACAATGCGACGATATCATTTACTGATTTTGCTGGCATTTTAATCCTCTATTTTTAACGCACCAATTATTATACTGTTTTTGCGTATTTGCAACAAAAAGAAACGGGGCAAACGCCCCGTTTTTTATCGTCTGTACATACTCACTGCACATCTGGGGCAATCGCCGCAACCGGACACACCGCCGCACACGTGCCGCACGAAATGCACTTTGCCGGGTCAATTACACATTTACCATCAGACGTGGTTGCAATCGCACACACCGGACATGCGCCCATGCATGTGTGACAGCCAATGCATTTAGATGGGTCAATTTTATACGCCATTTTTCTTTCCTTTTTTTGGTTTTCTTAGTCGCGGTTAAACAAACTCAGCAAATACTGGAACATTGCAACGAACGATATATACAGGTGCAACGCGCCCAATACCGCCAACTGATTTTTCTGGTGGTCATCACCGCCCATTGCGTTGTACGCATATTTCAAATTCTGCATGTCATACGCAGTGAACAGTGCAAATACCAATACACCAATCAGGCATACGACTGTGCCAAATGTACCGCCGATAATCGCCGGCCAAACGAATGACGCCAACCCAACCAAGATTAAACCAATCATGCCCATGGTCAAGAATACGCCCAAGAACGACAGGTTCTTGATTGTCTTGTACCCAAACAATGCCATGCATGCGAACATCACCGCCGCCAGTACAAACGCCGCGATAATTGTAATCGGGCTGTTATACAATGCGAACAGCAACAGTGGTGTCATCACGACACCCAACGTTGCGGCATAGATAAACAGAATTGCGGTGGCGGCAGCCGGTGACATAGAAAATGCGCGCGCCTGTGCCCAGACGGACAATGCCAGCCCACCAAACAATAAAATATAATACAGTGGCGACATACCTGTTGCTGTAAACATTATGCCAATCAGTGGTGTTGCCATCGTGACAAACGACGCCAATGCCGTTACGCCAATCGCAGCAAACATCAATGCGAATACGCGTTTCAGGTACAATCCCATGCCATTATCACGGGCGACGGGTGATACCTGGTTCAATGATTTCTTTGTAATCATAACTTTCTCCTTGTTATTCACCGAATATATAATACAATGCCCCCATAAATTCAAGGGATTTAAGATGGCAATAACAGTCAACCCAATTTCACCTGTTGCGTTTTCTGTCCTGGGCGTGGACATTCGTTGGTACGCGTTGGCGTATATTGCCGGATTCATTGCCGGGTATTATTTATTTCGCCACCTGATGCGCCGCAATGACAGCCAGATTACATTAAACAAGATACAACTAGACGACCTGTTGACCGCGGTGATTTTAGGCGTGATTTTGGGCGGCCGGCTGGGGTATGTATTATTTTATAACCTGCCCTATTTTCTGGCGCATCCGTTGCAGATATTTATGGTATGGAATGGCGGGATGAGTTTCCATGGCGGCCTGATTGGCGTGATTGGCGCGACATTTTTATATGCGCGCAAATTGCACCGCACGTCAAACAGTGGCATCACGGGTGGCACAGTGAATATCGCGCTGCGCATACTGGACTTGCTGGCCGTGGTGACACCAATCGGATTCTTTTTCGGACGCATTGCAAATTTTATAAATATGGAGGTTATGGGTCGTCCAACCGATATGCCGTGGGGCGTCGTGTTTAACGGTTATACACAAATACCCTTGCACCCCAGTCCGTTATACGAGGCCACCGCCGAAGGCATCGTCTTGTTTATATTTATGTATTGTATGTATCGTTTCACAGGACTGCGTCGGCACGCGGGCGCGATTGGCGGGGTACTGGGGATGGCATATGCCACCGCACGCATATTCTGTGAACAATTCCGTATGCCAGATGCCCAAATCGGATTTTTAACAAATTGGGGGCTGACCATGGGCCAGTTGCTGTCGGCGATAATGTTTGCCGCTGGCACAATGCTATTTGCTTGTGCAATGCGGGGATACAAAACCAAAGGACAAATCAAATGATTCTGGATTACAAGTTGCCCGATGTCTTGGTTGCGAACCTGACCGATGGTGGCGCATGTGACAAATGTTGCTTTAACGGGTTCTTTCCGGCATGTTTCAAGTTACAATGCGAAGCACCCAATGGCAAAGTTGTGCATTGGACACTGGCGCACGGTACAAATGCGTTTTATATACCCGACCTGTGGCACGAATATGCACGTACAACCCCAAATTACACAAAAATGTGCGCGGCCAAAATCGCACAGGCGCAAAAAACAAAAGTAAGATAGCAGCGCGCATCTCGTCACACTATATGGGAATATGACGGGTTTCTTTCTCTTGAATTTATTCCTTTGATATGCAAAAATGTACACAGAATCAACCTGGAATGTTGGTTCGGGGCTGTGGTAAGCCCAATATATTCGGTGCGAATGCATCGTAATCTGATGTTTCCGGTGCATTTCGCATCGTAATCATCCCCTTGCCATTTGGTTGGGGGGCTGTTTGCTATAAGGTCTAACCAAAGGCAACAGAATCACTGATATATTGATTTACCAACTCCCCAACCGCCATTTCTGTGGGCGGTTTCTTTATTTTTTATATGCCAAGGGGAATTGACATGACGCAAGTTGCCATTTTGTATATCGCACTCGGGCGCTATACGGTGTTTTGGGATGATTTTTACAAATCGTGCGAAAAATATCTGACGCCGTGTGACAAACATTACTTTATCTGGACGGACAGTCCGACGTCCGCGATGCACGGAAAGAATATCACTATTATTTCCACACAAAAACGCGGGTGGCCGTATGACAGTTTGATGCGTTTTGAAATGTTTTTGGGGATGGCGGATAAATTAAAACAATTTGATTATGTCTATTTCTTTAATGCGAATTTCCAATTCTATAACCCGGTTGATTTGGCGGAAATTACGCCGCGCGAATGGCATAATGGGTTGGTTGCAGGATTGCACCCAGGACCGTCTGGCGACATAGACCAGGTGCCCGACCATTATCCGTACGAGCGGCGGCCCGAATCCACTGCGTGCGTGCCATATGGACGCGGGCGTCACTATGTATGTGGGGCGTTTAATGGGGGCACTGCGGACGCATTTCTGAAAATGTGCCGTGTGTTGGCAAAAAATGTTCAAACCGATTTGAAAAATAATATCGTGGCGCGCGTTGATGATGAATCGCACCTGAATGCGTATCTGGTCGAACATCCGAATTTCTTGCTGTGTGGCCGCGCATACGGCTTTCCCGAGGGCGAATTGAAACGCATTCCATTGCGTCAGCGCGTAATGGTGAAAATAATCAGCCGTGCCAAAGACAGCCCGAAATACGGCGGCACGCAATGGTTGCGCGGCAATACAGATAAAAAGATGTCAACCAACGTGTTCGCGACAGGAATTCGTAAGTTGCTGCGCGTAGTGGCGTGCATAGTACCATCGGCCAAATGGCGTCGTAAAATTCGCAGTTTGTATTAAATAAATTACTTGCTAATCATGCACGCTTAAATTATACTACCACGCACAGAAGCAGTTTCGGATGGGTGGCAGAGCGGTCGAATGCGACGGTCTTGCGTATGAGTCAGCAAGGCAAGTAAAACGCTGCCGCGCGCGAACGAATGGTGAGCCCGCAACGCGGTGCGAACAAAACCGCAGGTTTGAAAGACCGGCGGGAAAAAGAAACAGTTTCGGATGGGTGGCAGAGCGGTCGAATGCGACGGTCTTGAAAACCGCTGAAGGGGCAACTCTTCCGGGGGTTCGAATCCCTCCCCATCCGCCAGGAATAAGTATAAGTTAAATTTTATGCGATATTTATCCCAAAAATCCCCGCACTCTGCGGGGATTTTGCTATTTCACTGACTCTGGTAAGCCATCGGTTTCGCGCATATCTGCCCCATTTATCGGATAACTATATCTTGCCCAATTCCGCATAGTCAGAGAATTTTTATCATTTATCATCAGCAGATCTTGGCGTTAAACCTTCTGTAGATGTAGGTTTAGCATTTAATAAATGATTTCCGTTTCTATCAAGGACTATAGATAAGTTTAATAACGCTCCTAAAGTGCAGACCAAGACACTCATAGCTGTTCCTTGTGGGGTATCTTCTTTAAATGAATATTCTGTAGCAAAACATTTCCTTACCATATAAGGAGCAAAGTGTTTAAATTTGCAAAACAATTGATAGTTTTCATAGTTTACGTCTATTCCATTATAATATTCAGCAATATGCGGCATATGTG